>JARIEV010000046.1 GCA_031127225.1 Gemmatimonadota bacterium | reverse complement strand
ATTCTTCTGCGCCAGCGTGACGGGGATGAACTGGCCGATGCCATTGCCCGGCACCGTGGCCGCGAGACCGCGCAGCAGCGCGCGGGCCGTCCCGGCGGCGCGCGCCGTATCCACCGGATCACGCACCACCATGCCGCGCCCCACGGCGCCGCGGTCGGCAACCCCCGCGAGCCCGCCGTCGCGCAGCGCGTACTGTACGCGCACGCGCATCCCGGGCGGCGTGTCCGTCAGCTCACCGAAAATGCCGCGCCACTCGGTGCCCTGCTTGAGACAGGTGAGCGACCAGCCCCGCTCCACGCCGCCCAGCACGCCGGCGCGCAGCGCGGCCACGGTGGCTTCGATACACCGCAGATAGCCCAGCACATCGAGCGCGCGCGCGTCCCGCTCGGCAAACAGCCCCTCGAACGTGGTGGGCACGGGCGCGAACGCCGGCAAGTCCGGCGGCAGCGGCGGCGGCTGTTTCGCGGTACCGGCGGACTGCGCCGACAGCACGGAGAGCGCAGCACACGCGGCGCTGACCAGCAGCGCCTCACACACACGGCGAACAGCGAACGTCATGGCGGCGGGCTGGAGGGGCGGCGGGGACCACGCAATCTACCCACGTGGCCGACGACGCGGTGGCTCAGGCGCTGGCGAGCCCCGTGGCGACCTGACGGGCCAGCACGGCCAGCTCGGGCGACGTCTGCACCACCTGGTAGAACAGGCGCTGGAACGCATCCCCGTCGGCGTCCGCCCGCAGGAGGCTGCGGGCGCGACCGAACAGCGACACGGCCTCGGCGGTGCCGAGCGGCTGCTTCTTGTCCGACGTGCGCTCGTCGATCAGGAGCACCAACTGGGCCATGGGGCGCAGCCAGTCAAACCAGGGATCGTTGATCACGAGCTGCAGGAACGCGCTGTTGTTGGCGATGCGGCCGCGCACCTTTTCGTAGCGGGCGCGCTCGGCCTCCAGCAGTGCGCGATGCACGCGCAGCAGATCCATCCGGACGCGCTCGAGCCGCTGCAGATCGACCGGCGTGGCCACCGGGAATTCCACATGGCCGGCAGCGGCATCGGACAGGTCGTGGGGCGTCGGCGTGGGCGTCGGGTCGGTCATGAGGGTCTCGGGGCGCGCCGTCAGGCGCGGGTGAGGCAACGGGAAGGTGTCGGAAGATATCGTGGCGTGATTCGCCGTCCCATCCCTCCCGAACGGCGGAGCAACGGGCGACCTTCGACGTTCGGTTGTCTCCGTCGTCACCACCAGCCCGTCGTCCCGTGCCGTTCCGTGCTCCCGCGCTGATCCGATCTGCCCTCATCACCCTCGCCACCGCCCATGTCGTCGCCGCGCCGAACAGCGAGGCGCAAAGCGCCACGCCGTGGCGGACGGTGCGGCAGGAGCATCTGTGGGTGGCCGCCGTGGTGGATCAGCCCCTGTCGGCCCGCTGGGCGGTGCTCAGCGACGTGCAATGGCGACGCACCGACGGCGGCGCCAAGCCGCAACAGCTCCTGACGCGCGGCACCCTGACCTACCGCGTCACGCCGGGGCTGCGCCTGGGCGTCGGATTGAACTATGTGGCCACGGCGCCCTACGGCGAGGTGCCGTCGGCGCGACCGCTGCGCGACCGTCAGCTGTTTTATCTGGCGCAGTTCAATCAGCGGCTGGGTCGGCTCGACGTGATGCATCGCTACCGGTTCGAACACCGGTGGCTGGTCGACGTGCTCCCCAACGGGGCCGGCGGTGATTCGCTGAGTGCCTCGCGATTCGCGCAGCGCACCCGGTATCTCCTGCGCGTCCAGCACCCGCTGGCCGGCCTGACGCGCGCCGGACAGCCGGTGCTGGCCATTGCACAGAATGATCTGTTCATCGGACTGGCCGGCTCCGATCGCGGTGCCTCGGTGGACCAGAACCGCTTCTCGGTGGGGGCCGGTATCCCGCTCACCGCGCGGCAGCGGCTCGACGTGCTCTGGCTGCAGCAATGGGTGGCCGTGCCGCGGGCACGGACCAACGAACAGAACGGCACGCTGTGGCTGGTGCTCAACCACACGGGCAAGGCACGCTGAGGGCGCCCTCGGCGGATCAGAACGTCCAGTCGATCCCGATACTCGGCAGCACGCCAATCGACGTTTGACGCTCCGGCGAACGCAGCCGGGTATTCCACGCCACCGCGCTCACGTTCTGTCGCGCGGTGGCGTTCTGCACGTCGAGATACGTGATGAGCTGCGTGCGTCCGATCTGCCAGCGACGATCGACCCGCGCGTCGAGGGAGAAAAATTGCGGCAGACGCGCGCCTTCGTTGTAGCGCGTGAAATCCAACGTCCCTTCACGCACACCACCGGCCACGAACGGCGTGGTCGGCAAGCCCGTGGCCGTGCGCATGCGCGTGGACAGTTCCCACTTCGCACTGGGACGCCAGCCCAGCAACACATTGGCCACGACCGGCGCGTCGAAGGCGCCCGGACGTTCCACGCCATCCACGGCGGCGAAGCGCGTGCGATTGGCGCTCACGGTGACCAGCCCGTACACCGGAATCTCCGACAGCTTTTTCTGCAGCAGCAGCTCGGCACCGATCACCGTGCCACGGCCGAGGTTCGCCAGCGGCTCGAGGCCGAAGGGAATGTCGTTGGTGGCGTCGTCGAAGCCCGATGGCTGCAGCACGGCCTGCGGACGGAAGCGACGCGCCGGATACCGGCCGTACCGCTTGCCGTACACTTCCAGCTGCGCCTTCACGTCGTCGCGCAGAGTCCGCGCCACGCTTGCGATGAGCTGGTCGGCGGAAAAGGGACGGAGCGCGGCGTTTGACGCGTCGCCTACCAGCCAGATGAACTGCGGCGGCTGCCAGTAGCGACCGGCCGACACCGAGGCCGTGGTGCGCGCATCATGCTGCCAGACGGCGCTTGCCCGGGGGGCCGCACGCAAGGCGTTGCCCAGATAGCCATACCAGTCACCGCGCACCCCCAGCGTGAGGCGCAGCCGCTCGCCAACGCGCGACGTGGCCTGGCTGTACAGGGCGCCACGCGTGGCCGTGAATGACGTATCGCGCCGCAACGGCCGCGCCACGAAACCGGCATCACGGCGGAAGGCCCCCGGGACCGTGAGGTCGTAGCGCAGGTCGGAGCCGTACTTGGCCACCACGCCGGTCTCGAGCTCGACGCGCGGTGTGAGTTGCCACTGCAGGTCGGTGCGCAGCGACTGCTCCCCCTCGGTGGTGTTGGCCGCGAACACCACCGACGGCGCACGGTCCGGACCACCGGAGTCGTTCTGGGTGGTCGCGTAGCGTGTCCACGTGCGACCGAGCGTGGTGGTGAGCAATCCCTTGGACAGCGTGCGCTGCCAGATTAGCCCCGAGAAATACTGATCCTGCTGCGGCGCCACCACGCGCGAATTTTCGAAGCGGTTCTCGTCGGTGGTGTTGTTGAAGGTGACCGTGCCCTGCGCACCGATGAGCACCGCCGACAGCTGATCGCGCGCCGTGGGACGCCACACGGCCTTGCCGGTGAGGTCGCGGTATTTCGGAATGAAGCCGAAGCCGGCGGCTTCGAAAATGAAATCGAGGTAGCTGCGACGCATGCCCAGCAGGAACGAACCGCGATCCCCGAGCGGTCCTTCCACGTACGCGCCGCCGCCCGTCGCGGAGATGTTGACCGACCCGCCCACACGCTCACGGGAGCCCTCGCGCAACCGGATCGCGGTGACACTGGCCGTCCGGTCGCCGTAGCGCACGCCGAAGCCACCGGCGGACAGCGCCGCGTCTTCGACGAAGGCCACGTTGATCAGCGACAGCGGACCGCCGGTGGAGCCCTGCGTGCCGAAGTGGTTGATGTTGGGCACTTCGATGCCGTCCACCGTGAACAGGTTCTCAAACGGGGCCCCGCCGCGCACCACGAGGTCGTTGCGCCCCGCGCTGGTGACGCCGACACCGGGGAGCACACTGACGGCGCGCACGACGTCTTCCTGCACGCCGGGGGCACGGCGCACTTCCTCGGCGCCAAAGCGCTGCGTGGACACCGGAAACGACGCCGGCGGCAACGGCGGGAAATACGAGGGCGCCACCGACACGCTCGCCAACTCGGCGGCAACGGGGGTGAGTTCGATGGTCAGGTCGGCGCCGCCGCCGGCGCGCACGACGACATCGCTGCGCACGAGGGGCGCAAAGCCGAGCCGCCGCAGCTCGAGACGGGTGATGCCCACCGGCACGCCGCGCAACACGAACCGGCCCACCGAATCGGAGACCGTGGCGAGGGCCGTGGCCGGCACCCGCACCGCCACCCGCGGAATCGGCTCGCGCGTGGCGGCACTGATTACCCGCCCCGTGATGGAGCCCGTGGGTTGGGCATCCAGCCGGGAGGGCGAGGTGCCGCCGAGCAGCGCGGCGGCCACGAGCACGCCACGGACGACATCAGAGAGGGGGAATCGCATGCCTACACAAGCGATCCGGCGGGCAAAGGGTTCCGCGTGCCATCGGGCGCGACGCCCCCCTGTCGCATGAGGCCGCCTGCGTGAATAATTGCCCCATTGTGATCTACTCAACGCTGATGTTTCGCGCGGGCCCGTCCCCGCTTCGTGCCACGCCGGTATTGGCCACGCCCGTTCGTGTCACGCCCGTTCGTGCCACGCCCATCGTTGCGGTCCTCGCGGCGCTCTCCGCCCTCCTCCCGGCCGTGGGGCGGGCGCAGGACTCGCCGCAGCGGCCGCACGTGAACGTCGTGGTGAGCGGCGCCGTGGCCACCCGCACCGCCTCGCACAACGAGGTGATCGACGGCCGGTTCCGCACCGTCGCGGTGCAAACATCGCGCCCGCTGTTCACGGTGGGCCCCATGCAGGTGGCGTGGCTGGGCGAACTGACCCCCGTGATGCTGGTCACGGCGGGGGCGCCGCCGAACCGGATCCCGACGGCGGCGACCGATGCCGCCGAAGCCGGCGATCCCGTGCGGCTGGCGCGCTACCAGATCCGCGACGGCTACGGTATCGGCGTAGCGCCGCTCGGGGCGGAGGCGGCGTTCGCCCTGAGCGGGCGCACGCACCTGCTGGTGAATGTCACCTCAGGGGTGGCGTGGTTTTCACAGGTTGTGCCGTACGGCAAAGCCACGCAGGCCAACTTCACCGTGGCGCCCGGCCTCTGGCTCGAGCGCCACGTCGGCGAGCGACAGGCGCTCGCCGTGGGGTACCAGTTGCACCACCTCTCCAACGCCAGCATGGGTGGGGCCAACCCCGGCATGAACTCGCACATTTTCTCGCTGCGTCTGTCACGCCGGCGCTGAGCGCTCTCGCGCTGAGCGCTCTCGCGCTGAGCGCTCTCGCGCTGAGCGCCGGCGCACCAGACACCGACACGCACGTTACGGCACGATCACCCGCGGCTTGGCCGGGCGCGTGCCGTTGAGACGCGGGCGCGGGCCGTTGCCCACCTCCACGACGAGCGACTTGATGTAGTTCGCGATCTTCGCGTAGTGCGGATAGTCGATGAACTCGGGTTCGTCGCTGCGCTGATGGTAGTCGCCGTGCAGCCCCGTGAAGAAGAAGGCGATGGGCACGCCCTGCTGCGCGTAATTGAAGTGGTCGCTGCGGCCGTAGATGTTGTTGTAGCCGCTCCACGCGATCGGCTCGTCGAACTTGTAGTCGAAGGTGAGCGGCTTGCTCTGCTTGCTGTTCACCGTCTGTACGGTTTCGCCCAGGTCCTTCGAGTCGAAGAACGAGCCCACCACGCCCACATAATCGGGACCACCACCGGGCAGATCCTCGGCACGGCCGCGGCCGATCATGTCCACGTTGAGCTGCGCCACGATGGAGTCGATGGGCACCGTGGGATTGCGCGTGAAGAACGCCGAACCCACCAGTCCGCCCTCTTCACCCGTGTGCCAGATGAACAGCGTGGAGCGCTTGGGCTTCACCGGCATCGCCATCATCGCCTCGGCGATTTCGAGCACCCCCATCGAGCCCGAGCCGTCGTCGTCGGCGCCGTTGTTGATCGAATCGAGACGCGCCTTGGGATGCACCCTGCGGATGCTGTCCATGTTGACGCGGATCGTGGTCAGGATGTCGGGGCCGAGCCCCTGCATGTCGTTCGCTAGCAGGAGCCGGTTCTTGATGATGTTGAAGGCGCGGATGGAGTCCTTGTCCACCGGCGTCGTGATGCCCACATGGTCGTTGTGCGCACCGATGGCGACATACTGATATTTGAGCGTCGGGTCGCTACCGGGCACCACCGCCACCACGTTGCGCGCCCAGTCGGTGGGGAGCTCCACGAAGTCGAGTGACGCGGTGACCGTGCCGCCGCGCATCCCCGCCGCCAGACCGTCCAGCGTCGCGCGGCGGAAGAGCCGGGCGGCCGCGTCTCGCGTGAGGCGCAGCGTGGGCTGCGGCTGTGCCGCCGCGAGTTGCTGCCGAAGCAGCGCGAGTGAATCCACCGGCACCCGCGCGGCCCCCGGGGCCGCGGCCGGCGCCCCGCGCGGCGGCGCACTGGAGGTGGCCACCGTGGGGTCATTCAGCGCGACGCGCTGGGCCATGGTGAGCGCGTCGAGATCGATCGTCGCCACCGCCGCCGCGTCGTCAAACCGCGAGCGCGCCGGCGCCCCGCCGCCGCGCACCGCGAAGGCCGGCCCCTGCCCGCCACGGGGACCGTTGGGATTGGGCAGGAGCACCACGAAACGTCCCGCGGCATCGGCCGCGGAGATCTGGGTGGTCGAGTCGCCCTGCGTCCCGCCGAAAATCACCTCCGCGCCGGCAATGGCACGCGGCGCGCGTGTCCCCGGCACGGCCACGAAATCGGTATTCCACGCGATCGGGTTGCCGTCCACGGTCAGCCGCGAATGCTCGGTGAACTTCCGCAGGTGGTACGGCAGCACTTGGAAATACGTGCCGTTGTCGCCGGCGGGGAGCAGCCCCAGCCGCTTCACCTCGGCGGCGATCAGATCGGTTCCCTTCCGGTTGCCGACGCGGCCCACCTGGCGGCCGAGCATCGAATCGTCGGCAAACTGATAGAGGCGAATCTGCAGGTCGCGGACGGTGATCGCGGCGGCCGTGGGCGCGGGCTTGACCGTGGCCGGATTGCCGTACTGGTTGGTTTTCGCGGATCCCTGAGCCGACAGCGGGACCGCGGGCGCCGCCGAGACCAGCGCGCACACCAGCGCCGTCACGGTCAGCGGGGCGAGAGACGAAGGGACGAGCCCGACGGACGACATGGAGACTCCAGAGAGGAAAGGGGAAACACACGGGGCTGCGGGAGAATACGTCACGCGCCCGTGCAGTGTTCGCGGGGGCCACGCATATTGGGCGTCGACCCTCTCCAGGATGTCCGTCATGTGGCTGTTGGTCCCGTTCCTACTGCAGGCGGCGCAGCCGCTGCCGCGCCCCGCCCTGCTCGACCTGCTCCGCGCGGAGCACGCGCGTGGCACCGATCCGCGTACCCTCGATGCCGCGCTGGACGCCGCGTTGGTGGGGTCGGACACCGCGCTCCAGCGCGTGGCCGTCCGCGCGCTGGGGCGGATCGAGCAGCCGGCCCTCGCGCCTCGCGTGGTGCCCCTGTTGTCGTCCCCCGCGGTGAGCGTGCGGCGCGAGGCCGTGACTGCGCTGGGCCAGATGCGGGCGCGCACGGATCTCGCCGCGCGGCTGGTGAGTGAGCGCGACCCCTCGGTGCGGGCCGTGCTGTTCGAAACCGTGGGGCGCATCCCGACCGACAGCACGACCGCCGCTGATGTCCGGCGCGCCACGGACGCGGCCGCGGCACGCGTGCTCGTGGCGGGCCTGCAGGAGCCCGATCCCGTGGTGCGCGCTGGTGCGGCCCGCGGACTCGAATCGCTGCTGCGCCGCACGGCGCGCACGCACGCCCCCGACGCGACGGTGCTGCGCGGCATCCGCGCAGCGGTGCGGACCACCACGGCCTCCGAGACGCGGCAATTACTGCTGCTGGCGCTCACGGCCGCAAGCGACCGCGATTCGGCCACCGTGACACTCGCGCTGCGCGACAGCAGCGCGCAGGTGCGCCGCGTGGCCGTGGCACTGGGGCGCCGCTGGACCAATGACGCCGCGCCGATGGTGCGCTGGCAGGCGCTGCGCGTGGCGGGCACCTGTGCACGCGCCACGGCCCACACCCGCGACAGCAGCGATCATGTGGCGCTGTTGGCCATTGACCTCCTGGGCGAGCAGGCGTGCACCGACGCGCCGTCGCTGGCGGCGCTCGAGGACGCCGCGGCGCCGTCCACCTCGTGGCGGCATCAGGCGCACGCGGCGGTGGCGCTGGCCCGCGTGGCACCGGCGCGCGCCCGCGCCGTGCTACCGCGCTTGGCCGCCGCACGCACCTGGCAGGCGCGCGTGTACGCGGCGCAGGTGGCGCGCGTGGTGCAGGACAGCGCCACGTTGCGCCAGCTCGCGACCGATGCCGAGCCGAACGTCGCCATCGCGGCCATGCACACCACCGCCCATGCGCTGCGCGCACTGGAGGAGACGCACGCCGGTCTCGCCTTGGCGGCGGCCACCTTCCTGAAAGGGTCACCGGCACTGGCCGCATCGCTGATGCCGTTGCGCGCGTCGTTCATGCGCTTCACGGCGATGGACCGGGTCACGCTGCGTGATCCCCGCATCGCGCTGCTGGAACGCATCGGCGAGATCGCCGACGGCACCACCACGCCCTGGCTGTACGACCGCCTGCGCGATCGTGACCCGGCCGTGGCCGCCCTCGCCGCCCGCCTGCTCACCAGCCGCACCGGTACACCCGTGGCGCCGGTCACCACGCGCTATGTGCCCGCCCCCTTCCCCGCCGCCGCGGAGTTCGCGGGACTCGATGGCGCGACGGCCACCATGCGTCTTCGCGGTCTCGGCACCGTGGAGATCGCCCTGCGCTTTGATGAGGCGCCGATGGCGGTCCACACCTTCGCCACGCTCGCCGACGCGGGGAAGTTCAACGGCCTCACGTTCCACCGCATCGTGCCGAACTTCGTGATCCAGGGCGGTAGTCCCGGGGCCGACGAATACGATCCGATCACCGACACCTTCATGCGCGATGAAGTCGGTCTCGCGCGCAACGCCCGCGGCAGCTTCGGCATCAGCACGCGCGGCCGCGACACCGGCGACGGACAGATCTACGTCAACCTCGTCGACAACATGCGCCTCGATCACGATTACACCGTATTCGCCAACGTCACGCGCGGGCTCGACCTGATCGATCGTGTCCAGGAAGGCGACGTGATCGAGTCGATCACCGTGCGCCGCGCCACCACATCCACTCCCCGCCGTCCGTGATCCTTCCGTCGATTCTCTCGCCGCTGCTGCTCGCGGCGTCGCTCGCCTCCGCTCAAGCTGCGGTCCAGCCGGACAGCACGGGGCTTCGCGGTGCGCGTCAGCCGGCGGTGTCGTCCAGTGGCGCCCTCGTGTTCGCCCACGACGGTCAGCTGTACCTGCAGCGTGCACCCGGTGCGGCGGCGGTGCGACTCACCAGCGGATCGGCGTGGCACCGGGATCCCGCCTGGACCACCGATGGCAGCGCCATCGTGTACGCGTCGGATTGCACCGGCCACTACGATCTGTGGCGTATGCCCGTGGGCACGAGCGGCACGGCGGTACGACTCACCACCAGTGTGGCGCATGAGATGGCGCCGAGTGTCGGCCCCGATGGCCGGATCGCCTTCGTGCGCGGCAGCGGTGGCGCCACACGGGTATGGCTGCGCGATGCCGACGGCACCGAGAAGCGTCTCTCGAGCACCGAGCAGACGGAGCGCGCACCGAAGCTGTCACCCGACGGCACGCGCATCGCCTTCATCGTGATCAACGAAGCGGGGCGCCGCGTGGTTGTGCGCCCGGTGGCGAACGGCACGTCGACCACGGCGAGCAGCGATGCCACGGTGGAGGCGCTCGACTGGTCGCCCGATGGGCGACTCGCGATCTCGATGCGCAGCGGCGTGTACGCGGTGGCGCCTGATGGCGCGTACAGCAATCTCGTGTCGAAGACGCACGGCGACGTGGACTGGTCGCCCGACGGCACGATTATCACGATTGCCGAGTTTGCGGAGGTGGTGGTGAGCTACAACGGCGATCCCGATCGTGGACTCGACCGCAGCGCCACCGAGCGGTTTGTCGGAGCGGCCTCACCCGCGAGTGGTGGCATGATGGTGCGGGTTCCGGCACCGGCGGCACCCGATGCCGGTCGTACGGCCGCGGTGACCGCCGTGCCCGATGCGCGCGCCGAGCGCAACGCGGCCGCCTTCGACCGACTGTGGGAGCGACTGGCGCGTACGTATTTCAGCGGGGCCGACGCGGCCTCGCGTCGCGCGCAGTGGGAGGCCGTTCGCACGTCGCACCGTCCGCGTGCGATCGCGGCCACCGATGACCGCATGCTGCAGCAGGTGCTCTACGACGCGCAACAGGCGCGCCCGGCGCTACGCGCCGATGCGACCGGACGCGCGGCGGTCTCCAGCGCGCATCCCGTCTCCACGGAAGCGGGGCTCGAGATCATGCGCCGCGGCGGCAACGTCATCGACGCCGCCGTGGCCGTTAGCTTTGCCCTCGGCGTAGTCGAACCCGATGCCAGCGGCATCGCCGGCTACGGCGAGATGGTGATCGCGCTCAAGAGCCGCGCCACGCCCACCGTGATCGAATTCATGAGCCGCGTGCCCGAAGAGGGGGGCCTCACGAACACGTCGCTGCTGGTGAACGGACGCTACCCCAGCGACGGCCCGGTGCTGGTGAACGTGCCGGGCACCGTGGCCGGCATGTACACGGCGTGGCAGAAGTACGGCAGCAAGAAGGTGCCGTGGGCCGACCTGCTGGCCCCGGCCATTCACGCCGCGCGCAACGGCTACGAAGTGAGTCAGGGACTCGCCACCACGCTGGCTACCGAACGCGAACACTTTGCCAAGTACGAAGGCAGCCGCGCCCTGTTCTTCCGCAACGGGCAACCGCTCGTGGCCGGAGACTCGCTCAAGAATCCCGATCTCGCGTGGGTACTCGAACAGATCGCCGCCAAGGGGGCCGACGGCTTCTACAAGGGCGAGGTGGCGGCGAAGTGGGTGAACGACATCCGCGGCAAGGGTAACGCGATGAAGCTGTCGGATCTCGCGCGCTACTTCGCCCCCGAACGTGAATCCATCAGCGGCACCTATCGCAACTACACGATCTACTCGAGCGCACCGCCGGTGAGTGGTGGCGCGGAACTGGTGGCGCGACTCAACCTGCTGGAGCAGTCGCCTGCCCCGTCGCTGAGGGCCAAACGTTACACCGACGATCCCGCGTCGCTGCACGCGGCGCTCTCGGCGTGGTTCCTGGTGCCGTCGTCGCGCAATCGCATCGCCGATCCGGCCATGTGGCCGATCGATGTGGCGCCCATCGTGGACAAGGATACGGCGCGCCTGCGCTGGCGCTGCTTCGATGCCGACAAGGCGCTCACGCCGGCGTCGGTGCGCGGTGATACGCTGCCCTGCTTGCCGAAGGCGACGCCCACGGTGGCGCCGGCCAAGCCCGCCAACACACCGCTCGACGTCGCGGCGGCGGAATCGCCGTGCGGCGACGAACACGCCGCCGAGATGACCGTCTGCCACGCGGCGGGTACGACGTCGTTTGCGGTGGCCGACAACGAGGGCAACGCGGTGTCGGTCACGCAAACGCTCGGCACGTGGGGCGGCAACTTCTACGTCACGCCGGGGCTCGGCTTCCTGAGCAACGACAAGCTCACGAGCTACGGCACCGACCCCACGCAGTACGGCTCGCGCCTCCCCTTCGCGCGTCACGGCAGCACGCTCGCGCCCACCATTGCCTACAAGAACGGCAAGCCGTTCGTCGCGGTGGGAGCCGCCGGCAACGCGTGGATCACCTCGGCAGTGTATCAGACACTGCTCGGTGTGCTCGACTACAACCTGGGACCGCAGGCGGCACTCGAGTTGCCGCGCTATCTGCCGGGCGGCGGCGGTGGTGGAGCGGGCGGTGCGGCGGGTGCAACGCCATCCACGCCGGTGCCCTACACGCTGCAGCTGGAAGACGGCTTCTCACCCACGGTGATCGCGCGCCTGCGCGCCCTGGGCTACGAGCTTAGTTTCGTGTCACTCCCCGGCGAACTGCGCGAGGGTTACGGCGCAGCGGTGCGCATGGATGGCAAGGTGGTCACCGCCGGTGCCGACCCGCGACGGGCCGGCGCCGCGGGCGCCGTGCAGCGCTAAGGCTCAGTGGGACGTCGGCGTCACCGCACGCCGGCGCCCCACCGAGATCACCACGGCCTGCTCCGACGCCTGGACGCGGGGCACCACCTGCACCCGCACACGGAGCGAGACCCGCCCATCCGTGGGGGCGGTAATCGTGGCCTCGGGCACGGACTGCCGCAGCGCCGGCGGCGGCCCCGTTGGCGGCGCTTCGTCGAACGACAGCTGCACCGTGCCCTCGGGGAGCAGCGCGCGCGCCTCGACGCGGTCACCGGCGCGCACCGGCACTCGCAGCTTCTGGTCCACACGGGCGAGCACCGGCAGCAACAGCGTGGCCTGCGGGCACGCCGCATCGAGCTGCAGCGGTTGGTCGGGGTAGTCGCGCACGAGCGGGACCGCCATCGCGCGCGCCGAGTCGGCCTCGGGGAGCGCGGCGGCACGTGTGGCGAGGTCGGGACCGCCGGCGGTGCCGGGACGGAGCTGCTGCATGAGGCGATCAAGCTGCCGCGGATCGGGCGTGAGCGACTGCTCAATCACCGAGTCCGGCGCGCCCACCGGAATGGGCCGCGCGGGATCGCTGGTGACCGGCAGGCGGACGCTGATGCGCCGCGTACCGTCGCGACTCAGCGCTTCGAACACGTAGAGGCCGCGCACGCCGGGCACGAGATAGCGCAGGCCGGTCACACTGTCGCCCTCCACGAGGCGAATCGCCAGCGGCGGCATCAGGGTGTCGATCGGCAGCCCGAATGGGATGGCCGTGGCGGCGTCGCTGCGTGTGGCCAGATGCCCGCACAGATGCGCCGTGGGGCGATCGGACGCGCGGGTGGTGATCAGGAGCCGTACGGCACTGTCGCCCGCCGCACGCCCCTCCCAGCGCTCCCCCTGCGCCGCCAGCACGAGGGCCAGTGCTTCGGGAACGGATGGCGGCGATGCTGGGCGCACCAGCGAGGCCGCGGAACGGTCGCGACAGGCCAGCAGCGCGCCGGCCAGCAGCGCGCGGGGGAGAACACGGGCAGCGGTCATGCGCGCAAGAAACCGGATCCGGGGGCGAAATACCAGAGAGGCCGGACGCGTGTGCGTCCGGCCTCTCTGTGTTCATCAGAACCGCCGATCCCGCAGGATCACGGCGGGGTCGGGCTGTTGGCGATACCCGTGCCGCCGAACGTGTAGAACTCCTGGTTCTTCACGGCGAGCTCCTTGGCCGGCACCGGCATTTCACGCGGCGTGCCCACGAGGAGACCGCCGGTGACGCGACGACGCTGGTAGAACGGCGCGGCGCCGAGTCCGAGCAGTTCGACTTCCTGCTCGTAGATCAGCTTCTGCAGCAGCGAGGCCTGCCCTTCGCCGGCCGTGGCCGCCGAGAGGCCGCCGCGGTCCACGCGGGTGTTGTTGATCAGGTTCGCGGCCGTGGTGAGGTTGCCACCCGAGCGACGCAGTTCGGCCTCGGCCCACACCAGATCGTTCTGGTGACGGGTGATGACCGGCGCCACGCCGAATCCGCCGTAGATGGCGTTGGGCGACTGCTCGCCCGAGCGATCGTAGCGCACGTGACCGATGTTGGACTGGTGGTACATACCACGATCCGGGCGGAAGATCTCTTCCGTGGAGTACACGAAGTCGGTACCCGCGTTGGCCGTGCGGGGCACGACGCCGAAGTAGCCGGCGAAGTCCTCGTCATCGGGACCGAACGAACCGTCACCGAGGCGCTTGTCGGCCGAATTCGGACGGGCATTGCCACCCGCCGGGTACGGCGTCTTCTGCGTGACCGGATCGAGCAGGTTCGCCACGCGCGTGCTCACGCGACCGCCGTCGAAGGCGTTGAACCAGTACAGAATTTCGTGGCACCACGAGCTGCAGCCGTCGCCGGTGAAGTTGAAATCGAACTTCGACCCCGACGAGATACCGCCGGCGGCGAGCGCCGACACGGCCGCCCAATCCACCGAGGCATTCTCTTCCGGCGTGCGCGGATAGTACGCGAGGGTCATCGCGGCCATCGTGCGCGCCAGCTGGGCGATCTGCGTGTTGGTGTACGCCGTGCCGTTGGTCCAGCCCGTGGGCGTGCTGAACGAATTGGCTGCCGCGAGAGTCGCCGCGTTGGCGAAGGCCGCGACGGCCGCATCACGCACCTGCTTGCGCGTCTGGTACTGCAGCGTCGTGAGGTCCGTGTTTTCGTCGATCACGTACCCCTTGTCATAGTTCAGCGCGATCCCCGAGAGGGCCGCCCCACGCATGAGCTGCGCGATGGTTTCGGCCCGCTTGGTGTTGGCAGCGTTCGTGATGACGAGGTTGTTCTTCCGGATGGCCGTGAGCACGTCGACGGCGGACGACAGGGTGGAGTAGTACCCCTGCCAGTAGCCGATGATCGTGGTACGGCCGGCCGACGCCAGATCGTTCTGGTAGGCACGCGTGTTACGCGTGCCGTCCGCGTCGATCGACGAGTAGTAATTCATGTTGTAGTTGTTCCACGAGGCCGAATAGCTGCGGGCCATCGTGTTGAGCGGTCCGCCGCCTTCCATGCCGTCGTACGTGTTGAACCACGACCGCAGGGTGCCGCCGGCCACCGCTTCGATGGCCGCCGGATCGGCGAGCGCGCGGGTGGCGTCGGGCGCGTTCGGATTCTCGACGTCGAGCGTGTTGCAGCCGGCGAGGAGCAGTGCCCCCATGCCGACCGCGAGGGTGCGAGTACGCATGAATTCAATACCTCGGTTGGCGGCGCTCACAGTCCGAGCTCCAGCATGAACGTGAACGTCTTGAAGATCGGATACGTGAAGTAGTCCACGCGGTACGCAAACGGATTGGACCCGCCGCCGGACACGTCCGGATCGTAGCCGGAGTACTTGGTGGAGGTGAACAGGTTACGGCCGACCACACCGAGGCGGGCCGAGCGTCCCTCACCGATACCGAACCGCTTCACGATCGCCGACGGAATTTCGTAGTTCACGGCGAGCTCGCGGAGACGCACGTAGCTGCCGTTCTCGACGAAGTAGTCGTTGGCGTCGAAGTTGTTGTAGAACGTGGCGTAGTACGTGGTCGGCTTCTTCTCGACGTCCGGCTTGCCGCGCTGGTCGAAGGCGGGGTCGCGCTGGTCGAAGAACGGCCACTGACGCGTGTAGTTGTAGATGTCGCCGCCCTGCACCCAGTTCACGACGGCCGTGACCGAGAACTTCTTCCAGCTCATCTGGCTGTTAAAGCTCAGATTGAAGTCGGGGTTCACGTCGCCGATCTGGAAGAGCGTGTTGCCCGTGGCATCGGCGTACTTGAGCGGACGCTCGGCACCCGTGCGCCACGCCGACTTGGCCACGTAATAACCTTCTTCGTTCTGCACATAATCGGCCGCCGTGCCGCTGAGACGCTTGTTGGCAATCATCTCAGAGACCTGCTCGGCCGAGCGGAGCCAGCGGCTGCCGTACACGATACCGAACGGCTGGCCAGCGGCCAGGCGGAAGATCGTGGTGTTGGCCACCGGTCCAACCAGGTACGGCGGGACGTCGAGGCCGCGCACGATCTGACGCGTGCGGTCACCGGCCACGTTCACGCGCCACAGGAAATCCTTCTTGCTGGCCAGCACCGCGCCGAGCAGGACTTCATGCGTCTTGCCACCGAGCGAGCCGGCGTTCAACCACTGCGACTGGAAGCCCGTGGCGGCCGACACCGGCACGTTCAGGATCTGGTCGTCGGTGATCTTGCTGGAGTAGCTGTACTCGAACGTGTAGTTCTTGAGGAAGTTCAGGTTGAAACCAGCCTCGATTTCGCGCGAGAACGCCGGACGCAGGTTCGGGTTGCCGAGCGTGATCTTGACCGGGCTGCCGCCCTGAATGGCAAACTGCTCGTACTGGGCGTCGAACACCGGGCGGAGGCCCGCCTCGCCGTACGACATGCGCAGCTTGAGCTCATCGACGCCGGGAAGCTTGAAATCTTCCGAGACGCGGTAGGCGCCGGAGAGGCGCTTGAACAGCTTCGAGCGCTGATCGGCACCGAACAGCGAGGACTCGTCGCGACGGATAAGCCCGTCGACGATGAACTTGTCCTTGATGTCGAACGTGGTGATCGCGAAGAAGTTCTGGTTGCGGATCGGCTGCGTGTACGAGCCGGGGATGATCGGGCTCTCGGGGTCGCGCGAGGCGGCCGAGAACTCGGTCACGCGCGGCACCGTGAGGGACGACGCGAAGACGCTCGTGCCGGTGTTGTTCTGGTCTTCGTACACCCACGCCAGCTTGGTCGTGTTGGTAAACCACGACGTCGACTTCACGGCCGTGAGCGTGCTGCCCAGGTTGTAGGCCTTGGTCTGGTCGATGCTGCTGGAGATGTTGCCCTTGCTCACCGTGCCCGTGGAGCCGATGTAGCCGAGCGGCGTGTACGAACGGAACTCGCGCGAGCCGCGGTCGAAGTTGGTGTTGGCTTCGGCCGTAAGCCACTGGAACGGGCGGTAGCGCACCTTGAGCGTGCCCGTGAAGCGGTTGCGGTCGCTCATGTTCTGGATGTTCGACCAGTTGTAGAGCGGGTTGCTCACGTTGCCCGAGGCCGGCGTCTGACGGATCGCGGCCTTGTACGGCGTGCCATTCGGGTTGTTCTCGAGCAGGTCGATGTTCGGCTCCAGGAAGCGGAGGCCGAAGAACGCGTCGCCCGAGCTGTCGTCGGCCTGGTCAGCCTTGGACTGGCCGTAGAAGGCGCCCGTCTGCAGGTCGAGCTTGGGGTGCAGTTCGAGGTCGAGGTTCATGCGGAAGTTCTGGCGGTTGTAGCCGCTCAGCAGATTCGCGATACCCTGATCCTTGGTGTTCTGGAACGAGGCGTTGAAGTTCGAGCGCTCGTTCCGCTGCCCGACCGAGATGTAGTTCGTCATGAACTGCCCCGAGCGGAACACGTCGCCGAGCTGGTCGAAGACCTTCGGATACGAATTGTCGGAGATCTTGTCGTCTTCCTGGATGCGGTTGCCGTTGGCATCCCGCGCGAACTCGCCCGACGCCGTGACCTTGTACGGGTGCGACAGGTTGTTCGGGACCGTCTTGCGCAGGTCGTTGCTGCCGTACTCGTTGCGCACGGTCACGCTGGTCTGACCCGCGGCGAGTGCCGCGCCACGCTTCGTGAAGATCTGCACCACGCCGTTGGCGGCGTCGGAGCCGTACAGCGAGCTCGCGGCGGCACCCTTGATGACTTCGATGCGCTCGATGTCTTCCGAGTTGATGTCGGCGAGCGACAGGCGCGAGATCGTGCCGTCGACGATGATGAGCGGATCCTGGCTGCCCGTGAGCGACGTGGGGCCACGGAGACGGATGCGCGGCGCCGAGCCGGGCTCACCGTTCACGGCCGTGACGCTGGCACCGGCCACACGGCCGCTCAGCGCGCCGAGGGGCGAGGAGGCGGGCGCTTCCTTGATCTGCGCGTTATCGACCGCGGCCACCGCAAACGTGGTCTTCTTCTGCGAGGTCGCTTCCGAGACGCCCGTCGTCACGACGGTTTCGAGATTGAGCACGTCCTTTTCGAGCTCGAAGTTCTGCTCACTGCGTCCGGCGGCCAGCGTGATCGAGCGGCGGATGGGCCGGTAGCCGATGCTACGGGCGAGCAGACTGACGGGCTTGCTCGCGCGCGACGGATCGACGGTGAACGAGTAGCGCCCCTGCTGGTCGGTGACGGCACCGGCCGCGAGTTCGACGATGCCGATCTGCGTGCCGCCGAGCGGTTGCCCGTTCGAGGTCACCCGACCGGTGATCGTCATGGAAGCCTGTGCCTGTGCGGCAACGGGCTTCAATAAGAACAGCAGTGAGGCGGCAGCGAGCAGCCGCCGCGTAACGTGTTGCATTCGAGCTCCTGTCCTGGGGATTTCGTCCCTACGTGGTGCGGCCTGACGAAAAGGCAAGCCGTCTGGAACCTCACTGGTAAATTTAACCTCATCTGTGTGGCGCGCGTCACACCCCTGTGGCACGACCGTGACCGACCGGGGTACAATTCGGCGTGCGCCGCACTCTTTTATGAGGAAAGCTTCATGTTTGCGTGCTTTGCAGGACGTTGGCGTGCCGAGCCCAGCCGTGGCGGGGATGCGCGAGCCCGCGGGGGGATGGGCTGGACCGTGGCCGGTGCCCTTGTACTGGCGGGGGGGGTCCTGACCGCGCCGCTCGCCGCCCAGACCGCCACCCTGCGCGGGCGCATTCTGGACGCCGTCAGCGGGGCACCGCTCCGGGGCGCCACGGTCGCGGCGACCACCACCGGCGCCAGCGCGCAAACCGACTCGGCCGGACGGTACCGGCTCGACGGGCTCAAAGTGGGGATCCACAAATTCCTGGTCACCGCCACCGGCTACAACCGTGGTGCCGTGACGCTGGCGTTCGCCGCGCGGGAAGTCATGGAGCGGGATCTCCTGCTCGACCCCACTGGCGTGGTGTTGGCCGACGACAGCGTGGCTGCGCAGACGCTACCCACCGTGCCGGTGACCGCGCCGATGTCCGCCGGACGGCGCTTCGCCGACTTCGAACGGCGGCGCCTCACGGGGCGCGGGCAGTATCTGACCCGGGCTCAGCTTGAGGAAGGGCGCTTCAACTCGCTGCAGGACGCCATGCGGCCACTGCGCGGGATCCGGTACAGTTGCGCGGGTTCGTTCTGTGCCGTGCAGATGGCCCGGGCCCCGATGGGCTGCTCCCCCGAGTACATCGTGGACGAGCGCGAGGACAATGCGTTCGGCCCCCTCGTGCCCGTGCGCGACATTCAGGCCGTGGAGGTGTACACGGGCGCCGCCGACGTACCCGGCGAATTCGCCGGCGCGAACGCGGGATGCGGCGTAATCGTGATCTGGACCGCCAACGGGCGAGCGCCCAAGCGGGAGTAGCCGACGGACGTACAGCTCCCCCCGCGGGGGCCTCAGCTGGCCAGCGCCACCTCGCCCCGCCGCACGAGGGTGAGGATCGAGTACACCGCCACGGCGTCATGGTCCTGATTGATCACCTCGACGTCCCACTCCACCACCCCCTGCGGAATACCACCCTCGGGCGTGTCCTTGGCCGTCTTCTGCTTCACCGTCAGCCGCACGTGGATGGTGTCGCCCGGATACACGGGCTTCGTGAAGCGCAGCTTCTCCATCCCGTAGTTCGCCAGCACCGGACCGAGCGTCGGCTCCACGAACAGCCCGGCCGCCGCCGACACGATGAAGTAGCCGTGCGCCACGCGCCCGTCGAACACGCCGTTGCTGCGCGCGTCGTCATCGTTCATGTGCGCGTAGAACCGGTCGCCGCTGAGCGCGGCAAATGACTCCACATCCACCAGCGTGATGGTGCGCGAGCCGGTCACGAGCGTATCGCCCACCGCGAGCTCGTCGAACGTTTTCCGGAACGGATGCACGGCGTCCGTGTGCACCTCGGCCCCCTTCGTCCACTCGCGCGTGATGGCGGTGATCATGCTGGGGCTGCCCTGCAACGCCACGCGCTGCATGTAATGCGTCACGCCGCGCGCGCCGCCCATCTCCTCACCGCCGCCGGCGCGTCCCGGTCCCCCGTGCACCAGCTGCGGCAACGGCGAGCCATGCCCGGTGCTCTCCTTCGCGCTCGTGCGATCGAGTACGAGCATGCGGCCGTGAAACGCGGCCGTCCCGAGAATGACGCTGCGCGCCACCTGTGGATCGGCGGTGACCAGCGAGCCCACGAGCGAACCCTTGCCCATGCGCGCCAGCTGCACCGCTTCCTCGATGGACTGATACGGCATGACGGTGTTCACGGGACCGAACGCCTCGATGTCGTGCGCCTCGAGCCGTGTGAGCGGCTGGTCACACACCATGAGCATGGGGGCGAAGAAGGAGCCCTTCTCGCGATCGGCACCGACCACGTCGAAGTCGCCGCCGCCGAACACCAACTCCGCGCCGTGCCGGATCATTTCGGCGGCCGAGCGCACGGCGTTCACTTGCGCGCGACTGGCCAGCGGTCCCATGCGCACCCCCTCGGCCGTGGGTGCGCCGATCGTGGTGGACGCGAGTCGCTTCGACAGCGCCTTGATCACGTCTTCTTCGAGACCCGCGGGCACGATCGAGCGACGGATGGCGGTGCACTTCTGTCCCGCCTTCGTCGTCATTTCGCGCGTGACTTCTTTGATGAAGAGGTCGAACTCTTCGGTGCCCGGCACGGCGTCGGGACCCAGGATGGAGCAGTTGAGTGAGTCGGCTTCCATGTTGAAGCGTACGGAGTTCTTCACCACGGCCGCGCCGCTCTTGAGCTTCTGGCCCGTGGCCGCGGAGCCGGTAAACGCCACGACGTCCTGCTCTTCGAGATGGTCGAGCATATCGCCGGCGCTGCCACACACCAGCTGAATCGCGCCCGCGGGGAGGATGCCCGTGTCCACGATCGTGCGGAACACCGCTTCGGCGAGATGGCTGCCCGCGGTGGCCGGCTTCACGATGCACGGCACACCCGCCAACAGCGCGGGGGCGAGCTTTTCGAGCATGCCCCACACGGGGAAGTTGAAGGCGTTGATGTGGACGGCCACGCCTTCGATGGGCACCAGGATGTGGCGTCCCACGAACGTACCGTTCTTCGACAGCGGCTCGGTGGGCCCTTCCACGTGGAAGCACTCGTTGGGGAACTCGCGACGGCCGCGGCTGGAGTACGCGAAGAAGGTGCCGATGCCGCCTTCGATGTCCACCCACGAATCGGTCTTCGTGGCGCCGGTGAGATACGACAGCGCGTAGAAGTCATCCTTGCGCTCCATCAGCACCTTGGCGATGGCCTTGAGCATCGCGGCGCGCTGATGGAAGGTGAGGGCGCGCATCTTCGGGCCGCCCACCGCGCGGGCGTAGTGCATCATGGCCTTGAAATCGAGTCCCTCGCTGGACGACTCGCCGATCTTGTCACCGGTGACCGCATCGAACAGATCGGCTTTGCGGCCGGTGCCTTCGACCCACTGCCCCAGCGCATAGTTCTTGAGCATGTACATCACGTAGTCCCTCCCTCGCGGGTGTCCTTCCAGTTCTTCAACACGCTCGATTGCGTGGGGCGATCAACGGGGATTTCGCGCAGCGGCTCCACCGCGCGCCAACTCGCGCGCATCGCCGCCGGCAACTGCTGATACAACTGTGTACCCGACGTCTTCCAGTCCAGCATGTCGTCGGTCACGTCCTTCACGATCTTGGCGGGATTCCCGACCACCACTTTGCGCGGCGGAATCTCCATGCCGGTGGGTACGAAGCAGAGCGCACCGACCACGCAGCCCGCGCCGACCACGGCGTTGTCCATGATCACCGCGTTCATGCCGATGAGCGCGTTGGCCCCGATGTGCGCGCCATGCACGATGGCCCCATGTCCGATATGCGCGCTGGCCTCGAGCCGCACCACCACACCGGGGAACATGTGAATCGTGCAATTCTCCTGCACGTTGCAGCCGTCTTCGATCACGATGCCGCCCCAGTCACCCCGGATGGCGGCGCCGGGTCCGACATACACGTCGCGACCGATGGTGACGTTGCCCGTGACCGACGCCTG
>JARIEV010000045.1 GCA_031127225.1 Gemmatimonadota bacterium | reverse complement strand
GCCCCTTGTACGCTTCGCGGCTGAAGCAGTGCGGGGCCACGTGCTCCACGCGCGTCTGGTGATCACCGTGCTGCGCGTGGTCCAGCATGTACAGGCCGTTCAGCGTGGTGCCGCATCCTTCGCCACCCAGCACAGTAAACACGTTGCTGCGCGACAGCGCCGCCCCGGTCTGGAAGGTGAACGCCATGAAGTGGCTGTCGCGCCCCTGCCGTGCCTCCACCGTGCCCACGTGGTACGCGGTGGGCGACTCCCGCTGAATGCGCAGCAGCTGCAGCGTGGCCCCATCCTCCACCGACACCTCGACCACGGCGTTCGTGAAGTACGACACGTCGGCCAGTGACACGTAGCTCTCGATCACCGACGCCTTGGCATGCCGTTCGGCGATCACCACATGACGCGGATGGCTCATCACACCGGCGCCGTTGGCGTCGGTCACATGCAGGAGATGCACCGGCACGTCGGTCACCATTTCCTTCGCCACATGGATCAGCGTGCCTTCGCCGGCAAACGCGGCGTTGAGCGCGGTGAAGCCATCACGATCGGCCGGTGCCGCCACCCCCAGGTGCCGCGCCAACAGCTCGGGCTCCTGTTCAGCCGCGGCGGCGAGTGTCATCACCCGCACGCCCTCGGGGAGCGCGTCGAGCGACGAGAGCGCCGGCGCGAAGCGTCCGTTCAGGAACACCATCAGCGGCCACGCGCCGTCAAAGGTGTACGGCGCCAGCGCGGCGGTGTCGAGCGTGCCCAGGGCGCGCTCGCTGGACGCCACAAACGGCGTGGCGGCGAGCGCCGAGACGCTCGTGTAGTGCCAGTCTTCGTTGCGTGTGGTCGGGAAGCCCAGGCGCGCAAACGCCTCGGCGCCGGCGGCGCGCAACGCCGTGAGCGGGGCAGGGGCGCGCTCCGCCGCCGACGCGGCGAAGGCCGCGGCTTGCTCCTGGAAAGTCACCGTGGTGCTCACCGAAGTGCTCACGCCGCCTCCAACACCCAGTCGTAACCGCGGGCTTCAAGCTCCAGCGCGAGCGACTTGTCGCCCGACTTCACGATGCGGCCACCGGCCAGCACGTGCACGTAATCGGGCACGATGTAGTTGAGCAGACGCTGATAGTGCGTGACCACGATCGACGCGTTGTCCGGGCGCTTGAGGGCGTTCACGCCGTTCGCCACAATGCGCAGGGCATCGATGTCGAGGCCGGAGTCGGTCTCGTCGAGAATGGACAGCAACGGCTGGAGGACGGCCATCTGCAGGATCTCGTTACGCTTCTTCTCGCCACCCGAGAAGCCCACGTTGACCGAGCGGCTCATCATGCTCACGTCCATGTCCACCAGCTTGAGCTTCTCTTCCACGACGTCGAGGAACTCCATGGGGTCCACTTCCTCGAGCCCCTTCGCCTGACGGATCTGGTTGTAGGCGGCACGCAGGAAATACGCGTTGGTCACGCCCGGAATCTCGATGGGGTACTGGAAGGCCAGGAACACGCCGTTCTGCGCGCGCACTTCCGGCGCCATCTCCAGCAGGTCGATGCCGTTGTACGTCACCGACCCGCCGGTGACCTCGTACGACGGATGCCCCGCCAGCACCTGCGCCAGTGTGCTCTTGCCCGAGCCGTTCGGTCCCATCACGGCATGCACTTCACCGGCGTTCACGGTGAGCGAGATGCCCTTGAGAATCGGCTTGCCGTCGATGGCGGCGTGGAGATCGGTAATCTGCAGCATATAAGAGCGAAGTAAGGGGTACGGAGGAGGGAGGACGTCGGTTACCCGACGGAACCTTCAAGCGTGATGCCGAGCAGCTGCTGCGCTTCGAGCGCGAACTCCATCGGCAGCTCCTTGAACACTTCCTTGCAGAAGCCGCTCACGATCATCGAGACCGCCTGTTCGGCGTCGAGCCCGCGCGCCTTGAGGTAAAAGATCTGGTCTTCGCCGATCTTGCTCGTGCTGGCCTCATGCTCGAGGATGGCGCTGTTGTTGCCCACTTCGACGTACGGGAACGTGTGCGCACCGCAGGCATTGCCCACCAGCATCGAGTCGCACTGCGTGTAGTTGCGCGCGCCCTCGGCCTTCGGCAGGATCTGCACCTTGCCGCGGTAGCTGTTCTGCCCCTTCATCGCCGAAATGCCCTTCGACACGATGGTGGACTTCGTGTTGCGGCCGATGTGGATCATCTTCGTGCCCGTGTCGGCCTGCTGCATCTTGCTGGCCACCGCCACCGAGTAGAACTCGCCCACGCTGTTGTCGCCCTGCAGAATCACGCTCGGGTACTTCCACGTGATCGCCGAGCCGGTTTCGACCTGCGTCCACGACACCTTGGCGTTCTTCATCGCCTTGGCGCGCTTGGTCACGAAATTGTAGATCCCGCCCAGTCCGTTCTCGTCGCCGGCGTACCAGTTCTGTACCGTGCTGTACTTCACCGTCGCGCCCTCGAGCGCGATGATCTCCACGTTCGCCGCGTGCAGCTGGTTGGTGTCGCGCTTGGGCGCGGTGCACCCTTCCAGGTAGCTCACGTACGAGTCTTCATCGGCAATGATCAGCGTGCGCTCGAATTGCCCCGTTTCCGCCGCATTGATACGGAAGTACGTGCTCAGGTCCATCGGGCAGCGCACCCCCTTCGGGATGTAGCAAAACGAGCCGTCGGAAAACACGGCGCTGTTGAGCGCCGCGAAGAAGTTGTCGCTGTAGGGGATCACGGTGCCGAGGTACTGCTGCACCAGCTCGGGATGCTCACGCACCGCCTCGCCGAACGACATGAAGATGATGCCGTACTTGCTCAGCTCTTCCTTGTACGTGGTGCCCACCGACACCGAGTCGATGACGGCATCGACGGCCACGCCGTTCATGCGCTTCTGTTCGCTCAGTGAGATGCCGAGCTTGTCGTACATCGCCAGCAGCTGCGGATCGACTTCGTCGAGGGAGGCGAGCGGCTTCACCGACGTGGGCGCGGAGTAGTAACTCGCGGCCTGATAGTCAATGGGCGGATACTGCACGTTGCTCCAATGCGGCTCGGTCATCGTGAGCCAGCGGCGGAACGCCTTGAGGCGCCAGTCAAGCAGCCACTGCGGCTCGCCCTTCTTCGCCGAAATGAAACGCACCGTCTCCTCGGACAGACCGGGCGGGAGTGTCTCCGCCTCGAAATCCGTCGTGAAGCCGTATTGGTACTCGCGATTGACCAGCGACTCGATGGTCGAACTCATGCCTGCTCCTGTGTCTCAGCCAAATGGTGGCTCATCACGCCGTATTCACAGCGGCCGCAGCCGTCCCGTCGGTGCGCACGCCGCACCAGTGGAACACCCAGCAGCCGCTCTACGAACTTTGCTTCCGCCGCACACGCTTCCGGGAACTGCTCGGCGATTTCACCCACCGCACAGTTATGAATGCGCAGGGTGGTCATTCCGGGTTCCCCGTCGGCGCGGTCCACCTGCACCGCTTCCGCCATGTAGCCCTTGGCCGTCAACAGCTCGGCCACCAACGGCACGCGCTCGGCCAGCGGCAGCGCCTCCAGCACCGGGCCGGCCTCGTCGGCCAGCCGGTTCCACTCCGACTCCAGCACCCCCGACACCGCTGCCGTCCCCTGCTCGGCCCGCAGCGCGTCGAGCGCCGTGGCCAGCACGGAGACGTAGCTCCGCGGGAAGAGCGCTTCTCCGGCCGGCGTGAGCGAGTACGCAAACACCGGCGCACCGACGCCGTGCACCGCGCGCTCGTAGCGCACCAAGCCGTCCTCTTCGAGGGCCTTCAGGTAGCGACGGAGCCCGTTGGCCGTGAGGCCGAACTGCTCGCCCAGCGCATGCGCCGTGAGCGGTTGCGCTTTTTTCAGCGCCACCAGCAAATCGGCCCGCACCCCCCGAAATCCCCCCAATGCCCCGATCACATCCTGCATGGGGGATAGTATAACTCGGCTTTCGGTATTACGTCAACGAATCTGTTGACGAATTACCTGGCCGTAGCGCCAGAGACGGCCGCCCTCAGGTCGCCCCAGCCCCGATTCCGGCCGCGCGCTGCAGCGTGCGGTACGCCGACGGCGTCATCCCGAAGTGCGCGGTGAAGCGCACGGTGAACGTCTGTGCCCACTTGAAGCCAGTGCGGTGCGCGATGCTCGCGATGGTGTCGTCCTCGGTGCGGAGGAGCAGTGCCGCGTGCTCCAGGCGGACGCTCTGCAGCAGGTCCAGCGGGGTCGTGTCGAGCAGCTCTTTCACGCGGCGGTAGAGTGAGGCACGGCTCACGTGCAGCTCGCGAGCGAGCTGCTCCACGTCGAACGTCTGATCGGGGATGTGCGGCACCAACACGCCGAACAGCCGTTCGAGAAACTGCTCCGACGGCCGGTCGAGCTGCTCCGTGCCGGCGCGCAGCAAAATGGACGACCACGCCGGGAGCGCGCGCCGGAACCGGTCCTCGATGTTCCGGCGTAGGCGGATGAGGTTGTCGACCTTGAGGCGCAGCTGCTCCGGGTCGAACGGCTTGATGAGGTAGTCGTCCGCCCCCGCGCTGAGTCCTGCCACCTGGTCCTCACGGGAACCGCGCGCCGTGAGCAGCACGATGGGGGTATTGCGCATGTTCGGATCGGCCTTGAGGATGCGGCACAGGGCGATTCCGTCGATCCCGGGCATCACCACGTCGCTCACGATGGCGTCGGCCGGCCACTCCCGCAGCACCGCCAAGGCGTCCTCTCCCGACGCGGCCGTTCGCACCTCGTGGACGACGCCCAACTGCTCCGCGAGGAACGCGCACAACGCCGCGTCGTCTTCCACCACCAGCACCCGTCCGCGCCCCCGCTCGCGTTCCTCGGTTGGTGCCTTCGCGCGATCTTCCACCGTCCGCGCGGGCGGCGTCGAACGTCCCTCCGCCGGGATGGCCGTCGCGCCTCGGCCCGGCGTGGCCCGCCCGCCCGGCCGCGCGTGGCACGGGAGCCGTACCGCAAACGTCGCCCCCGCCTCACCAGGAACCAGCTGAATACGCCCCCGGTGCAGCGTCACCACGTCCCGGCTCAGCGCGAGCCCGAGGCCCATCCCTTCGGTGGCGCCGGGCGCCTGAAAAAACGGCTCGAAGATTCGCTCTCCCAGCTCCGGGGGCACCCCGTGGCCGTCATCGCTGACGGTGAGCGTCCACTGCGGTGACCCGTCGCCGTCGGCGTAATCCACGCGCACGCGCACCTCGCCGCCTTCCGGCGCGTGGCGGATGGCGTTGGTCACGAGGTTCGTGACCACCTTGTCCATCTGATCGGGATCGAGATCCGCCTCGATCGGCGCCCCCGCCGGGATGAGCCGCGTGATCTGCACACCGCGCAGCGCGGCAAGGGGGGCCAGTTGGTCTACGCACTGCTGGACAAAGGCGGCCACATCGATGCGCTGCGGCACGAGCCGCAGTGTGCCCGACTGCGTGTCGGCCAGATCGAGGAACTGCGAGGTGAGCCGCTGCAGGCGGCGCACCGCCGTCGAGATCGCGCCCAGGTGTCCGCGCGCCACGGGGGGGAACTGCCCGTCCGCCTCGCGTTCGAGTTCGTGCAGCGGTCCGATAATGAGGCTCATCGGGGTGCGCAGTTCGTGGCTCAGGCTGGCGAACACGCGCGACTTGGACGTCAGCAGGTCGCGCAGCTGTCCGCCCATCTGCGTCGCCTGCACGAGTGCCGCTTCCGTGCGGTCGCGCTCCTCGCGTACCAGGTGCGTCTGTCGCTCGACCTCACGCTGCAGCGTCGTGGCACGCCGCGAGAGCCAGCGCGTGCGCACGGCAATCCCGGCCACCAGCAGCGCACCCGTCACGACGGCCAGCAGCAGCTGGTACCACACGGATTCCCGGAACGTCGCCGGCACGTCGAGCACGAGCGAGGCAATGCTCTCGTCCGCCGACATCAGCGGCGAGACGGTCCGCACGTCGAGCCGCCAGCGTCCTGGGCGCACGCCCGCGAGCTGTAGCTGATGCGGACCATCCGCCGCGGCCCACCCGTCGGTGTGCCCCTCCAGCTGATACTCGAGATGCCGGTCGTCAGGGGCTTGCAGGCGCACCGCACCCGCGTCCACCTCGAGACGCCGGACACCGACCGGCAAGGACACGGTGTCGTTCACCGTAAACGACAGGTCGCCGCTCCGCACGCCGTCGATGACCGTCGGCGGCGCGATGGCGGTGCGCGGATACTGTGCCAACGGATCGATTCCGACCGCCCCGCCGAACGTGGGGAACCAGAGGACGCCGGCCGCGTCGCGTGCCCCAGACCAGCCCGACCCCTCCGCATTGACCAGCCCCTCACGATGATCCACGCGCAGCGACGGCAGGCGCCGCAGGCGTCCGGCAAGCCACGACGCGATGTCGTCGCGGGCTACCGCATGAATCCCGCGGTTTCCGCCCATCCATAGCATGCCGCGCGAATCCTCCAGGATGGTGCTCACGACATCCTCGGCCAGCCCGTCTCGCGAGGTGATGCGCACCAGCGAATCACGTCCCTGTGAATCACGTCCCTGTGAGTCACGCCCCTGCGGCGTGCGCGTGAGCCGTACCAGTCCGCTGCGGTACGTACCGATCCAGATGGTGCCATCGGCGTCCTCGTGCAGCGCACGGGCGAGACCCAGCGGGTAGCCGGTGCTGTCACTGTAAATTCGGACGCCCGCCGCAGACTCGGCGCGCACGCCGGCCTCGCCTGCAATCCAGATTGTGCCGTCGCGGGCGACCAGCAGGTCGCGTGCCCCCCACGGGCCGAGGGGCGTACACGACGGTGCGGACGTCGCGGCGCTACCTGCGGTGCGCAATGGTGCCCGACACAGGTCATCCGCCTCGAGCCACAGCATCTCGCCGCGTCGCGTGTCCTCGACGAACTTCACGGCCAGCGCCGGGCGCCGGTAGCGTCGGGTCGCCCCGTCGCTCGGTTGCACGAGCACCGTCCCTTCGCCCGGCGAGGACAGCAGGGAGACCCAGAGCGCCCCGTCGGAGTCCTCGGCGGCGGCATTGAAATCGCGCTCGTTGGTCGTGCGGCGTACGTCCAGCCGGGTCACGCGGTCGCGCGTGATCCGATAGAGCACGTCGCCGGCGAGCGCGATCACCGAGCCGCCCTGTCCCGCGGTGACGCTCCGCACCTGACGCGCCCCCGGGGCCGCGTCCGGCACGAGGAAGGTCCGTGTGTAGCTGGGGCGCAACTGGATGAGGCCGAGGCCGTCGGTGCCGAGCCAGATGCCGCCGTCACGGTCCTCGAGCACCGCGTTGATCCTCACGCCGGCGGTGCCGGTGGTGGCGGCGATGCTGAGGGGCACGCGTTCCGGGGGCGTCCCGTCGGCGCGGTGTATCTCGACGCCGGCGCGCGACGTGACCAGCAAGCGGCCGTCGCGTGTGAGCAGCCGTGGCACCAGCCCGGCGGCGTCCGGCACGATCGTGCGCACCGCGCCGGCGGCATCGACGATCTCGAGACGTCCGTTCACGCGGCGCACCCCGAGGATGCCCCGTCCGTCGCCGCGCTGTACGAGGTGCCCGGTGGCCACCGGCAGCGTGGCGGGGTTCCGAGCGGCACCGGGTTGTGGCCCGGGCGGTGCGATCGATCGCGCGGCGGTGCCGGCGCCATCCAGGGTCCACAGTGTGCCCGTCGAGTCGAAGCCGATCCGGTCACCGGTGTAGGGGTCGTCGGAGTTCGTCATCCAGGGCGTGGCGAGGCGCTTAGCGCCCTGCCAGAGGGCCGGCGTCGGGACCGCCGTCCGTACTACGGGGGTGACGCCCGGCTGCGCCACCATCTCGACCGCCTGCGGTGGGCGCTCTCCGCCACTCGCCGCCATGGCGGGTCCCCACGCACCGCGGCTGCGCGCGATTAGGCGCCCGGTGGACGTGGCGACCCAGATCGTATCTCCGCCGCCACGGGCGATCTGTAAGGGGAACTGCGGCATGGTCGCGCGGCGTGTGATCGTCCCACCGCCGCCCACGCTCGGGGGTCCGGGGGCGAGATCGAGCGGCGCGAACCCCTTGCCGTCAAAGCGGACCAGAATGCCGCTGCTCAGGATCACCAGTTGACCATCCGCCGCCTGCGCCAGATTGCGGACGATGTTGCCGGGCAGCCCGTCCACCGCCGTCCAGCGCGATACGGTGTGCGGGCGCCGGGGGGGCAGGGGTTGCGCGGCGGCTGGCCCAGAGAACGCCGCCATCAAGGCGCTGGCGAGCAGGGCGCGAGCCACGAAGGCGCTGGCCGGGTACCGGTGGCGTGGGGACATGGGGTGTGATCCGCGCGGTCTGACCGCGGTGGGGGCGAGCGAACGGGCGGAGGGTCGCGGCGCGGCCGTCGTTGCCGACGCTCTCTTGCATCATAGCGCGGCGCTCCGCGCGTGCGAGATCATGCGGGCAAGGCGCGGGACACTGAGACGATGCACGAAGCCGCTGAGACGCCGGCATCCACGTCGGTGTCACCGGACGACGCAGGGCCGCTGGCCGTGACCGCGTGTCCCGCCGACGCCCTGGTGCGCGGTGAACACACGGATCGCTTCGTCGTGCGTGGCAACGCCTACGCGGTCAGTCTCAACAGTGTCCAGCGGCATTGCCGCGTTGAAGCGGGTGGAGAACTGTGCGGTCACCCGTGGTCGATGCGTCGGCCACTTCTCATCACGCTTGTCAACGCCGAGACCCACAATGCTGTTCAGTATCGTGTCCCGAGTATCCCGAACGCGAGTTCGCACCGCGTCGATGGTTGGCATCGCCGCGCTCCTCGCGGCGTGTACGGAGCGCCCCGCGACGGCCCCCGACGTTGGCCGTGCGGCAGCCGTGATTTCAAATAACGCGAGCCCCCTCTTCGCTGAAACGTTCAGCAGTTGCACGAACAACGGCAGCTTGTACAGTCCCGATCTGCAAAACGGCGGTGGGGTGAGAGTTTCCCTCTGGACCAACCCCCCCTCGTGCACAGGGTGGACGACCTCCGGTCCGGTCTTTTTTGCCACTGTTGTGAACAATGGCGGCTCAGCCCTGACGGCGGTGGGCGATACCGCCATCTGGCTGAACGAGGAAGGAGCAGAGATCGCCACCACACTCTCAGGGCTGACCGAAGGTGCTGGGTACCGATTGGATCTCCTCCTCTGGAATGACGATCAGCCCTTCGACACCGGTCTCGACATCACGGTCGGGACCAACCCGACGGTCAATTTCGCCCTTCCAGCCGGGACAGCCGGCGGTCCTCGAATTGAGAGTTTTTGCTTCCTTGCGTCGTCCGCTTCGCCGGTCATGACCCTGAAAGAGGGAGGCAATTCCTCTGCTTCTCCGGTCATTTCTAGCCTGACGATCAGCGAACAGGCGGACATCACGAAATGCTCCGCCGAGGCACCCGAGCTCACGCTGACCGCCAACAACCAGTCGGTGGTGTTCCTTACCGAAGAACCGGGGACGAATTTCTATACGTACACCGTGACGGACGCCTCGGGCGCCACCGTCACGCCCACGTTCACCACCCCGCCCACGTGCACCAGTAGTTACGTCGTTCCCGTCGAAGCCCTCTCGTTCCCGATCACGTGCAGCGGGGCCGCCAGCGCGGGCGACACGTACACCTACGTGGCCGGCACGCTGTCGGTCACGCCCGCTCCGTTGAGTGTGACGTACACCGGCGCGAGCGGTGTGATCACCCCGCTGCCGGCCACCCTGAGCCTCTCTGCCACGCTCGACCCCTACATTTGCGATGAAGTCGGCACGGTGACCTACACGATTGCCCCCGATCCGACCACGGGCACCGGCTCACGGACCATCACCAACGGCGTCTCCACGACCGGCTGGCTCCCGGCTGTGTATGCGATCACCGCCACCTATGCCGGCAACTCCTACTGCGGCGCGGCCAGCGACGTCGGTGTGCTCACGGTGGCCACCCCCAGCACGACCGGCGACGCCACGACCGGCGGCGGCCAGTACGTCGGCTCAACCAGCACGCAGAGCGACCTGCGCGTCAACTTCGGCCACACGGTGCAGACCACCTCGCAGCTGGACCGGAAAACCGGCAACACCACCCGCACGTACCGCGGCAACCTGCTGTGGATGGTCACCAGTGGGTGGCGTCTGAACGGCTCCATCGCGTCCACCACGGTGCGCTCGTCGGCCGGCGCGTTGGTGTCAGGTCCCACAGAGGCCTTCATCACGACGCCGTGTCCGGCCGGCGTGGGTACGAGCAGCTCCAAGCCCAAGTGCGGCGAGTTCACCGGCACCGGCGTGATCGAGCAGTGGGATGCGGTCGCCAAGAACTGGAAGACCGCCACCCAGCTCGGCGTCAACGGCACGGTGAGCTTCAAAGCCACCATCTATGACGGCGGCTCCGTGAGTACGTGCAAGAGCAAGACGTGCTCGATCACCGACTATGCCGATTCGTTCGGGCTGACGATGACGGGGGTCACGAAGGCCAACGGCGTCCCGGTTGGCACGCCGGCCGTCCTGCTGAAGTCGCAGAACGGCAGCATCAAGATTCGCTGAGGCTCCTGATCGTCGTGTGAGCCGGGGGCGTAACGTCGCCCCCGGCTCTGGCGGCCGGTGCTGGTATCAGGACCCGCCGTTCCGCGTTTCGATGCTTTCGGTATTACGTCAACGAATCTGTTGACGAATCCCTGTGGCCGTCGTGGCGGACTATGAGAGGTTGGTCATAATCGCCATCATGGCGGCGCGCGTTTGCTATGCTAGAGTCTGCCAGATGATATGCTGCGGTCCCACCGTGGGGGGAATGTTGCTGCTCCGCCTCGCACGTCGGCATTTTTGCTGGTAGCCTTCTGCTGCTGGGGTATCGCGATGACGCGATATCGCCCTGTCCCACGGAACCCACCTGCGAGGAACCACCCGTCGTGCGATTGACCGCTGTCGTTGCTCTCGTGGTGCTGGTACTGGGACTGGTCGCCTTGATCCGCGCCCAGCGCATCAATCGCGCGTCCATCGAGCGCGACGGGCTGTCGCGCTTCCGGGATGCGTCGCGTGGGCGCTATCCGGAGCTGTTGCTTGCGCAGGTCTACGCGTATCTGGCCGAGCGGCACGGCGCCGTGGGGCCGCACTACATCGTCAAGCTGAGCGATCTACTCGACCGCGAGTACGGGCTGGTCGACCTCGATCTCGAGGATGCCGTGCTGGTGATCGCTGATCGCGCCGGGGCCCGCTTGCCGCGGGCGAACGAACTGGACGAACTGAAGGACTCGGTGCGCACGGTGGACGACCTCCTGCGCTATCTGGAGCCGTACTTCCGTCCGGAAGTGGTCAAGGGGTGATTGCGCGGGACACGCAGGCAACCGGCTGGCGTGCGCGGCGTCGCCGCGCTGGCGCTGCGCTCAGTCTGATCCTGCTGGGCGCCTGCTCCTCCGGGCGGGGTACGCTCGCGATCGCACCGCTCCCCGCTGCCGAGCCGGCGCGGACCGCCCCCTCCGGGGCCGCACCGGCGCATGCCGGGCCGCTCGACGCCCGCGTCAGCGCCGACGACCTCGAGGCCCTCTGGGACCGGCAGCTCATGGTGCCCATCGACGGCATGGCGCGGAAGCTCGTGCGTGACACGTTCACCGCCCCCCGCAGCGGCGGCCTGCACGGTGCGCTCGATCTGCTGGCCCCGCGTTTCACGGCCGTGGTGGCGGCCGACGACTGTGTCATCGGCCGGCTCTTCACCGGCAGCACGGGCGGCATCGTGATCTACGCCTCCGACCCCGACGAGCGGTTCGTGTACTACTACGCCCACCTGCAGCAGTACCGCCGCGGGCTCGCCGTGGGTGACCGAGTCGCCAAGGGGTCGGTGATCGGCTACGTTGGAACCACGGGGAATGCGCCACCGGACACGCCGCACCTGCACTTCCAGGTGATGAAGCGGGGCGCGGGGCGTGCATGGTGGGACGGTCCCGCCATCAACCCGTTTTCGTTTTTTGCGCTCGATGGAGTGCGTCTCTGACGCGGTCCCCGCAGCGCCCGAGGGAATCATGAGCATGAAGGGCAAGGACCGTGCGGCACTGCGCGCGGAAGCGCATCATCTGTCCGTGCAGGTGCACATCGGCCATGCTGGGCTCACCCCGGCGCTGCTGGGCAGCCTCGAGGACGTGCTGCGCACGCACGAACTGGTTAAGCTGCAGGTGGCCAAGGCCGGCGACCTCACGGCCAAGGAGGCCGCCGCCGACGCCGCCGCGCGTTCGCGCGCCGAGGTGATTCAGGTGATCGGTCGCACCTTCACGCTGTACCGCGAAAACCCCGACCTCAAGCGCGGCGAACTGCCCCCCTGGCGCTGAGCGTCCCCGCCGCCGGTGCCGCTTGTCGCGTGCGTGCACGCGAGTATCTTTTCCCCGTCCGTCCTATCGTCACCGGCTCTGCCGGTTGCAGCTGACCCGAGACTTCGCTCATGCCCTACGTCATTACTGAAGCCTGCATCTCCGTGAAGGACAAGTCGTGCGTGGACGTCTGCCCCGTAGATTGCATCTACGAGGGAGAGGACCAGCTCTACATCCAGCCGGACGAGTGCATCGACTGCGGCGCCTGTGAGCCGGAGTGCCCCGTCACCGCCATCTTCCCCGAGGAAGACGTGCCCGTGCAGCTCAAGAGCTTCATCGGCAAGAACAAGGACGTCTTCGCCGGACCGAATCCGCCGGGACGCCCCACGCGCTAAGGCACATCGGGGCAGCATGCACAGCGGGCCGCGACATCATGTCGCGGCCCGCTTGTGTTTCGCCCGTCGATCGGACTAGAACGCCCAGCCCCGGTTCTTGAGCCAGAACAGTCCGCACAACACCACGTACTGCAACACCGTCGAGCGCTCACTCCAGATGGCCTCGGCCCAGTCGTGCTGTCCGCTCGTGCTGCCGCTCGGGGGACGCCCGAACCAGCGCGGCGTGCGTGCCTTGTAGTCCAGATATTCCTGACCGAAGATCGACTCCAACACGCCTTCCTCGTAGCGCACGATGAGCGTGTATTCGATCGCGAAAATCAGGATCGCCACGGGAATGAACCAGTTCACCCCGGACACCACCGTGAAGCCGATCCACGCGAGAAAATTCCCGACGTACAGCGGATTGCGGCACCACGCGAAGGCGCCGTAGGTCACGAGTCGCTGCACATCGCGCGAGCGACGGCGCGTGACGGTGCCCGCCGCGGCGACGCCCGCCGTGCGCACGAGTTCGCCCAGCAGCACCAGCGCGAGACCGGCGATCCACGTGCGCGGTGACTGCACACCCGGCACCAGCAGCGGCACCGCGAGAAACGGCACGGGAAGCCAGCCGCGGTTCTTGAACAGCACCTGTCCAACCCGGGCAGCGGGAGAGCGTTCAGCTTCCGAAACGGTGGCAGTCATCGACGACGGGAAAAAAGTGAATGCGCGCCGATGCCGTCCCGGTCAGTCCGGATCGGCGAGCGTCGCGAGAAAATCGGCTAGCGCGTGCGTCGTCGCGGCAGGGCGCTCCACGCACGGCAGGTGTCCCGCGCCCGCAATGATCTCCATGCGCACGCGCGCGGCGGCAGGGAGGGACTCGGCGATCGCGCGCGCCTCGGAGATCGGCGTCAGCACGTCGTCTTCCCCCACCACCACCAACGTGGGAACGCTAATCGTGCCGAGCGTTTCCCGTGAGTCCGGCCGGTCCCGCATGGCCTGCAACGCCCCGGTGATCCCCGCCACCGACTGCCGGCCCATCATCACGCGTACGCCGTTCACCACGTCGGGACGGCGCTCGCGGGTGGTCTTGCCCAGCATGCCCGGCAACTGCGCCTCGGTAAAGGCCCGCGTTCCCTCGCGCTTGGCCAGCGCGAGCAGCGCGTCCCGGCGATCGCGGGCCTCGTCGCTGTCCGCCCCTGCCTTCGTGTCGCAGAACACGAACGCCCGCACACGTTCGGGATGCCGGCGCCACAGCGCCATCGCCAAGTAGCCACCCATCGAGAGGCCGCACACCACCGCGGCCTCGATGCCAAGCCAGTCGAGTAGCGCGACCACATCGTCGGCGTACTGGTCCATCGAAAACGGACCGTGCGTGCTGGAGTGCCCGAAGCCGCGCAGGTCGGGCACGATGCAGCGCACCCGTGGCGCCAGCGCGACCCGCTGCGGCGTCCAGAGCGTGCGATCGTGCGGAAACCCGTGCAGCAACACCACCGGCAGCCCGTCACCCTGGTCGTCGTAGCCCACCTGACCGCCGGGGAGCTGCGCGATCACGGCGTGGCGCCTCCTGCGGCGGTGGTTTCCGCGGCGGCACGTCCCGCCGCATCCGCCGCGCGCATGGCCTGCTCCCGGGCGTCCTCCCGAACGGCCATCATGCGCAGCGGCACCAGCACCGCCGCCGTGAGCGGCACGGCCACCATCAGCCCCACGAAGCCGAACAGGAGCGTCATCAGCGACTGCGCGACCAGCGTGATCGCGGGGGGCAGATCCATCTCGCCGCGCATGAGATACGGGATCAGCAGGTTGTTCTCCAGAAACTGGATCCCCCAGTACGCCACGAGCACGGCCAGCGCCTTCTCCGGCGAGTCCACAAAACCCATCAGGATCGCCGGGACGGCGCTGAGGACGGGCCCCACGGTGGGAATGAACTCACACAGACCGGCGATGAACGCCAGCGCGAACGCTGCCTTCACCCCCAGCAGCAGCAGCACGACCATGCTCACCGAGCCGATCACCAGCATCGCGATCATCTGCGTGACCAGCCATTTGCGCAGCACCGTCGCGATCCCCGACAGCACCAGCCGCACCTCGGCACGCGAGGTGGCCGGCACGACCGACAGCAGCCACCCCCGGTACACCTCGGGCTCGGCGCCGATGTACATCGCCAGAAACACCATCAGCACGAACGCCGTCGCGGCGGCGAGGGTGTTGGACACGAACGAGAACAGGTAGCGCGAGGCGCCGCCCAGCGCCGTGGTGATGCGCTGCCGGATGGCCTCACTCGGCGCGGCGGTGGAATCCGCCGCCGTGCGCTCCGATCCGGCCGCCGCGGTCGCCGAGGCGGGGGCTGACGAGATCAGTCGCCCCACGAAGCCGCTACGCGTGGAGTCCACCCACGTTTGCAGCTTGTGCACCGCGTCGGGGAACGCGGTTTGCAGCTGCTTCCCCTGCTCGATCAAGGTCGGCGCCGTCCAGGCCAGCACGCCGCCGATGGCGCCGAGGGTGCCGAGGACGATCAGCGCCGACGCAATGCCGCGGCGGATCCGGAACCGCGCGAGGACATCCACCCCGCGCCCCACCGCGAGGCCGAAGAGCGTGGCCAGAAACACCAGGAAGACGAGCGAGCTGACGCTCCAGAGCAGTTGGAGCCCGAACCACACAGCCAGCACGACGATGGACGCCCGGGCGACATCGGCGGTCCGCCAGCCGCGTCGTTCCGGGGGCAGGGGTGCCGGCAGGAGGTCATGATCGAGGGTGGACATAGTGTCGAAACTACTGCGGAAGACGGGGCGGCGCGGCAAGGGGGGAGATCCCCGCGCTGATTCGTCGAATATTCCCACCGGCATGGCCGGCCGATGTACCTTTCCTGAGATCATGACCGCACCGTCCCCGCTCTATCTCGACACGGCTGACGCCGTGGACCGCTTCCTCGCGAATCTCGCGCCGGTTCGTGCCCTCGCGCTCGACACCGAGGGCGCCAGCTTCCATCGGTTCGTCGATCGCATTTACCTGCTGCAGCTCTCGACCGACCGCCACGAAGCGGTCATCGACCCGCTGCCCATCGGGACGCCGGCACGCCTCGGGGCCCTCATCGAGGACCCCGACGTCGAAGTCGTGTTGCACGACGCCGATTACGACCTGCGGCTGCTGCGTCAGGACTACGGCTGGAAAGTGCGCAATCTCTTCGACACGCGCGTGGCCGCGCAGCTGCTCGGCATTCGCGCGTTCGGCCTCGCGGCGCTGCTGGAGCAGTACTTCGGCCTCAAGCTCGACAAGAAGCATCAGCGGGCCGACTGGAGCATGCGGCCGCTGACGGCCGACATGCTTGACTATGCGGCGCACGACACCCGTCATCTGCTCGGGCTGCGGGACCGGCTGCACGGTGAACTGCAGGCCAAGGGACGCTGGCACTGGGCGCAGGAGGAGTTTGTCCGCGCCGAAGGCACCAAGTGGGACCCCGACGCGGCGGAGCAGGGGTTCCTGCGGCTCAAGGGCGCGCGTGACCTTACGCGCCGCGAGCTCGCGCGGCTGCGTGAGCTCGTGAAGTGGCGCGACGCGATCGCTGCCGAACTCGACCGCGCCACCTTCCGCGTGGCGGGCAACGAAACGCTGCTGGATCTCGCTCGTCTCGCCCCGGGGTCGCGCGAGGCCCTGTTCGCGGTGAAGGGCTTCCCGCGCGGCATGAACGACGCGCGGGCGCAGGAGGCGCTGCAGGCCATCGTCCGTGGCAATGCCGTCGCCGAGGCCGATCTGCCGCGCTTTCCGAAGGCGCCCCGGTGGGATCGCGAGGCCGACTTCGACGACCGTGTGGCTCGCCTGAAGGGGGTGCGCGACACGCTGGCCACCGAGCTCGACCTGGATCCCGGCGTGCTCTGTTCGCGCGATCGCATGGAGTCCGTGGTGCGCCGCCGCCCTCGCCATGTCGATGACCTGCGGGAGCTCCCCGATCTCCGCCAGTGGCAGATCGAAGTGCTCGGCGAAGGATTCGTCCGGGCGCTCGCGCCCTTCGCCGGCGCCAACGACTCCCCGTACAAAGCCGACTGAAGGATCAGTTCGCTGTCGCACTGCTGCAACGGTGTGTCACGGCCGCATCATGTGCTGCCGCACCGTGCTGGAATCCTGACGGGATTGGCGGGGCTGCCGTCACCCGAGCGGGTGACCTAATACGATGTCCTGTCGGCGTTTGGATGGGGTGCCGTCGTCGAGCCCGCATGGCCTGACAGAGCCCGTTGCCCACGACGGTGACGGCGGCACGCCACGTGCCCTAAGGGAATGGTGTCCGGTGTCGGACGCTCAATCCCTACGTGCTCACTCCCATGCGCCTCGTCCGATCTCACGCCGCCCCGGTGCAGGATGCCATCCGGCGCCACTGGCCCCGCTTCGCCGCCATCTCGGCGCTCGTGCTCGCGGCCGATCTGTTGGCCAAAGAGGTCGCCGTCCGCGCGCTCGGACTCACCAGCCACGTCCTGCTCACCGACCGCCTGTCGCTGTTCGTGGTGTACAACACGGGCAGTGCCGGGAGCCTCTCGGTCGGCCCGTACACGTGGCAGCTCAACGTCATGGTCACGCTGCTCGCCGTCGGGATGATCGCCGCCGTGGTCACGCCCATGGCGCTGGTGGACCGCCGCGCGACCCGCGCGCTGGCGTGCATCACCGGCGGTGCACTCGGCAATCTGGCCAGCCTGCTCTGGGGGCCCGCCGGCGTGGCCGATTTCGTGGCCATTCGCGTGTACGGCGATACCACCGTGGTCGCGAATCTGGCCGACTTCGCGCTCTGGGGCGGCGCGATACTGCTCGCTCCCGTTGCACTCCTGCTGCTCCGCCTCACGCGTATTGAACGCGTGTCGGCCAAGCGTGCCGCATCACGCATCGGAATACTCGCCAGACCGCGCGCCTACTAGAACCCCATGTAGGCGCGTACGCGCGGCTCGATCCGTTCCGGCGTCCAGGGCGGCGACCACACGAGGTTCATCACCACGTCGGTGACACCGGGGATCGTCCGGAGCTGCTGCTCGGCTTCCCCCATGATCTCCGGGCCCGACGGACAGCCCGGCGACGTGAGGCTCATGTCGATGCGCACGCTCGTGCCGTCCACGTGCACGTCGTAGATCAATCCCAGGTCGACGATGTTGAGATTGAGCTCCGGATCCTTCACACGGCGCAGCACGAGGCGCGCCTGATCGGCTGACAACGCGCCGCCGCTTGCCTCCGCCGATGCCGCCTCGGCGGACGGTGTCTCGGCGGACGGTGTCTCGGCGGACGGTGTCTCGAGCGCCGCCACATCGTGGGCCGGCTCGGTCTCTGGTGTGATCGCGGGAATCTGATCCATGCGGAACTATAACCGACTAGTCCAGTCCCTGTTCTGGCTAGTGCTTCGCCGACGCGGTCGACTTCTTGCCTTTGGGCGCCTTCTTGGACGGCGCCTTCTTGGATGGCGTTTTCTTGGCCGACGACGTCTTCACGGAAGACTTCTTCGCGGAGGCCTTCTTCGTGGCCGTCGCCTTTTGGCCGACGATGTCTTGGCCGAGGACGACTTGGCCGTGGACGACTTGGCCGTGGCCGTCGCCGCCACGGTCTTCTTCTTGACCGTCCGCTTGGCCGCCGCCCGCTTGGCGGCTGCCCGCTTCGCCGCTGCGGCCCGCCGGCGTGCGGCGGCACTCCTGGCCCGGCTGGGGCGCAGGGGGCGGTTCCAGTCTTCGGCCAGATCGGCGCGGAAGCTCACCGGCATGGCGAGCACACCGCTGGGGTCGTCCATGACGGCCAGCACCGCCGCGTCGGCCAGATCGTTGCGCACGTCGGCGATGACCTTGCTGGGGCGCCGCGCCCGGGCCGCATGCACCCGGTTGGTGAGCAGAATCACGAACATCTGCCGGTCGGGGTCGATCCAGAGCGACGTGCCGGTGAACCCGGTGTGCCCGAAGGCCCGCTCCGACATGTACTGACCGCAGCCCGCACCGCCGGCGCAGGTGTCCCAGCCCAAGGCACGATGCCCTGCCGCCCGAGCGGTGAACAACGCCACCGTGGTGTCGGCCACGATCCTCACGCCGCCGTACACGCCGCCGTCGAGGAGCATCTGCGCGAACACCGACAGGTCCTCGGCCGTGCTGAACAGCCCGGCGTGTCCCGCCACCCCACCCAGTGCGTAGGCATTCTCGTCGTGCACTTCGCCGCGCAGCGGATAGCCGCGCGGGGGCGCGATTTCCGTGGGTGCCGTCCGCACCGACGACATGGCCTCGGGGCGGAAACGGGTGTCGGTCATGCCCAGCTTGGCAAAGACGGCCCGCTCGAGGAACGTGTCGAGTGACTGTCCGCTGGTCGCCTCGGCGATGAAGCCGAGCAGGTCGGCACCAAGGTCGGAGTACTCGTAGCAGTTGCCGGGCACGCACTGGATGGGCGAGGCCAGCACCGCCGCCCGCGCAGCGGCTGGCGTGTCGGCGATGCGCCACAACTCACGGCCGGCGGGAAGGCCGGCACGGTGGGTGAGCAGATGGCGGACCGTGACCTGATCGCGCAGGCCGCCCGTGAAGTCGGGGAGGTAGCGGGACACCGGCGCGTCGAGCTCGAGCTTGCCGGCGTCGTACAACACCATGATCGCCGTGGTCGTCGCCACCACCTTCGTGAGCGACGCCAGATCGTAGATGCTCTCCCGCGATGTGACCGGGGTGCGTCCCGTCCAGTCCAGCGACCCAAAGCCGCGCGACCAGACGCTGTACCCTTTCCGCCCTACCACGACGGCGGCACCGGGATAGCCGCCGGCATCGAGGCCGTGCTGGACCACGCGATCAATGGTGCCCAGCCGCGTGGAGGACATGCCCACGGCCGCGGGCTCCCGCGCGGGGAGTCCGTTCGTGGCCGTCATGTCGGCCGCCGCGATCACGAGTGCAGCGAGCAGTAACACCAGAGCTGTCCAGCCGGAGGGAAAAGGACCAACCGTGGTCCGGAACAACCCACGAGTCGCAATTAAGACTGCTGGCCGCGCGCGTCAAGCACCGGGCGACGTTACTTCAGACGGCCGGCCGGCACCGTGTATAACAACCGGACCGTGGCGCGGTCGGCGTCGCTCAGATCGCGTGCGCGGACGCGGGCGGCCATGATGTCGTCGGGCGAGTCGGCGTGATCGAGTCCCAGCAGGTGACCCACCTCGTGCAGCGCGATCGCGCGCATCTGCGGCGGCGTCACGGCGCCGCCGCCCGGATGGGTGACCGCCAACTGGATGGCACCCGCTACGATCCAGTAGTCGGCATCACGGCTCCACACCGTCTTGCCGCTGATGCCGTTGGCAAAACCGGCCGTGAAGCGCACGTGGACATCGGCACTCGCGGAATCCGTCACGAAGGTGAAGCGCACCGGAATGCCGGCCCGGGTCCACGTGTCGAACGCATCCCGCACGGCCGGCAGCTGATCGGGTGCCCATCCGGCAATCCCGTCACCATCGCGCAGAAACACGCGCAGCGGTCGGGTGGTGCGATCGGCCCAGCGCGTGAGCGCCGAATCCCGGGTGCGCAGCAGAGACGGCATGTAGGTGCCCGCGAGTCCCTCGGCGAACGGGGCGCGGTGCTCCACACGATCCACCACGCGATCGACCACGGCGCGTACGCCGGGTACCTCAATAGCGCCGGCCGCCTCGCCGCGCAGCGGACGGTCGTGTCCCGCGCGATCGCGCACGCCAACCGCCTGCCCGCCGATGAAGCACGCGAGTCCGACCACACAGCAAGCCAGCAGCGTTTCGGCGGACTTCATGGGCGCAGCTCAGGAGAGTGGTGCCGCCTCCGTGAGAAAGGCGTGCACCGCGGCGAAGAACACAGCGGGGGCTTCCCAGAACGGGTTGTGCCCCGCGTCGGCGACCGGCAGCAGGCGGGCCCGCGCGAAATGCCGCGCCGTCCGTTCTGCTTCCGCGAGCGGCAGCACATCCGCCGCGCCATGGACGACGAGTGTTGGCGTGGGGAGGTCACGCACGGTGTCGCGCCAGTCGTAGCCGTCGCGGCGTAATCGCGCCGCCACCACGGCCCCGGTGGCGCTCGTACCGCGCGGTGGCGCCACGTTGCCCGCGAAGTGACGGTCCGCAAACCACGCGGGGAAAAAGGCCTGCGTGTACGCCGCGTGCCGCTCGAGGTCCGGCGTCGTGAGCGCGGTGGGATCGCACGCGGCGAGCTGGGCCCGCGCGTCGCCGGTGAGCCGCGCGAGTCCGGCGTCGTGCATCGGCGGCAGCCACGCGCTGGTCACACCTACGGCATTCACCAGCACCAGCCGCCGCGTGGCCGCCTGGTCCTGCGCCGCCGCCAGCATGGCGATGCCACCGCCCCACGAATGGCCCAGCACATCCCAGCGCGCGATCCCGAGTGCCTCGCGCAGCGCGGGCACATCACCAGCGTCGAAGTCGATGCGCGAGGCGGTGATCCCCGGCGGGGCGGCGCTGCGCCCACGGCCGCGCTGATCGTAGAAAATCAGCGGACGGTGCGCAGCCAACGCGGCCAGCGCGGGCCAGAGCAGCGTGTGATCGAAGAGCAAGCCGCCGTTGATGCACAGCAACGGCAGCGCGTCGCCCACCGGTGGGGTGCGATACACCGCGAAGTCGAGTCCGCGCGCCCGCACGGTGGTGTGCGTGAGTGTGGGACGAGGACCGAGTGCGCGCCGGAAGGCGAGATAGCGGTCGAGCGTGGAGCGGCTCACGTCCACGGCACGATCGCGTCAATCAAGCGTCCGGTCTCGATCAACTCGTGCAGCTCCTCACCCAAGGCGGTGCTGGCCTCGAGAATGGTCTGCCAGCGCGTGATGCGCTCGGCTTCGGTGTGCTCGAAGAAATCGCGCCGGTCGGGAATGCGGCCGCCGGGCAATGAGGCCACGAAGGCCGGTGACGGCGCGATGAGCAGCGTGCGCGCAAAATTCGCGGCGCCGGCGCGTCGCCACGGCAACGATTTGTCAAACCACCCCGGCACGACGTGATCGTAGAAGTGCGCGTACAGCACAAGTCCGGGTCCGGGGCCGTAGTCGAGGTCGAGATGGTAGTCCGTGACCCCGCCGTCCCAGTGCAGTCCCGGTGCGCCGGGAATGCGGACGCCCTCCATCAGCATGGGAATCGATCCGGAGGCGAGCAGCGCGGCGCGCAGATTGTCCGCCGTGAGCGGACGATGCACGGTGGGCAGATCGCGCAGATGCAGGAACGGCGACACGTTACCCGCCGTGTGAAAAATGGTCCGACGCATCTGCAGCGCGAGTGACCGGCGACTCACCATGTTCGCCGCTGCGGCGAGCGCCATCGCCGTGGCAAGCACCGGCCGGCGCGGGCTCGCGGCGAGGCCGCGCGACTCCGCGGTGATCACATGCACGCGGAACGTGGGATGGGAGAGGATCTCCTCCACGCCGTGCTCGCCGAGCAGATAGTCAAGGGCGCGCGTGAGCACCTCGCTCACTTCGCGTGCGTCGGGCTTGGGCGTGTAGCGCTGCCGGTAGATGTACGCCTCGTGGCCGCGGGCGAGCGCCGCCACCGGGTCGCGCTGCGCGAGACACGCCATCCGCCAGCTGCCGATCGACGAGCCGATGAGATGCAGCGGTGCCGTACGCGGCGGCGCGAACAGCGTGCCGAACAGGTAGCGGTCCAGTCCGGCGATGCCGATCCACTTCGCGCCGCCGGATGCACCGGGCACCACGTCGATGTGCTCGGCACGGAGTCCGCCGTGTGCGCGCAGATGTGCGAGTGCGGCGGGGCCGGCGCGGAGCGTGAGCAGGGAAGCCATGGTGCGCAATCTGATTCCGCTAACACTGCTGGCGCCATCGGGGCTGCGGTGCGATTGTCCAATCATGACCTCACCGCTCTCCGAGTTAGCCGGACGGCCGCGCCCCCGGGACGACGAGCTCGATCTCTTCGGGATCACGCATCCGGGGCATGTGCGCAGCACCAATCAGGATCATTTCCTCCTGTGCACGGTGCATCCGCAGGTGGTGGTGCACGGCACCAGTCTCCCAGACGTCGAGCACATCACGCTGCGCGGCGAACGGGTGGCCACGATCATGCTCGTCGCCGACGGCGTCGGCGGTAGTGTGGACGGCAGTGAGGCCAGCCGCCTCGCGACGATCGCCGTGACGGAATACTTCGCGTCGGCGATGCGCTGCTACCACACGGTGGGCTCGGCCAGCGAGCACGAATTCACCGAAGCGCTGCGCGAGGCGGCCATCGACGCGCATCGCCGCGTGCGGGCGCAGGCTGACGCCCAGTTCGACGGCCGTTCCATGGCCAGCACGCTGTCGGTGGCCATCGTGGT
>JARIEV010000044.1 GCA_031127225.1 Gemmatimonadota bacterium | reverse complement strand
AATCCTTCTCCGACTTCGACGCCAGCATACGCTGCGCGATGTACGAACCGCCCCCGGGCTCGGCGCCGGGATACCAATTCGCCCACCAGCTCACCGCGATCGGCAGAATGAAGATCATGAGCGCCAACTCGGACATGCTGAAGTTGGGGAGCAGGTCGAGAATGGGCTGACCGGTGCCGTCCTTCACCGACATCACCGGCTGCGCGTTGGCGGCGGTGCTCTGCACCACCTGCAGCGTGGACAGCCGCTCGGTGAGCAACTTGAGGCCGAGCCAGCCGCTGGGCTCACCCGCCAGCCGACGTCCCACTTCCACCAGCGAGAACCACGCGGCGGCAAACACGGCCGTCATCTTGATAAAGAACTGGATCATGTCGATCACGAGCACGCCCCACAGCCCGGAGTGCGCCGCGAACGCCACATTCAGCACGCCGCAGATCACGATCGTCTGCCAGGGCGCGAGGCCGAACAGGATGTTGGCGATCTTGCACGCCGCCAACGTCACCATGCCCATGATGAAGCAATTGAAGAACAGCCCCAGATACACGGCGCGGAAGCCGCGCACCACGGAGGCCGATGTGCCGGAGTAGCGGAGCTCGTAGAACTCGAGGTCCGTCATCACCCCCGACCGGCGCCACAGGCGCGCGAAGAAGAACACGGTGGCCACGCCGGTGAGCACGAACGCCCACCACTGCCAGTTCCCCGCCACGCCGTAGCGTCTCACCTGCTCGGTGACCCAGTTGGGCGTATCCGACGAGAACGTGGTCGCCACCATTGACAGACCGGCCAGCCACCACGGCACCGAACGGCCGGAGGCGAAGAAGTCCGACGTGCTGGCCCCCGAGCGCTTGGCGAGAAAGAGCGCGGGGACGAAGCACACCAGAATCGAGGCGACGGCAATCACCCAGTCAATCCAGGAGATGGTCATGAGCGGACTGGAAGTTGGCGGAACACGGGAACGGGGGGCGTCATAGAGGCGGAATGTGGTGCCGGGGGCCCATCAGGGCAAACCGTGACAACGGGGAGCCGGCGTCGCGCCCCGCCACCGCTCAGTGCGGGCCGGCCGACCCCAGCGACGGGCGCACCCGGCCCCGCAACACGTCCAGACGCAGCTCGGTCCACCCCTCCCCCTGCACGTACTGCACGCGCACGTGGTGCGTCCCGCCGGCAAGCGGCGCGTAGCCGGGCATCGTTTCGTGCGGGGTCCACTGATCGATCACCAGCCGGTCGTCCACCCACACCCGCACGGCGTCATCGCTGAGCGTACGCAGGGTGTACAGGCCCGGCGGCAGCGCGAGCGTGGCGGTGGCCTCCAGCGCCATGCGCCGCGTGGGGACCTGCGCGTCGCGCGAGCGCGACCAGAACCAGTCCAGACGCGGTGCCGTACGCGTGGTGAGCGGTGTGCCGGCCAGCAGTGCGGCAAACGCCGCCGGCTGCGTCACGGGATCGGTGCTGTCGCTCCACGCGTACACGCGCTGCGTCCAGGTGGCGGTCGGCGCGAAGTGCGCGTAGCGCACCGGTTGCGGGACCCCCGCCGCCGTGCGCACGCCGCGCGGCGACACCGTGGCCGCCCCACGGTACTCGATTGTCACCGCCCAGTCGTGCCGCGCATCGGCCGCGGGCGTGACCGTAATGGTGTCGCCAGTGCGTCCCGCCGTGGCCGACAGCATGGCCACGCCGCGGCGCGATTGCACCCGCCAGCGCCCCGCCGGCCCGAGCACCCGCAACCGCACGGCGGGCGCCGACGCGCTGTCGAGCGGCCACAGTTTGGGCGATTGCCAGTCGTACGGCCCCCACTCGTCCACCACGATCGCGCTGCGGTCACGCTGTGCATGCGCCGCCGCCGGCCAGCGCGCGGGGGCGTTCGCGATGGCCGGCAGGCGCCACCACGTGGTGGTGGGCACGAGCCGCGCCGGATCGCACGCTGGTGCGGCGGTGTCGTCCACCACGCTGCGCACGCTGTCAATGTCGGTAGTGTTCGCCAGACGCGTGCGCTCCGGTACGCGCGTGAAGCGGTTGTCCACGAAGCGCCACGCGCGACTGCGCGTATCGCGGTGTCTGGGATATCCCCAGTCACTGGGCTCGATGGAATCGGCCCACACACGAATGCCGAGCGTGTCGCCGACAAACCAATTGGCGCCCACGGTGTTCTGCTGGCCGTGTTCGATCGCGATGCCGATGCGATTGTTCACGAAGCAGTTGCCGATGATGGCCGACTCGTAGCTGTAGCCGCCCCACAGGCCGTGCGTGTTCCCCTCCACGCGATTGCCGATGAACTGATTGCGACTGAAGGTGGCTTCCATGCCGTTGGTGGGCGCGAAGCTGAAGTCGTTCATCAGGAACAGATTGTCGTTCGACCCGCCCTTCCCCGTGTCCATCGTTTCCTGACCGGCCCAGAGAAACAGGCCGTCGCCGCCGTGGGTCATGGAGTTGTACGCCACGATGTTGTGCGTGCACTGCTCGAACATCAGCAGCGCAGCCGAGTCCTGTCCGCGGGCGAAGAAACCATGGGAGTAGCCGCGCACGTTGTAGTCGGCGCGATTGTTGACGATGCTGTTCCAGCTCGACCGGTACATCCCGATCCCGAGCCCGGAGTTGTACGACAGGTCGTTGTCGCGGATGTTGAGCGAATCGGTGCGTGTAAGCAGCACGCCGTTCATGCTCTGCCGCACCGTGTTGCCACGCAGGGTGCCACCGGTCACGCGCGACAGATAGATGCCGGCGCCGAAGCGCAGCCACTCGTCCTGCTCGTTTTTGTGACACGACAGCCAGTCGTTCAGGCTTTCGTGCGCCACCGTGCTGAACAGCCGCGGCTTCCAGCCGTAGCTCAGATCGTTGCCGTCCAGCGTGAGGGCGCGCGTACCGCGCGCGAGAATGCCCACGCGATACCCACGCGCGGTGAGCCCGCGCACGCGTACGCGACGGCCGCCGTCAATGCGCACGGCTGTCCCCTGCCCCGCGTCCGGCGCGCTGTCGATGGGCGAGCCGATGAACGTCACACCGCGCAGATCCACGGTGAGGTCGTCGCCGCGCACCGTGAGCAACGCGGAGTCGGGCGACGCCGACGCGCGCAACCGGTACACGCCTGGGCGCACCTTCACCGACTGCGTGATCACGAGGCCGGCACGCGGGGTGATCATGGGCACGGGTTGTGCCACGCTGACCGTTGCGGCACACGCCAGCGCCGCAAGGATGCTCGAACCCATCAGGCCAGTGCGCATCAAATGCATCGTGCCACCTGCGACGCTGGGCGATGCAGGTATACCGCCGTGCGGTGCTGCGCGAACGAAATGATCCCGGCGAACATGAGGCAGGGACCGCGGTCGGTTGGCGGTTTGGGATCGACGGTGGTGGACATGCGGTCAAGCATGCACCACCGACGCGCAGGTAGCTACCGATTGGACGAGTCGGACAGCCTCTTGAACGGATCACGCAGAGAGGCAGAGGACGCAGAGGCCGCAGAGCACCCAACAGTTATTTCTAGCGTGAGCAGCGCCCCGTGCCCTCTGCGCTTCTCTGCGTGCTCTGCACCTCTGCGTGATCTGTTTTCGAATGCACGTGCGGCCGCCGGAGGACGCGGTCGTCAATCCCCCGGCAGCATCGCCCAAAGCGCCGGCCGGCCCACGTTGCAGTGCACCAAGCGCGACAGCGGCGTTAGCGCCCCCCAGCTCAGCCACAGCGCGTGCCGCGCCAGGTGATGCGCGTGCCATGGCTGCACCGCCTCCCCCTCGGCCGCCGACGGCACCAGCCGCGCGATCCGGGCGTGGCGGGACGGGACGGGATGAAACACGGTCTCCACCCCGGCCGACCGCACCGGTTCGTCGTCCTGCCACGCGTCCAGCTTCTCGATGGCCGTCCGCATGGTCACCACCCCCACGGCGGCCGTCGCAGCCGCGTCGAGAGCGAACACCACGGCGCGAGACGGCGTGGGGAGCACCAGCACCCCTACGAAGGCCCAGAGCGTCATCGCGGCGGCCAACGTGATGAGCCCCGCCGCCGTGGCGGGCGTGGCCCCCGTGAACAGCAGCGCCACCACGAAGCCCAGCGTGTTCCACGCCATCCCGCCCAGCACCCCGCGCGTGTGCGCCCCGCTGGTGGCGGCGAGCCGGCGGCGCAGGAGCGCGGCCGCGAGCACCGGCTCCGGGAGCTCGACCCAGCGCACCGGGACCACCAGCGTGCCAGCCGTGAGCCCCGACCAGCCACCCACAAACCCTTCGTCGGCACACGCCACCACCTGCACGCACGCCGGCGAGAGCCCCGCCTGCGCCGCGGCGCGCGCGATCCGCTCGGGGGTGGGCACTACCGGCAGCGCCGCGATCACGCGCGCCGCGCGCCCGCGGGTGAGCGCCAGCAACAGCTGCCCCAGCACGAAGGCCCCCACGGCGGCGGGTGTGCCGCCGGCCCGCGCGGCCGTCATGAGGAGCGCCGCCATGGCCATCCACACCAGCCACTGGACGGTCACGCCGCGGAGCCAGCGCGCCAGCCACGGGTGACGCCACGGCTGCGGACGGACCAGACTGCTGCCACCGATCACGTCGAACACCACGAACGCGATCTGGCTGAACGCGAACAGCAGCCCCACGGAAAAGAGCGCGCGCGACAGCGGCTCAGCGGCCGACGACGACAGCCCCCGCGACGGAATGCGGAAATACAGCAGCGCAGCGGTGAGCAGCACGGCGCTGCCGACGCCGGAAATGCCGAGGAACAGCCGCGCGCGGGCGTACGTGAGGCCGCGCGGCAACGAGGGGGCGGGAAAGGACGGGGTCGTCATGCTCATCCAACGCCGGACGCCCCCCGGCGGTTGCCGGACGTTTCGGCGCGCCGTCACGCAATCGTGACCGCCGGAGATAGCCATGACCGCCGATCCGTCGTACCCTATGGCCATGGACCGCCGACTCTTTATCACCGATCTCTCGCGCTACGCCGCGCTCGCCGCCGTCGTCCCCAACGTCTGGCGCGTCACCACCCGCCCCCGCTTCGCCGACGATCCGTTCCGGCTCGGCGTGGCCTCGGGTGATCCGACCCCCACCGGCGGCGTCCTCTGGACGCGCCTGGCCCCGCGTCCCTTCGACCCGGACGGCGGCATGGAGGGGACCCGCGCCGTCGTGAGCTGGGAACTGGCCGACGACGCGCAGTTCACCAAGATCGTGCAGAAAGGGCGCGCCACCGCAGCCCCCGAACTGTCGTTCAGCGTGCACGTGGACGTGGACGGACTGCAGCCCGACCGGTGGTACTTCTATCGCTTCATGGCCGGCGACGCGGTCAGCGACGTGGGCCGGTTCCGCACCGCGCCGGCGGCGGGCGCGAAGACGCCGCTGGCCTTCGCGTTCGCCTCGTGCCAGCGCTGGGATCAGGGACTCTTCACCGCCTACGCACACTTCGCGCAGGAAGAGATCGACCTCGCCGTCCACCTCGGCGACTACATCTACGAAGGCGCCAGCCCCGCGGCCGCGCTGCGCGCGCACCACGGCCTCGAGATCCGCACCCTCGACGACTATCGCCGCCGCTACGCCCAGTACAAGTCCGACGCGCACCTGCAGGCGGCGCACGCGCGCTGCCCGTGGCTGGTCACGTGGGACGACCACGAAGTGGACAACAATTACGCGTCGCTCGTGGGCGAGAACGTGATGGAATCGACGGAGCAGATGCATGCGCGTCGCGCCGCCGCCTATCAGGCGTGGTGGGAACACCAGCCGGTGCGCGTCCCGCGCGCGGCGTCGTGGGCCGACCTCTCCATCACGCGCACGATCAACTGGGGCGCGATGGCGCGGTTCTGGATGCTCGACACGCGGCAGTACCGCGACGATCAGGTGTGCGAGGATCGCCCGCTGCAGGGGTGCGCGCCGTGGACCGACCCCCGACGCACCATGCTCGGGGCCGCGCAGGAGAAGTGGCTCGTGGACGGGCTCGGTGCCTCGTCGGCGCACTGGCAGGTGCTCGCCAATCAGGTCATGATGGCCCCCTTCGATTCGGCCCCGGGCGACGCCGTCCAAGTGGCGCCGGACATGTGGGGCGGGTATCCCGTGGCCCGCGACCGGCTGCTCAACGAAGTGGCCAAGCGCGCGCCCAACCGCACCATCACGCTCACCGGCGACATTCACTCCAACTGGGTGAACGAACTGCGCAGCGACTACACGCGCCCCGACCGCCCCGTCGTGGGCGCCGAATTCGCCTGCACGAGCATTTCGTCGGGCGGTGACGGGGCCGATGTGAGCCCGGAGCGTCTGGCCACCATGCAGCGCGAGAATCCGCACCTGCGGTGGTATCAGAACCGCCGAGGCTACGTGCGCTGCCGCGTCACCGACGAGGCGTGGACGGTGGACCATCGCAACGTGCCGTTCGTGTCCAAGCCCGACGCGCCCATCGAAACGGCGGCCAGCTGGCGGGTGGAGCATGGCAAGCCGGGGATCATCAAGACGCGATAGTCCGTCCCCACGGGCGCCGGGAGACGCTGGCGCCTCGCACGGCATGTGCCAGATTCCGCACATGACCTCTTCCCGCCGATTCCTGATGGCGCTGCTTGGCGGCGCCTCGTTGCTCTCCACCGCCTGCGCCACCGGTGGCGCGCGCGCCGGCGTACCGACGGGTGCGGCCGCCGCGGCGCTGCGCGTGTACGACAGCAACGCCAAGCGCTTCATCCCGTTCACGCAGCTGGCCGACGCCGCGGCGAAGGCCGACCTCGTGTTCTTCGGCGAGCAACACGACGATCCCGCCACGCACGCCAGCGAACTCGCCGTGCTGGCGGCGCTGGGTGAGCGGCGGCCGAGTGTGGTGGTCACGCTCGAGATGTTTGAACGCGACGTGCAGCCGCTGGTGGATCAGTACCTCGCGGGGACGATCTCCGAAGCGAACTTTCTGGCCGGATCGCGCCCGTGGGACCGCTATACCACCGACTACCGCGCGCTGGTGGAGCTGGCGCGCGTGCGCGGCTGGCCCGTCGTGGCGGCCAATGTGCCACGTCGGCTGGCCAGTGCCGTAAGCCGTCGTGGACTCGCGCTGCTGGACACGCTCAACGCGGCCGACCGTCGCTTCATGGCGCAGGAGAACCTCTGCCCGAAGGACGCCTATTACACGAAGTTCGCCGAAACCATGACGGGGCACAGCGCGGGCGGCGGACCGCCCACCGCGGCCGACGCCGCGGCGATGGCACAGATGACCGACAAGTTTTACGAGGCGCAGTGCGTGAAGGACGAAGCGATGGGCGAATCCATCGTGAACGCCTGGCGCGCGGCCCCCAAGGGCGCGGTCGTCTTTCAGGTGGACGGCGCCTTTCACAGCGATGCGGGACTCGGCACGGTCGCGCGCGCCCGTCGCCGCGCCCCCGAAGCCAAAACCGTGGTGCTGAGCGCCGTGCCGATCGCCGACTTGTCAAAGGCCAACGGCAAGGAGCACGCCGCGAAGGGCGACTACATCCTCTTCACGCGCGCCCCGAAGTAAGCCGCTTACGCCGCGCTGTAGCCGCGGTCCACCAGAAAGGCGCGCACCTTCTCCGGGTTCCGTTCCACTTCCACGGAGCCCGGACGCAACCCGGTCCGGATCAGCATCCCGCTGCCGTCGCCGGCGGCAACCACGAACGCATCGGTGGTCACGCACACCACCTCGGCGGTGTCGCTCAGCTGCCCCGGGTGCCCCGAGAAGTGCATCACCGCACCCTCCGCCATCCCTTCGGCGCGCACCGCGCCGTACGGCTCGCTCCACGTGACGCCGGTGAACAGCACGATGTCGTTGTTGCCGCTGGCGAACGCCTCCACCGGCACACCGTACATCCCCTCGGCACTCTCCACCACGGCCTGGAGACGGTACGCGTCGAACAGTGATTCGACGTCGGCCGTGTCGCTCTGAATGCGGACGGCGCGCTGATCCTGCAGCACGACGGTGACATGATGCTCGGCCACCAGCAGCCCGCGCCACGCCCCGCGCAGCTGGCGGAGCGCCTCGACGGATTCGGGAGTGGCCTGAAAGCGATATTCGCGCACGGGATCCTCAACGGGTGATGATAGACCCCGCAATCTCGCCCGCGCACGCCGTGCCGCACAGAGGCGCGCGCGGCCACGCACCCCCCAACGACAACGGGGTGAGACGCGTCCCGCAGGACGCGCCCCACCCCGTGCGTGGTACGACCTACTTGCTACGTCGCCCTTATCGGTCGCGCCCCTCGTCGTCCTGACCGCCGAAGGGCGAGCCGCCACCCATGGCGCTCATGTTCTCGACGTGGAGCTTGCCCTTCACCACCGTGTTGCCGACATGCAGCACGATCCCGTAGTCGCCCGTGCCGGCCGTCCCACCACCACCGAAGCCGCCGAAGCCACCACCGCCACGGCCGCCGAACGCCGGCGCCGGAAGGCCGACCAGCGAGAAGATCTTGAGCACGGCGGCACTCGGGGCCGCCGCCTGCGGCACCACTGGGGCCGCCACGGCACCCGCTCGCGGCGGAGTCGCTTCCGCCGGACGGGCGCAGAACGGTTCCCACTGCGTAAGCGGACGCTCGCAGCTGCCAGCGCCGCCGCGGCCGCCACCACCACCGCCGCCACGGCCGCCGAACGCCACCCCGCCACCCGGCGGATTGATCAGCGCCCGCGCCTGCGCGATGGCCGCGCTGTCGTACTTGGCCTTGGCCAGCGAGTCGAACACCTGCGGCGCCCGCACGGCGCGCAGGATGCTGTCACGCTTCTCGCTGGGCGAGAGCGCCGCACGACCCGCCGCGCGCGGCGTGATCGCATACGCCCACGTGACCGTGTGCAACCCCGGCACCCCGGGGCCCGTGAGCGTGGTCAGCGTGTCGCCGGCAGCATCCACGATGCTCAGGCGTGCCGACGTCGAGCCCGGCGTCGTGATGCGGTACGAAATCGCCGCGCCATAGGCCGGATTCTGCGTCACGAAGAAGTTCTGCGCATTGCCGTTGCCGCTGGCGCCACGCAGGGGCTCCTCGCCCCACTGGAAGCCCGTCTTCGGCGCGAACAGATGCACCGGCTTGGCCGCCACGGCCGCCGTCATCTCCTGCAGCGGCGCCACGTCTACGATCCAGAAGCCGCGGCCATGCGTGGCCGCGATGAGCTCGCGGTCGCGCGGATGGATCTGCAGGTCGTACACCGGCACGCTGGGCATGTTGGCCATGAAGCGCGACCACGTCGCGCCACGATCGATCGACGCGTACACGCCGATCGACGTGCCCACGTACAGCAGATCGCGATTCATCGGGTCTTCACGCACGACGTGCAGGAAATCACCCGGGCCGTCAGCCGGCAGGTTGTTCACGATCGACGCAAACGACTTGCCGCCGTCCTTCGACATGAACAGGTGCGGGCGGAAATCCCCCCAGCGGTGATTGTCGAAGGCCACGTACACGACGTTGGTGTCGAACTTCGACGCCTCGATGCGCGTGACGTACACTTCGCCGCCGTTCGGCAGCCCCTGAATGCGCGGCGCCAGATTCTCCCACGTCGCGCCGTCGTTCGACGACTTCCATACGTTGCCGTCATCGGTGCCGGCGTACAGCAGGCCGGCACGCGCCGGGCTCTCCTCGAGCGCCACGATCGTGCCGTACGTCTCGGCGCCGGTCGCATCGAGGGTGATGCCGCCGGTGAGCCGCAGCGCCGTATCGAGCTTGGCCGTGAGGTTCTTCGAGAGATCAGGCGAAATGATGCGCAGATCTTCGCCGCGCTTGGTCGACTTCATCACCTTGTTGCCGGCGAAGTACACCACCGACGGATTGTGCGGCGAGAGGAAGAATGGCGCGTTCCAGTTGTAGCGGATTGAGAGCTCGCTCGAATCCTTCGCCTGCTGCGCGCGGAGCGCCGCGATGGCGGTGTTCTGCAGCTTGGTCGCCGCCACCAGCGGGTTACCGCGCACCGTCGCGATCGAGTCTTCCCACTGCTTGTAGCGCGCCTGCCAGGTGGGCTTGGTGAAGGCCATGCGCTCACCGCTCTTCAGATTCACGCGCGACACATTGCCGCCCTGCGATTCGCCGTACACCACGTTCGGATCGGTCGGGTCCATCGCGGCGTAGAAGCCGTCACCGCCGGCGATCGTGAACCAGTACCCCAGGCTCGTGGTGGGCGTGCGACGCTTGCTCGGGCCACACCACGTGCCATTGTCCTGCGCGCCGCCGCAGATGTTGTACGGCACCGCCATGTCGTAGGCCACTTCGTAGAACTGAGCCACGGGAATGTTCTGCCCCTGCACGAAGTTGCCGCCCTGGTCGAACGTGATGGCGATACCGCCGTCATTCGCGATCACCCAGCGCTCGGGATCGCTCGGGTCGATCCAGATACCGTGCGTGTCGATGTGCACGCCGTTGGCCGTGGCGCGGTTCGTCTTGCCGCCGTCTTCCGACATCTGCAGGTCGGTGCTCGAGAAGTACACGCGGTCCGGGTTCTTCGGATCGCTGCGCACCTGCGAGTAGTAGAACGGACGCACGTTGTAGTTATTCATCTGCGCCCACGTGGCGCCGCCATCGGTGCTCTTCCAGAGCCCGTTGTTCTTCGGGCTGCGCTCACCAACGATCGGACCCGTCGCGTTGGCGGCCGCTTCGATCATCATGTACATCACGCTCGGATTGGACGCGTTGATGTCGAGCGTCATGCGCCCTTTTTGTCCGGCCGGGAATCCGCCGCCCTTCACTTCCGCCCACGTGGTGCCGCCGTCGGTGCTCTTCCAGAGCGCCGAGCCGGGGCCGCCGCTGAACAGCGAGTACGGCGTGCGACGCCGCTCCCAGCTGGTGGCGAACACGACGTTCGGATCTTTCGGGTTGATCGCGACGTCGATCATACCCGCCTTGTCGCTCACGAACTTCACGAGCTGCCAGGTGGTGCCGCCGTCGGTGGTCTTGTACAGGCCACGCTCGGGGTTGGAACGCCATGCCGCACCGAGCGCGGCCACGAACACGACGTTCGGATTGCTCGGGTGCACCGCGATGCGACCGATGTGCTCGGTCTTCTCGAGCCCCTTCGCGTTCCACGTGATGCCGCCGTCGGTGGACTTGAAAATCCCGCCGCCCGGCTCGATGGAGTTGCGCGAATTCGGCTCGCCGGTGCCGGCCCACACCTGCTGCGTGTCCGACGGCGCGATGGCGAGCATGCCCATCGAAATTACGCGCTTGTCGTCGAACACCGGGCGCCACGTGGTGCCGTTGTTGGTGGTCTTCCAGATGCCACCGCCGGCCGCCGCGGCAAAGAGGGTCTTGGAGGGGCCCGGGATGCCGACGACGTCGGACATGCGGCCCATGAAGTTGGCCGGACCGACCGTGCGCCAGCGCATACCGGCCACGGCGGCGGAGTCGAGCGACTGAGCGCCCAGCTCGGGGGCGCCCAGCGACGAGGCCCCCAGCAGCACGCTGCCAGCCAGCCAGGTCAGGGATCGAATTCGAGACATAGGGGAACGGTGGGGGGAGTTTGTACGACCTGCCATATGGAAAACGTACGACCCCTCCCACACGTTTAGCCAATGATCCCTGCCCTCGGCATCGCCGCCTTTGACGCCACCTCCCCGCTGGCGCCGTGGCGCTTCACCCGCCGGCCCCCCGGCCCGCGGGATGTGCAGATCCAGATTCTCTTCTGTGGCATCTGCCACTCCGATCTGCACACCGTCCACGGAGACTGGGGGCCGGTCGCGTACCCGCAGGTGCCCGGCCACGAAATCGTGGGGCGCGTGGTGGCCACGGGCGCCGATGTCACGCGCTGGCGCGAGGGGGACGTGGTCGGGGTGGGCTGCATCGTCGACAGCTGCCGCACCTGCCCCTCCTGCGAAGAGGGGCTGGAGCAGTACTGCGAGGAGGGGATGACCGACACCTATGCCTCGCCCGATCGCAACACGGGGCTTCCCACCCAGGGGGGCTACGCCGACGTGATCGTTGTCGATGACCGCTTCGTGCTGCGCATCCCGGCCAGCCTGGACCCGGCCCGCGCCGCACCGTTGCTGTGCGCCGGCATCACCACCTACGCACCGCTGCGCCACTGGCGAGTGGGCCCCGGGAGCCGCGTAGGCGTCGTCGGCATCGGCGGCCTGGGACACATGGCCGTCAAGATGGCCGCCGCCATGGGGGCGCATGTGGTGGTGCTCACCACCTCGCCGGACAAAGTGGCCGACGCCCGGCGACTGGGCGCCCACGACGTCGTGCTCTCCACCGACCGCGACGCGATGACGGCGCAGAAGAACTCGCTGGACCTGATCCTCGATACCGTCAGCGCCTCACACGACCTCCGGCCGGCGTTCGCCCTGCTGCGGCGCGACGGGGCCCTCTGCCTCCTCGGCGCGTCGCCGGAGCCGCACCGTGCACCGTCCACGTCCTCCTTCATTATGAAGCGGAAGTCGCTGACCGGCTCACTCCTCGGCGGCATTCCGGAAACACAGGAGATGCTCGACTTCTGCGCCGCGCATCGTATCGAGGCCGACATCGAGCTGATCCCCGCCTTAGCCGTCAATGAGGCCTACGCACGCCTGCTCAAGTCGGACGTGAAGTACCGGTTCGTGATCGACCTCGATACACTACACGGCTGACACCGTCTCGGCTCGTCCGTCGGCGGACCGCCCTCGGGCACTTCCTCGCGATCACACCGCCTCCCGCCATGTCCCAGCCTGATACTCCCGCGCACGATCCGCATGACGTGCCGAGCTTGTCCGAGGCGAACATCGATGCGACCATCCGGCAACAGGATCGGCTGCAAGACATCGCGGATCTGGGGCTGGCAACCGCCGAGACCGATGCGATCCTGCAGGAGATCTGTACGCAGGCGGCCGAGGCGCTGTCGCTGCCCATCGGGCTGGTCACCGTCGTGCTCGACGAGGCGCAGCATTTTGCCGCGCAACACGGTTTGGGTGGATGGATGGACGAGGCCAGCGGGACGCCGGTGGAGTGGGCCTTCTGCCGCTATTCCGTCGCCACCGGCGAAGCCTTCGTGGTGCAGGATGCATCGACGCATCCGTTGGTCAAGCACAACCCGCTGGTCACGGCGGACGGGCTGCGCTGCTACGCCGGCATCCCGCTGATCTCGTCGCGTGGCTTCGCGCTCGGGTCGCTGTGCGTGGCGGGCACCGAGGCTCGCGAGTTCTCGCCCGCCGACCTCGACCAGCTGCGGGCGTTTGCCGCCACCGCGATTGCCCGCATCGAGTCACGGCGGCGTTCCAGCGCCGGCGCACCGTGATGCCGACGGACCGCACGGCCCCCCCCGTCGGCAACGTGTCGCACCCGCTGCCCAGGCCCACGCACGCAGCCATGCTGGTGTCGCTGGCCCGCTACCTCGGAGCGGACGAAGCCACGGAGGCCTGGGATGCCGCTTGTCGGGAGACCGGCGTGGATCCCGATGGGTCCGAGACTTCACCGGACGAGCTGCTGCGCGTGGTGGGAGCGCTGGACGTCGCCGACAGCCTCGTGGCCACGTGCGCAGCCAGCCTGCGCATCCGGCTCATGAGCTACATCCTCGTCAACGATCTCGGCGTCAACGATTTGGGCCGGTCACCGGCGCCGTAGCGCGCCGGTGGAAACGGGCGGTCACTTCACGCAGTCGGCGTAGAGATTGCGCTGCGCGTCCTTCGGGGTGGCGATGTTGGCGTAGAAGTCGTCGAAGTATCCGATCGTCTGCTTCACCTTGCCGGCCGGCAGCAGCTGACCGATCTCGTCGCGATACAACGCCGAGAGCGCTTCCCGTTTGGCGACGAACAGCGCGAGCGCCCGAGGATACGCTGCCTCGTGCGCGCAGTAGCCGCGGAACTGGCGGTCGCGCACCCGCGTGACGCGTAGCGACGGATCGACACCCGCGTAGGTGGCGTTGATCACCCCGGCGAAATCGAAGTCGTACGACACCGGCAGATTGCGACCATCCGGCAGGGCGACCACTTCGCCGTTGTGCAGCCCGGCGTACGAAAAGTCGGTGTTGCCGATGAAGTACTGGAACACGAAGGCGATCGCGGACGCCGCCGGATCGAGGTCGTCCGGCCCCGCGCCCTTCTGATCGAGGATGGCGCCGCCGGCGCGGCGCGCCACATGCGCCGGGTCCTCCACGAGGAACGAATAGCGCGTGACCTCGATTTTGCCCGTGGCGCTGTCGGCGTACGACATCTGCACGAGTCGCACCTTGTGACTCACGTCGGTGAGCAGCCGGTTCATGCGGTAAATCTGCGCCTCCTGCAGCACGTACTGCTCGTAGGCATCCTGATTGCGACAGTACGTCACCAGCTTGGGCTCGTCGATATCCGCGAACAGCGTGCCCTTGCCGGCCTTGTCCCCCACCTTAATGCGAATGGGCGGATAGTCGCAGTGCTTGAGCCGCCACACACCGCGCGTCTTGATGCGCACGGGCAGCATGACCGTCTTGCCGTCGGTGCCGGCGTACGAGAGCGTCGCGGCGCGCCACGGCGCATCCGCCATCTTGTCCTTCTTGATCTGCTTGATGTTGGTCGTGAGCGTGACCGCCAGCGGCGTCTCGCTCGCGAACAACGGTGGCGCCGGCATCTTCTTCGGCTTTTGCGGCCCATCGGCTTTGGCGCTGTCCACCGCCTTCGGGGCTTTGGCCGTTTTCGGCGCCTTCGCCTTTTTCCCCGCGGCCCCCGTGTCCTGCGCCCCGCCGACCGATGCGTCGCCTGCCAACACGCCGGCAGCGAGCACGAGTCCGGCGAACACCCGCCATCCGCGTTCCATCATCATGCCACTCCCGAGAAAGATGCGCCCGGCCGCCCCATGCGGCGTCAACTCAGCTCCGCACTGACCACCTGCGACGACCCCGCGGCCCGCACGAGCGCGAGCAACTCCTCCGGACTGGTCTTCTTGCGCAGCTGGATGCGGTACTCCACCACCGACGCACCGTCTTCCGTCAACAGACCGCCGAAGCGCCACTGCTTCGTGAAATCCTGCAGGCGCGGCTCGAGCACGCGGCGCAGCGCCGTCGCATCCGGCGTCTGCACCCGGAGAATCCGCTCTTCCTGCACCACCGGCATGTCGTCGGTTTCGTTATTCACCTGCGCGCGCTTCCACGCCCGCTCGGCAACCCCTTCAAGCTGCTCGCGCGTCATGTTCTTCAGCACTTCGTCATCCACCCGCGCCACGAACGTGCCCGTACGCGCCAGCTGCTTGGCGCGGCTCAGCCGGCGCTCGGCGATCCGGCCATCCATCTCCGTGGGGGCGCTGCCGAAGTCCACGAACCAGAGCACCAACGTGACGACGTTAAAGATGATGGACAGCACGGCCGCGACCGGCAGGTTGACCGCCGACGACAGCCCGATCGCCGTGGCCAGAAACACGTACACGGCGTCCTTGCTGTCATCGAGCGTGTTGCGGAACCGCACGGCCGCCACGATCCCAGCCAGACTGAAGGCGAGCGCCAGCGACGACTTCACGAGCAACACAATCCCCGCCACGACGGTGGGGAGAATCACCAGCAGCTGCACGACCGACTGCTGATACCCGCGCTTGGCCCGCGTAAGCAGATAGATCCACGCCACCGGCAGCGACAGCAGCACCGCCGCGATCATCGCCACCGCCACCGTGATTGCCAGCGACACTTCGTCGAGCGGCGCGGCCTGGGCCGCCTGCCGGTCGATCTCGCTCCCCTTCCCCATCAGCGCCTCGAGCGACGCCGGGACCGCGTTGGCGTCGTGCGGCAGAAAGCGCCAGAGCAGCGTCGCGATCGAGATCAGCACGACGTAGTACACCACCACCCGCAGCAGCACGCGCGTGCCGGCATCAGCCCGTTTCAGGGACCCTTTGGTGGCGGTGGTCACGGCCAGGCACCGATGACGATGCGCACGTGGTCAATCCGACGGTCTGGCACGCGGGGGGAGGGCTGGGGTATCGGCCGGCAAGACCGGCGCCGGAACGGCGACGTGCCGAAACGTCTGGGGTCAGTATCGTGCCGAATGCCCATCCGCGCTACCAACCCCGCCGCCCACGGCCGCGCGCGCACCATCTGCGGCTTGCCGCACCTTCCCCGCCACCTCACATTCGCCCGTATGATGCGTCCCATGCTGGTGGTTCCCGCCGTCCTCTCGCTCGCCTGCCTGGCCGGCGCGGCCTCCCGTCCTGCGGCTCAGCTCGCTGCGCCGGCTGCGACGACGGCACCGGCCGGGAAGCCGGCCTTGGTCGTCCTCATCACCCTCGACCAGTTCCGCGCCGACTATCTCGACCGGTTTCCGGGGCAGCTCACCGGCGGGCTGGCCCGGCTGATGCAGCAGGGCGCGCGCTACACCGACGCGCACCACGACCACGCCATCACCGAAACGGCCCCGGGGCATGCCACGCTGCTCTCCGGCCGGTTCCCGCGCTCCACGGGCATCATGCTCAATCGGATCGGCGTCGAGGATCCGGCGTACCCGTTGGTCGCCAACGGGTATGGCCCCGGGGCCGCCCCCACGCGCTTCGTGGGCACGACGCTGGCCGACTGGATGACGCGCGCCGACCGCCGCACGAAAACGCTGTCGGTCTCGATGAAGGATCGCGGCGCGATCCTGCCGATCGGCCGCGCGAAGAGCGACGTGTACTGGTACTCCATCGACGGCCGCTTTCTCACCAGCACCTACTACCGCAAGGATCTGCCGGCGTGGGTGCGGGCGTTCAACGAGCGCCAGTCGGTGGCGTCGTACGCCGGACGTACGTGGTCCCTGCTGCTCCCCGACAGTGCCTACGCGGAACCGGACAGTGTGCCGGCGGAGATGGGAGGCCGGGGCGTGACGTTTCCACACCAGCTCACCGATGATGTCGTGGACGCGGGCGGTGCCATCCGCATCACGCCATTCATGGACCACCTCACGCTCGACTTCGCGCTGCACGGGGTGCAGTCGATGGGGCTGGGGGCCGGCCCGCAGACCGACCTGCTCGCGATCTCACTCTCGGCCACCGATGTCATCGGCCACAACTTCGGCCCCGACTCGCGGGAGATGCACGATCAGGTGCTGCGCGTGGACCGCGCGATCGGTCGTTTCCTCGACTCGCTGTACACGCTGCGCGACTCCACCACCATCACCGTCGTCGTGACCGCCGATCACGGGGTGGGTAGTATCCCCGAAATCGCACCCGCCGCCATCCAGCCGCGGCCGGAACGCGTGTCGCTGTACGGGCTGATGCCGCCCATGGTGCAGCGGCTGCAGCGCGCCAAGCTCGACACCTTCGCGATCGATCTCGACGTGCAGATCCTGCTCGCCACCCGCGCCGCGTTTCGCAAGCCGGCCGTGCTGGACACGATGGTGGAGGCGTTCGCGGCCGAGGCGCGCGCCGTGCCGGGCGTGGCCCGCGTGGACCGTTTCGCCGCCCTGCTCGCCGACACCCTCACCGATGACATCGCGCGCCGCTGGGCCCACCAGTTTCCGGCAACCGCACCGATCGAACTGGTCGTCACCCTCACGCCGTACAGCACGTGGGGCGGCAACGTGGCCTCGCACGGATCGCCGCGCGGGTACGACACGCACGTGCCGCTGATTTTCTCCGGCGCCGGCATCAAGCCGGGCCGGCACACGCAGTTCGTCCGCACCGTCGACCTAGCGCCCACGCTGGCGCAGCTGCTGGGCGTCACGCCCGCCGAGCGGCTCGACGGCGTGCCACTCACGGGCGCCCTGCTCGTCCCGCGGTGAGCGACGCCGTCCCGCCCGCGACGTTGGCGCAGGCGCTGGCCCGCTTCGACGCGCTGCCGCCGGTAACGACCGCGGAAATGCACGGCCACTGGCGCGGCTACGGCGAGCCCACGGGGCACGACATGGACGGGCTGCTCGAGGCGTACGCGTGGTACGGTAAGTCCTTTCTGTCCGACGAGGCGGTGCACCCGCTGGTATTCCGACGCCGCGACGGCGTGACCTATGCCATCGATCCCCGGCGCATTCCGCTGGGGCTCGCGCGGTACCGCACCCTCACGCGCCATCCCCTCGCGCGCGGCCTGTTCCACCTGGCCACACCGCTGCTGCGCACCACGCAGCCGCGCGCGCGGCTGCGCGCCGTGACCTGCCGTGGCGTGACCACCGCCGCGATGGTGTACGATCACCTGCCGATCATCGATTGCTTCCGCCGGCTCAGCGCGGACGCGGTGCTCGGTCTCATGGACCTGCGGGGCGCGGCCCCGTTCTTCTTCCGGTTGGAGCGAATCACATGAAGTCGGCACGGTGGCTGGTGGGCGGCTTTGCCCTCTCGGTGTTGGTCCTGCTCGGTGTGCTCTCGGTGTGGGCGCCAGACCTGCCCGTGACCGACCTCTCCGCCCGCTGGGCACCGCCGCCGTCGCGCTTCATGCCGCTCGACGGCATGTCGGTGCACCTGCGCGACGAGGGACCGCGCCTCGACTCGCTCCCCATCGTGCTCGTGCACGGCACGTCGGCCAGCCTGCACACGTGGGACGGGTGGGTCACGGCACTCAGCGGCACACGGCGGGTGATCCGGTTCGACCTCCCCGGCTTCGGTCTCACGGGGCCAGCGGCGGATGGTGACTATTCCGTGGCCGCCTACACGCGCCTCACCCTGCACCTGCTCGACACGCTCGGCGTGTCGCGCTTCGTCATCGCCGGCAACTCGCTGGGCGGCGAGGTGGCGTGGCACGTGGCGACAGCCGCACCCGGGCGGGTGGCCGCGCTCGTGCTCGTCGATGCCGTCGGGTACCCCATCGTGTCGCGGTCGGTGCCGATCGGCTTCCGTATGGCGCGCACGGAGGGACTGGAGTGGCTCTTCACGCGCATCCTTCCGCGCGGTGTAGTCGCGTCGAGTGTACGCAACGTGTACGGCGACCCCACGCGTGTCACCGACACGCTGATCGACCGCTACTACGACCTCACGCGGCGCGCCGGCAACCGCGCCGCGCTGCCACGCCGCTTCGCACAGTCGGACAACGGCGTCGACTCCGCGCGCATCGCGACGCTCACGCTGCCCACACTGATCATGTGGGGCGGGCGCGACGGTCTCGTCCCTCCCGACCACGCCGGGCGGTTTGCGCGCGACATCGCCGGCAGCCGCATCGCCCTCTTTCCCACCCTCGGCCACGTGCCGCACGAGGAAGACCCGGCGCGGACGGCCGCCGCCGTCCGCGCCTTTCTCGACTGTCCGCGCTGTCCCGCCGCGCCGTAACCCACGGCACGCGGGCGGGGGTCAGCCGCCGGCGTTCACCCGGGCCGCGAGCCCGGCGAGCCGTTCGCCCGCCGCGCGCAGCGTCGCTTCGCGCTTGGCGAAGTGGAAGCGGATGAGATGGTGCACCGGCTCGCGGAAAAAGCTCGAGCCGGGCACGCCAGCGACGCCGATCTCCTTGATGAGCCACTCCGACGCCAGCGTGTCGTTGGCGAAGCCCAGCGCCGAGATGTCCACCATCACGTAGTAGGCGCCCTGCGGCTCGGTGAACGGCAGCCCGGTGCTCCGCAGAATGTCGAGGAAGAGTTCGCGCTTGGCTGTGTACAGCTCGGTCAGGCCGGCGTAGTACGAATCCGGCAGTTCGAGGGCGCCCACCGCGGCCTCCATCAGCGGCGCCGCGGCACCGACCGTGAGGAAATCATGCACCTTCTTCGCCTGCGCGATCACGCTGGCCGGCGCGTGCACATAGCCCAACCGCCAGCCGGTGATCGAGTACGTTTTCGAGAGCGAATTACAGGTGATCGTGCGCTCGAAGGCTCCCGGCAGCGTGTTGAAATACACATGCCGGTGCGGCTCGTAGATGATGTGTTCGTACGGCTCATCCATGATCACCCAGGTGTCGTACTGCTGCGCGTACTTGAGGATGATCAGCAGCTCCTCGCGCGTGAACACCTTGCCGCTGGGGTTGGACGGGTTGCACACCACGATCGCCTTGGGACGCTGCGCGAACGCCGCGGCCAGCACGTCTTCGTCGAAATTGAAGTGCGGCGGATGCAGCGGCACGTAGATCGGCTCGGCCCCCGACAGAATCGCGTCGGCGGCGTAGTTCTCGTAGAACGGCGAGAACACGATCACTTTGTCGCCCGGATTGCACGCCGTCATCATGGCGACCATCATCGCTTCGGTGCTGCCACACGTGACCACGAGCTCGGACTCGGGATCCACGTCGCGGCCGCTGAAGTGCGCGATTTTTTTCGCCAGCGCGTGCCGGAAGCGCGGCGCGCCCCACGTCACGGCGTATTGATGGAACGGCCCGCGCGTAGCGCGCTCCAGCCCTTCCAGCAGGACCTCCGGCGGATCGAAGTCGGGGAACCCCTGCGAGAGGTTGATGGCACCGTGCTGGTTGGCAAGGCGCGTGGTCCCGCGAATCACGGATTCGCTGAAGACGGAGAGTCGCTGCGCGGTCGTAGGCATGGCGTCCACATATATCGCGCCGCACCGCGCCGCGCTACCTTCGCCCTATGCCTACCCGCACCTTGTGGCTCATCAGCGGCTCGGGGCTCGTCCCCTTCTTGGTCTGCCTTGCCATCGCCTACGGCACCCCTGAGCTGAGCGCACTCCACGACGCGGCGGTGCGCACGTTCCTCGTGTACGCCGCGCTCACGCTGAGCTTTCTGGGCGGAGCCCGCTGGGGGGCGGAACTCACCCGCGCCCCCGACGCCCCGCAGCTCTCCCGCATGGTCGCCGCTGCGCTGCCGTCCATCGTCTGCCTCGCCGCACTGCTCCCGCAGACGCCACCGCGGGTAGCCCTCGGGCTGCTGATCCTGAGCGGCGGCGTGCAGCTGGCGTGGGATCTCGCCGCGTCGCGCACCGGGCTGCTCCCCGCGTGGAACGCGCGCGTACGCACCGCCATGACCATCGCCGGCACCGTGTGCAGTCTCGCCCTCTGGGGCGCCATCCCGTGACGCACGCCGACCACGCGCTGTCGGAGCCCGCGGGCGACGCCATCGACGACGCGCCACTCCCGCCCGCCCTACGCGATGCGGTGTGCGCCCGCCTCGGCGTCGCGATCGCGCCGCCGTCATTGGCGCTGCTCGACGCCCTCTACGGCGCATGGTGTCTCCGGATCCCGTTCGACAACGTCCGCAAGCTGATTGCGCTGCGCGAGGGTTACACCGCACCGCTCCCCGGCACGCACGCCGTCGACTTCTTCGCGCATTGGCTGGCCCACGGCACCGGCGGCACCTGCTGGTCGTCCAGCAATGCGCTGCACATGCTGCTCGGCGCGCTCGGCTTCACGACACGCCGCATCGCCGGCTCCATGCGTGACCTCGGTTACATCACGCATGGCAGTACCGTGGTCACCGTCGAGGGGCGTGACTGGCTCGTGGACTCGTCGGCGCTCACGCAGCGTCCCGTGCCGATCTTCACCGGCCCGTACCTCGATCCCGACCCGGCGTTTGCCACCACCTGGGCGAGCGACGGCGACACGCACCTGCTGCACTTCGGCGGCGCCCCCGGCCCCGAGCACACGGTGTGTCGCTTCATGATCGACCCGATCGACTATCCGTTTCTGTGCGGCGCCCACGAACGTTCCACCACCATCGGGCGCTTCAACGAACTCACGTACGCGCGGCGCAACGTCGCCGACGGGTTTCTCGTGCTGTGGGCGGCGGTGCGCTATCACCGCACCGCGCACGGCACTGACGTGCGCCCGCTGGACCGCGACGCACTGCGGCAGGTGCTCGCGGACGACTTCGGCATCGGACCCGCCATGCTGCAGCGCTACGAAGCCTGCGGCGCGCTCGACGCCAACATCGTACCGGCGGAGACGGCATGACCACCGCTGCCGAAGCGGGCTTCGCCATCGCCGCCCGCCGGTTATTGCCGCTGCTGTTCCTAGCGTACATCGTGGCGTTTCTGGACCGCGTCAACGTCGGCTTTGCGAAGCTGCAGATGGTCTCGACGTTGGGCTTCTCCGATGCGATTTACGGCTTCGGCGCCGGGATCTTCTTCTTGGGCTACTTCCTGTTCGAAGTACCCAGCAACCTGCTGCTCGAACGGGTCGGCGCGCGGCGGTGGATTGCCCGCATCATGTTCACGTGGGCGATCGTCTCCGGCGCCTTCGCCTTTGTGGACCGGATCCCGTGGGGGCCACTCCCGGCCCTCGTGGGTGTCGCGCCCGTGGAGTTCGGCTTCTACGCGTTGCGCTTTCTGCTGGGCGTGGCCGAAGCCGGGTTCTTCCCAGGCGTCATTCTCTATCTCACGTACTGGTTTCCTGCCGCACGCCGCGCCCGCACGGTGGCGCTGTTCATGACCGCCATCGCCGCCGCCAACGTCGTCGGCGCGCCGGTGTCGGGCGCGATCATGCAGTACGCCGATGGCGTCGGCGGCTGGGAGGGATGGCGCTGGCTCTTCGTGCTGGAGGCAATTCCGTCTGTGTTCGCCGGCATCGCCATCTGGCGGCTCCTGCCCGACCGCCCCGCGCAGGCGCCGTGGCTCACCGCCGAGCAGCGGCAGGGCATTACCGAGCAGCTGGCCCGCGAGGACGCGGCGGCGCACGGCGTGGGCCGTGCCGTCACCCACGGCGTGGGCGATGCGCTGCGCAGCGGGCGGGTGTGGGTACTGGGCGTGATCTATCTGGCCGGCACGCTGTCACTGTATGGCGTGAGCTTCTGGATGCCCACGCTGGTGCAGGAGCTCGGAATCGGGAAGACGGCGTTTCTCGAGATCGGCCTGCTCAGCATGATTCCGTGGGGCACGGCGGGCGTGGTGATGGTGTGGGCCGGCGCGCGCTCCGATCGCACCGGCGCGCGCCGTCAGCACGTGGCCGGTGCGCTCCTGCTGGCTGCCACGGGACTCATCGGCGTGGTGCTGGTGGGCGCGCATGTCGTCCCTGCGTTGATCGCGCTCTGCCTCGTCACCTCCGGCGTGCTCTCGTTCTTCGCCACCTTCTGGTCGCTCCCCACCGCCTTTCTGCGCCAGACGGCCGCCGCCGCCGGCATTGCGTGGATCAACGCCGTGGGCAACCTCGGGGGGCACTTCGGCCCGGACATCATCGGTCGGATCCGCACCGCCACCGGGAGCGCCGACACGGCCCTGCTGGCGCTCGCGGCGATGGCCGTCGGGGGCGCACTGCTCACGCTGTTCGCCACGGGCGGCCGCGGGAAGGCTGCCGCGGCGGGCCGTCAGTAGACCGCCTCCGGCACGACCGTACGACGCCAGCGTCGGAGCGCCGCCGCCGTCACGGCCGCGCCGACGGTGAAATCAATCGCCCCGAAGGCGGTGCCCGCCATCATCGTTTTTGCGGACGCACTACCCCGGAGCGCGTAGCCGACCGTGCCACCCACCACGGCGGCCACGACCAGCACCCGGACGATCCGCACCCCTTCCACGCGGGGCTGTACCGGGATCCGTCGTTCAGCCAGATGCGCGCGATCGTGCCACTGCCACAGCAGTCGCGCCCGTACCATGCGACGCCAGAGCACGATCGCCACGATGGCCAGCACGATCGTGCACCAGAACTGCAAGGCATCATGTAGCGGCACCGGTCCACCGACATGCGGCACGAGCGTTCGCAACAGTGGGAGGTGCGGCACCAGCCACCCCGAGTGATTGCCGTGCGTGAGGCCGTCCAACACCACGTGGGACATGCCGCCCACCCAGGCCGAGGCCGCCACGCGTCCCCACGCAGCGGGTGACTGCGGCGGTTGGATCGCGCCGAGATCGTGGGGGCGCCACCATGCGTGCTCGGGCAGATACGGGAGGAGCACCGGGATCAGCAGGGCACTGACCACCCACACCAACGCGGCCGTCACGGGGATGGTAAACCACACCTGCGCGCCGACCGTGTGGCTCACGATCCAGTCGTCGTGCATCCGACCGATGAACTCCAGATCAGGCGCCATGCTGCCGATGCACAGCGCCAGCCCGGAGAACAGGCGTGGCCACCGCAATTTGAGCGGCAGCACCAGCGCCTGATGCGACAACAACGTGGCGG
>JARIEV010000043.1 GCA_031127225.1 Gemmatimonadota bacterium | reverse complement strand
CGGGACCGGCAGCTGCATGCGCTGCATGACCAGCTGGACCTCGCACGCGAGCTGCAGCGACCCATCGTACTGCACACGCGCGACGCCGAGACGGATACCCTCGCGTTTCTCGACCGGGCAGCGGCGGCGCGCGTGATCGGCGTCCTCCACTGCTTCACCGGATCGGTGGCGCTGGCCGAGGCGGCGCTGGCGGTGGGATGGTACGTCTCGTTCAGTGGCATCATCACGTTCCGGAGCTGGACGGACCTCGCGCTCTTGCGCATGGTCCCCGACGACCGGCTCCTCGTGGAGTCGGACGCGCCGTATCTTGCGCCGGTGCCCCACCGTGGGAAGCGAAACGAGTCCGCCCTCGTGGCGCTCACCCTCGCCCGCCTTGCCGACGTGCGCGGGCAGGATCCCGAGTGGCTTGGCGTCACCACGGTCGGGAATACGCAACGCCTGTTCGCGCTCCCGGACGCCACGCGCTCACCGCGTGCCGCCGACGGAGCGCAACATCAATCCTTCCACCTGTAGCCATCACTGCCATGTCGATCGAAACGCTGCATACGGATCACGCCCCGAAGGCCATCGGCCCCTACGCGCAGGCGGTGCGGGCTAACGGGTTTCTCTTCACCGCCGGACAGATTCCACTCCACCCGGTCACCATGGAAATCGAGACCGGTGACGTCTCGGCGCAGACGGAACTGGTGCTCTCCAACCTCGCCGCCGTCCTCGCGGAGGCCGGTGTCACGTGGGCCGAGGTTGTGAAGACCACGGTCTTCCTGCGGACCATGGACGATTTCGCGGCGATGAACGCCGTCTACGCGCGCGTGTTCGGCGACGCGCGTCCGGCACGCTCCACCGTGGCTGTTGCCGGACTACCGCGCAACGTCAGTGTCGAGATCGAGCTCGTCGCGGCTCTCCCGGGTCGCTGAGGAGTACCACCGGAATGCCTCTCACGCTCTCGCGCCCGCTTGTGGCGCTGACCCTGATGGCGCTCACGGGCATGCCCGTGCACGCGCAGCAGCGCGACAGCGTGCCGGCCGCCGTACGTACGCCGGTTGCCGCGCGTGCGTCGACGGCGACGCGCGGGCGTTTCACGCCGCCGCTGACAGCCAAGCGGGCGTTCATCCTTTCCGCGTTGTTACCGGGGGTGGGGCAGTCGCGGCTTGATCGTGGCACGTCGGGAGCCCTGTTCGCCAGTGTTGAGCTCGCGGCCATGGTCATGGTGCGGCGTAGCCAGCTCGACCTGCGGGAAGCCCGTCGGTATCAGGTGGATACCCTCCCCGCGCAATACATCGTCTCCGGGAGCACGCTCGTGAAGAATGGCGTGTTCACCAACCGCTACACGGCCGATCTCGTCCGCACGCGCCGCCTGCACGTGGAGGATTGGCTCGCGGTCATCGGCTTCAATCACCTGTTTGCCGGTGCCGATGCCTTCGTCGCGGCCCAACTCTGGGATGTGCCGGTCCAGCTCACCGCCGTACCCCGACCATCGGGCGCGCTGTTCGTCGCCACCGTTCACTTCTGAGCGGGCACCACGGCGCGTTCGCGGGTCGTGTGCACGGCCGGTCTGTTCGCGGTGCCGCCGGTTGAGGAGGGCTGGCTCGAGCATCCGGCCACCCGTGTCATCGCGATGTTACGCGCACCCGTGCTGGCCGACGCAATAGGCCGCAACACGTCTTCTCACGGGCGCGGCGATTCCTCGACCTGCCGCTCACCCACGTCGAGCACCACGTGTTCACCTGAGGCGCTCCATCCGCGCCGGGTGATCCGGTCGTCCTCGATGCGCAAATACTGCTGGTCGAGATACCACGCCCCGGCGTTCCCGTACCACCCGCGCCCGGCTCGGACCAGCATCGGCACGTGCGAGTGCCCGTGAATCACCAACTCGGGGCCGTCAGTGGCGCTGAGAGCCCGCGACCCGACGGCAAGCAGCCCGCGCCCCTCGTCGCCGGCCCGACGGGTCCGGCTGGTGTGCGACGAGGCCAAGGCAACCCGTGAGGCCAGGTTCGGGTGGAGCATCCCGAAGGCGCGGATCGCCAGCGGATGCCGTAGCACCCGCCGGAGGCGTCGGTAGGGCGCGTCCTCGACCTCGCGCAGCCCGTCGCCGTGGGCCAGCAGCGCCCGCCACGCGCCGATCTGCCCTTGCCACGGCTCCAGAGTGTAATCCGCACCGGTTTCCGCCCTGAGCGCCTCGCCGCCCCAGCAGTCGTGGTTCCCGCCGATCCACAGCACCGGTATTCCGGCATCGTGCAGATCCGCCAGCGCGGCCAGCACGCGGAATCCTGTTCTCGGCATCGCGTGACGCCACGCGAACCAGAAATCGAACAGGTCGCCCATGATCACCAGGGAGCGGCTGCCGTCCGGCACGTCGCGGATCACGCGCAGGAGGGCGCGCTCAGCATCCGGCGACGCGACGCCAAGGTGCGCATCGCCGATAACCTGACAGGGAGTGGGGAGCACACGGGCAGTTTAACCCGTCCGCCGCGCCCTCACAAACGCCCGGGGCCGGTGCTTGGCGCCCGTCGCGGGAGCGGGCATCTTCCGGTCTCCGTATTCCGTCGCCCGATCCCGGTGTCTCCAACGCCTGCCATGTCTTCCGAAACTCTTTCCGAACTGCGCGTGCGGTACGCGGAGACCGACCAGATGGGCGTGGTGTATCACGCGAACTATCTCGTCTGGTGTGAGATCGGGCGGACGGATTTTATCCGTGCGCTGGGCACATCATACGCCGACCTCGAGCGCGACGGGGTGAAGCTGGCCGTTTCGGATGCCACCATGCGATTTCACGCGTCGGCGCGCTATGACGACCCCATTCGGGTGGTCACGCGGCTCACGAAAGCTGGCTCGCGGGCGATCGAGTTCGCGTACCGCATCGTCCGCGCCGACACGGGCACCCTGCTCGTGACGGCGACCACCTCTCTGGTCTCGCTGGATGCGTCGGGGCGCCTGGCGACACTGCCGGGGGCGCTCCGGCGGCTACTGGAGGCGGCGATCACGCCGGCCACTGATGCGGGCTGACCGCCGCGCGTACCGCCCCGTGGCGGCCAGGGCCCTGTTGATTGGCGTGTCACTGGTCACCGCCTGCGCCACTGGCGGTGCGGGGAACCGCGGCCGCGTGCCGGACAACGTGCCGCGGCCGTCGGACACGGACGTGCGTCGTGATGCGCGGCTGCTCGCGATGCTTGACACGCGACGCCCCGACACCGCGCTCGTCGACTCACTGCTGGCCGATGGCGATGCGCGGCGACGCGCGCGCGCGGCGCTGGCCATCGGGCAGTTGCGCCTGCGGGCCCGTTTCCCGCAGTTGCGCCGCCTCCTCACCGACGGCGACACCCTCATCGCGGCCAATGCCGCCTTCGCCATCGGCGTCGCCAAGGATAGTCAGGCCGTCGCGTCGCTGGCGCGCGCGATTGGCGGCGCGCCGGACGTGGTGGCCCGCGAGGCGGCTTGGGCGCTCGGTGAGATCGGTGAGCCGGCCCGCACCGTCCTCACCGTGGCGTTGGGCGAGGGGATGGGCAGTCCGCTGCGCGCGAGCACGGCGGCCATCCGGAGCGCGCCGGTGCGTGCCGCCCTCGTGCTAGCCACGGTGAAGCTGCGGCCGACGCCGATTCCGCTCGTGGCCCCGTGGCTGGCCGATTCGTCGGCCGAAGTGGTCCGGTCGGCGGCCTACGTGATCGGCCGGCTGCGTGCTGCGTCGGGGATTCGCGCGCTCCTCACGGTGCGCGCCCACGCCGATGACGAGGTGCGGCAGCACGTCGCGCGGGCGCTGACCCGGTCCACCGTCGGGGATACACTCGCGGTACCCGCATACGACGCGCTGCGTACCCTCGTGGCTGACGCAGATTGGCGCGTGCGGGTGAATGCCGCACGGTCGCTCGCCACGTTCGGCCCGTCGGCCGCGGTCGACGTCGGTGTGGCCCTGCGCGACAGCGTCGCCAACGTGCGGGTGGCGGCATCGGAAAGCCTCAGTGTCGTCTTCGGGCGCGATACGCTGCGGTGGCGACGAGCGTGGGACGGGGACACGCTGCTCACCGTGCGCCGCCAGCTGCTCGCGCAACTCCGTCGCCTCGGGCTCACGCTCGTCGACGCCGAGGTGCGTGGGTGGGCGACGCATGCCGACTGGCGCTACCGCATGGCCGCGATCGAAAGCCGCGCGCGGACCACCGAGAGTGAGCGGGTGGCACTAGCCGAGGACTTCGCCGACGACGCCGACCCCCGTGTACGCGCCGCTGTGCTGCAGCGCCTCGGCACGAGCGGCGATGCGCAGGTCGTGATCCGGATGCGCGCCCTCGCCGAGCGCGCCCTCTCCGATCGGGATTCGGTGGTGCGCGGGATCGCGCAGTCGCTCGCCCAGCGGCTGACCACGGCGGCCGGTGCCTCCGCGCTCACGGCGCGCCGCAGCCTTGTGGATTCCGCGCCGACTGGCCGGCCGCTCGAGGAGTACGAGCGACTGGTCCGACTGTGGGGCGCGACCGGCGCTCGCCGACCGCTCGCGGTCATCGAGACCGAACGCGGAAGCGTCACGCTCGAACTGTTTGGCTACGAGGCGCCGTTGGTCGTCGATGCTTTCGTCCGTTTGGCCGACGACGGGTTCTACCGGAACACGGTCTTCCATCGCGTGGTACCGAACTTTGTCGTGCAGGACGGCGATCCGCGCGGTGACGGGACCGGCGGCCCCGGGTTTGCCTTGCGTGAGAGCTTTTCACGCCTGCGGCACGAGCGCGGTTGTCTAGGGCTGGCCACGTCGGGCCCTGATACCGGAGGCAGCCAGTATTATCTCTGTCACGCCAGCCAGCCGCACCTCGATGGTGCCTACACGGTGTTCGGGCGGGTTCTGTCCGGATTCGACGTGATGGATGCCATCGTGCAGGGCGATCGCATGCGGCGTATCCGCATCCAATAGCCACGTGACTATGCCTCGTGCTGTGCCCTCCTTGCCTGGCCAGTCCAGTTGGCACCGCCGCGTGGTCCGGGGAAGCTGCGCGGCGTGTCTCATCATGGCCGCGTGCGCACCGTTGGCGCGACCGCTGGTGGGACTCCCCGCGCGCGCCGTGTTGCCGCCGACGGGCCTGCCACTGCAGCCGCAGTTGCTGCGCTTTACCTGGACGTACACGGACGAGACGTTCGAAGCCAACGGCGATGGCGCCGTGCGTATGCAGCGTCCCGACCGCGCGCGTCTCGATTTCTTTCTCCGCAACGGCATGGCGGGCGGCTACGCCATTCTGCTCGGCGACAGTCTGGTCGTCCCGGGGATCGACCTCGTCCGGCGTCTGCTCCCACCGACACCGCTGCTCTGGGCCAGTCTCGGGCGCCTGGCGCTGCCGCCCACGAGCGACACCACGGCCCGCCTCGATGATGATACCCTGCGGGTTGACCTTGGCGCGCTCCGGGGGCGGGATGCCTCGGAGGCCGATGGACGCGCGTGGCGCCTCGCCTTTGGCGGCACCACACTGGCTCGGGCCGAGCGGATCGAGGGGGGCAAGGTGATCGAGTGGATGTCGCGCCGGCGTGGAGCCGACGGTCAGTGGCAACTGCAGTATGTTCATGAACGGGGCAAGCGGCGTTTGGCCATTGCCGTGACCGATACCACGTCTGTCGAGGGATTCGATGATGCCATCTGGCGTCGCCCATAGGCTCGCGCGCGCCGCGCGCAGAGTGCCGGCGCTGTTGCTGGGGGCACTGTGGCTCGCCGGCTGCTATGGATTCTCCGGCGGCGGTGGGTTGCCCAAGCAACTCAAAACCGTCGCGATCCAGCCGTTCGATAATCAGACAGCGGTGCCCGAAATCCAGCGCGAAGTCTTCGAGCAGATTCGTCAGGCCATGCGCGAGCGCCTCAATCTCCGCGAAGCGCCGGAGGCGCGGGCGGACGTCGTCGTGCGGGGGACGGTCGTCAAATACGAGGTCGATCTCCCCGCGGGCGTGAGCGCCGACGGACGGTCAACCACCTCGACGCGCCGTCGGTTGCAGATCGTCCTCGACGTCGAGATCATCGACCAGACCACAGGGCGCACGCTCTTCAAGCAGAGCGCGCTGCAGCGCGAGGGACAGTATGCCGAGGGTGGGGAAGCCCTCGGACGCAAGAATGCCCTCGAGAGTTTGATCACCGACCTCGTCGAAGGGGTCCAGTCGCAATGGTGACCAGGTCCGCTCCGCGCGTACCCTCGGCCAAGATCATGACGCTCGACGACGCGATCGTGTGGCGCGAAACGGTGCAGGGGCCTGTGGTCTTCACCAACGGCGTGTTCGATCTCCTCCATCCCGGTCACGTCCAAGTGCTCGACACGGCGCGCCGCGAAGGCGTGGCGCTCGTCGTCGGCGTGAACAGTGATGCGTCCGTACGTCGACTCAAGGGTCCGACGCGCCCTGTGCGGACCGCCGACGAACGTGCCCTCGTGCTGGCTGGCCTCGAAGCCGTCGATGCGGTCGTGCTCTTCGAGGAGGACACGCCCATCGTGCTGGTGCGCGGCATCGCACCCGACGTGATCGTCAAGGGCGGCGATTACGCACCGGATACCATCGTCGGGGCTGATATCGTGACGGCACGGGGCGGACGCGTCGTTGTCGTGCCGCTTGTCGACGGCCAATCCACCACTTCAACCATCGAGAAACTGCGTGTCTGACGCTGTTGTAAACGGATCCGAAGTGACCGCTGCCGATGCAGCCGGTCGGGTAGCCCGCATCGGGCGCGCCAACGACGCCATGCGCGTGGTGACCATGGAACGCGGGGCGGTCCCCTACGCTGAGGGCTCCTGCCTAATCGCCTTTGGCGAGACGCGCGTGCTCTGCTCAGCGTCCGTGGAAACGGGAGTGCCCGGATGGCGCCGCGGGAGCGGCGAAGGGTGGGTGACCGCCGAGTACTCGATGCTGCCGCGCGCCACGCGCACGCGCTCCTCGCGCGAACGGCAACAGATCGGCGGGCGCACGCAGGAGATCCAGCGGCTCATCGGCCGGAGCGTTCGCGCGATGCTTGACGACTTCCGCTTCGGTGAGTTCACGGTGAAAGTCGACTGTGATGTGCTGCAGGCGGACGGTGGTACGCGCACGGCGGCCATCACGGGGGCGTGCATCGCTGTGCAGGACGCGTTTACGTGGATGCTCGAAACGGGACGACTGGCGCAGACACCCGTCCGTCGACGCGTGGCTGCCATCAGCATCGGGCTGATCGACGACGAGCCGCGCCTCGATTTGAATTACGACGAGGACGTGCGGGCCGGTGTCGACATGAACGTCGTTATGAGCTCCGAGGGACGGTTCGTGGAGGTGCAGGGGACCGGTGAACACGGAACGTTTGCTCGCGAGCAACTCGACGCACTTCTCGGCATTGCCGTCAGCGGGATCGAGACGCTCGACCGCATGCAACGCGCCGTGCTGGCAGAGCCGTTCCCGCTGGTGCGATGACGCGCTCCGCGACCGCGGATCTCGCTGGGACGCCGGTTGTATTGGCTACGCGGAGCGCGGGCAAGCTGAACGAGTTGCTTCCGCTCTTGGCCCGCCTCGGCGTCCGGGTCGTGACCCTGGCCGACCTCGGTTTACCGGAAGAGCAGGGCGAGGACGCGCTCGAGATGTATGACACGTTCGAGGAGAACGCTCTCGCCAAGGCGCGCTATTTCGCTGAGCGCACCGGCCTCGTGGTGCTCGCGGACGACTCGGGGCTCGTCGTCGATGCGCTCGACGGGCGCCCCGGTGTGCATAGCAAGCGCTGGTCCGGGCGTCCCGACCTGACGGGCGTGGCCCTTGATGACGAGAACAATGCCCTGTTGCAACGGGCGCTGCGTGCGGCCGCTGCGGCCGGCCAGGTCTCGCGTGTCGCGCGCTATGAGTGCGCCGCCGCGTGCGTGTGGCCGGGCGTCTCCGCACGGGATGACGAATCCGTTCGCAATGGGGACCCGCGCACGTCTCGCGGTGAGCGGGTCGTCCGCGCGCAGACGGCGGGTACCGTGCTCGAGGAAGCGCGTGGCACGGGTGGTTTTGGGTATGACCCGTACTTTTTGTCGGACGACCTCGGCGCCACCTTCGCCGAGGTCTCGCGCGACGACAAGGCTGGGGTGAGTCACCGTGGACGCGCGTTCCACGCGCTCTTACTCGACCCGCTGGTGCGCGCGGTGGTGCAGGCAACTGTGCCAGACGATGGCACTGCGCATGTGTCGCACACTCGCGCGCAATGAATGCTGCGGAATTTTCTGGGCGCCGGTTGACCTCGGCGTATCAGCGGGATAACATACGCGGCCAATGATCTGCGGGGCGTAGCGTAGCCCGGTATCGCGCCTGCTTTGGGAGCAGGAGGTCGCCGGTTCGAATCCGGCCGCCCCGATCTCACAGTTCGGCACTGCAGCAGAACAGCGGTTTGAGTGTGGTAACGTGCGGGACCTCGTGTGGGGGTCCAGCGGCAGGGCAGGCGCCAGTAGCTCAGATGGATAGAGCGGCAGCCTTCTAAGCTGTTGGTCGGGGGTTCGAGTCCCTCCTGGCGCGTGAACCGGGTTGATCAGCGGTAGAGTTGTGAGAACCGCACCCTTAGCTCAATGGTAGAGCAGCTGACTCTTAATCAGTAGGTTCTAGGTTCGAGTCCTAGAGGGTGCACTGTGTAGAATCTTCGGTCTGGTGATCGGAGATGCAGGAGCAGGCGGAACGTTGCAAGCGCTTGGTGAGGTCATCAAGTGCGTTCCGGGGTTCGGCATTGCGGTGGTCGCGTTGACGCCGTCAATGTTGTCAGGCTGGTTGGGTCTTGGTCTGTTGGTTGCTGGTGGTGTCGTCTGTCAGGTCCGCGATGCGGATCATGCGTACACGCTCATCGTTGCATCGACCGTACACGAGTGCTCTTCTGGACACTGCCTGGGTTATCCAGGACCTCTCCGATGCGATTAGCATCGGACTGCAGCGGCCGCTTCTCGCGGCCGCTTTCGTTTTTCAGTGGGTTGTTCAGCGTGACTGAGGTCAGTCAGCCAGCTGGGCGAGCGGAAAGTGAGAATTTGGGCTTGCGCAATCACGCCCTATTCGACATACTTTCTACCCCGCAGTACGAACGCGGACGTTTTACGGTGAGACGGTGGGGTAGTTATTCCAGGATCTGCGGAGGTTGGCGCTCTGAACTGCGCCGAGCGGATTGAGAAAACGGGGTTGACTTCCACGGTTCGGCCAGGTAGAATGAAAGGCTGCCACCTAAACGGCGGCGAAACAAACCAGAGTAACTGACGTAGCCGCAAGCGGTTGCGCTCACATAGCAGGATAGAAGCATCGCTGTTTGACAATCGAAGTTCGAGATCGATGGATGTGCGGGACGGTATCACTGACCTGCGGCTTCTTCAGGGCTGCAGCGAGATATCAAATCTGTTGATTAGTAAGTGATTCGGCGCTGGATCGACTACGGTCGGTCGCGCTGATGAGCCACTCAAGATTCTTCTGAGATTCGTATCTATTGGAGAGTTTGATCCTGGCTCAGGACGAACGCTGGCGGCGTGCTTAACACATGCAAGTCAAGGGGGCCCGCAAGGGTAACCGGCGAACGGGTGCGTAACACGTGAGCAATCTGCCTAGATGTGGGGGATAGCCGGCCCAACGGCCGGGTAATACCGCATACGCTCGTCGACCGGCATCGGTTGACGAGGAAACTTTCGAGGCATCTAGAGGAGCTCGCGGCCTATCAGCTAGTTGGTGGGGTAACGGCCTACCAAGGCAATGACGGGTAGCTGGTCTGAGAGGATGGCCAGCCACATTGGGACTGAGATACGGCCCAGACTCCTACGGGAGGCAGCAGTGGGGAATATTGCGCAATGGCCGAAAGGCTGACGCAGCGACGCCGCGTGGGGGATGAAGCATTTCGGTGTGTAAACCCCTGTTGCTCGGGACGAACAAGCCTTTTCGAGGGCTCTGACGGTACCGAGTGAGGAAGCACCGGCTAACTCCGTGCCAGCAGCCGCGGTAATACGGAGGGTGCGAGCGTTGTCCGGAATCACTGGGCGTAAAGGGCGCGTAGGCGGTCTGCTAAGCGTGTGGTGAAAGCTCGGGGCTCAACCCCGAGTCGGCCATGCGAACTGGTGGACTTGAGCACTGTAGAGGCAGGTGGAATTCCGGGTGTAGCGGTGGAATGCGTAGAGATCCGGAAGAACACCGGTGGCGAAGGCGGCCTGCTGGGCAGTAGCTGACGCTGAGGCGCGACAGCGTGGGGAGCAAACAGGATTAGATACCCTGGTAGTCCACGCCGTAAACGATGGGTACTAGGTGCTTGGGGGAGCGACCCCCCGAGTGCCGGCGCTAACGCATTAAGTACCCCGCCTGGGGAGTACGACCGCAAGGTTGAAACTCAAAGGAATTGACGGGGGCCCGCACAAGCGGTGGAGCATGTGGTTTAATTCGACGCAACGCGAAGAACCTTACCCAGGCTTGACATGTATGAGAAAGCCTCTGGAAACAGGGGCCCCTCTTCGGAGCTCATGCACAGGTGCTGCATGGCTGTCGTCAGCTCGTGTCGTGAGATGTTGGGTTAAGTCCCGCAACGAGCGCAACCCTTGCCCTTAGTTACCAGCGGGTAAAGCCGGGGACTCTAGGGGGACTGCCGGTGCCAAACCGGAGGAAGGTGGGGACGACGTCAAGTCATCATGGTCCTTACGTCTGGGGCTACACACGTGCTACAATGGCAGGTACAGAGGGCTGCGAAGCGGCAACGCGGAGCCAATCCCCAAAGCCTGCCTCAGTTCGGATTGTCGTCTGCAACTCGACGGCATGAAGCTGGAATCGCTAGTAATCGTGGATCAGCGACGCCACGGTGAATACGTTCCCGGGCCTTGTACACACCGCCCGTCACGCCATGGAAGCTGTGAGCGCCCGAAGTCGGTGCCGGAACCCGCAAGGGGCCAAGCCGCCTAAGGCGAGCGCAGTGACTGGGGCGAAGTCGTAACAAGGTAGCCGTAGGGGAACCTGCGGCTGGATCACCTCCTTTCTGGAGTGATGAGTAGGTCGGCCCTTCGGGGCGGCAGACTGAAAGTCCCAGATATATCGCCCGTTCTGCACATCCTCGATCTCGAATTCGATTGTTGACCGCCGCTCTTCGGAGTGACGGTCTTGGCGGTGTCTGCGCTATTTGACAACGGAAGTGGGAAGTGATCGTGGGTACTACAGCATCGATGCGGCTACTGGCCGGGTTGGTGCTGCTAGGACGAAGAACCTCAGTGAGGCGGCAACGTTTCGAGGTCACGGCCAGCAATGGTGGTGATCGCGTGATGTGTCAGCTTTACTTGTTGGAAAGCGTACGTTCTGCTTGGCAGTGGGAAAGAGTCAAGCGAACGAAGGTATGTGGGGGATGCCTGGGCACATAGAGGCGATGAAGGCCGCGGTAAGCTGCGATAAGCTTGGGGGAGCGGCACACACGCATTGATCCCAAGATGGCCGAATGGGGAAACCCGGCCGGACGCGAGTCCGGTCACCGCGCAAGCGGAGCAAACCAGGGGAACTGAAACATCTAAGTACCCTGAGGAAGAGAAATCAAACGAGATGCCCCGAGTAGTGGCGAGCGAAACGGGTACAGGCCAAACCGGTCTCCTTGTGGGACCGGGGTTGTAGGACCTACGGACGCGCACAGCGAAGTCAGCCGAAGTCCTCTGGAACGGGGCGCCATAGACGGTGATAGCCCGGTAGGCGAAGACGATGCACTGTGTGTAGTAGAGTTCCTGAGTAACGCCCGACCCGAGTAATCGGGCGTGAAGCCGGGGGGACCACCCTCCAAGCCTAAAGACTCCTATGTGACCGATAGTGGACGAGTACCGTGAGGGACAGGTGAAAAGCACCCCTGTGCGGGGAGTGAAAGAGATCCTGAAACCACATACCTACAAGCGGTCGGAGGCTGGGCATCGCAAGGTGTCACGGCTGACGGCGTGCCTTTTGCATTATGATCCGGCGAGTTACTCCTCAGATGCGAGGCTAAGCTGCTCAGCAGCGGAGCCAGAGCGAAAGCGAGTCCTGTAACGAGGGCGCATGAGTATCTGGGGGTACGACCCGAAACCAGGGCGATCTACCCATGAGCAGGGTGAAGCTGAGGTAACACTTAGTGGAGGCCCGAACCGGTATGGGTTGAAAACCATTCGGATGACTTGTGGGTAGGGGTGAAAGGCCAATCAAGCCTGGAGATAGCTGGTTCTCCCCGAAATCTATTGAGGTAGAGCCTCGAGGCGTGTCAGCAGGGGGTAGAGCGACTGGAAGGGCGCGGGGGGTCGTAGACCCTACCAACCCCTACCAAACTCCGAATACCTGTCTGATGGACCTCGGGAGGCAGTCGCTGAGCGATAATGTCCAGCGGCGAGAGGGAAAGAACCCAGAACCACAGCTAAGGCCCCGAAGTGGCTGCTGAGTATAGCGAAGGATGTCGTCGTGCAGAGACAACTGGGAGGTTGGCTTAGAAGCAGCCATTCCTTGAAAGAGTGCGTAATAGCTCACCAGTCCAGCGTGATGGCGCCGAGAATGGTCGGGATTAAGCAGCCCGCCGAAGCTTGGTCTTCTGACTTTGTCAGAGGGGTAGGGGAGCGTTCCCTGTGCGTTGAAGCGGCCGTGGAAACGATAGCCGTGGAGCGAAGGGAAGTGAGGATGCCGGATTAAGTACGCGCAAATGCGGGTGAGAACCCCGCACACCGTAAACCCAAGGATTCCTGCGCCATGGCAATCAGCGCAGGGTGAGGCGGACCCTAAGGCGAGGCCCCAAAGGCGTAGTCGATGGATAGCCGGTCAAAATTCCGGCCCCATCTTATAGTCGTTGAAGCATCCAGGGACCCTGGAACGAAGCGCGAGCGGCTTTGTGGATGGCCGTTCAAGGGCGTAGGCGCAAGCCGAGACCTGAGTACGAGGAGGCGGGGCAACCCAACTCCAAGTCGTGTGGAGTCGGCAGGCAAGAAAAGCTGGGTGGGGAGACTATGAGATGTCCGTACCGTAAACCGACACAGGTGGGTTAGGCGAGTAGCCTCAGGTGAACGAGTGAAACGTGGTCAAGGAACTCGGCATAATGATCCCGTAACTTCGGAAGAAGGGATGCCCCCTTTGGTTGCCAGACTTGCTCTGGTTGCTCGAGGAGGCCGCAGAGAATCGGCTCAAGCGACTGTTTAGCAAAAACACAGGTGCGTGCCAAGCCGCGTAAGGCGCCGTATACGCACTGACGCCTGCCCGGTGCCGGAAGGTTAAGGGGAGAGGTTAGCCGCAAGGCGAAGCTTTGAGCCGAAGCCCCGGTAAACGGCGGCCGTAACTATAACGGTCCTAAGGTAGCGAAATTCCTTGTCGGGTAAGTTCCGACCTGCACGAATGGCGTAACGACTTGAGCACTGTCTCGACCACGCGCTCGGCGAAATAGCAGTCTCGGTGAGGATTCCGAGTCCCCGCGACAGGACAAAAAGACCCCATGCACCTTTACTGCAGCTTGTCATTGGCGATTGTATAGGACTGTGTAGCATAGGTGGGAGCCGTTGAGTCGGGGGCGCTAGCCCTCGAGGAGGCACCAGTGAAATACCACCCTGTGCTGTATGATCGCCTCACCGCGGTAGGCAAACCCTATCCGGGACCGTGGCAGGTGGGCAGTTTGACTGGGGCGGTCGCCTCCGAAAGAGTAACGGAGGCGCGCGAAGGTTGGCTCAGCGCGGTCGGTAATCGCGCCTATAGAGTGTAACGGCAGAAGCCAGCCTGACGGTGAGACCGACGGGTCGAACCGAGACGAAAGTCGGCCGTAGTGATCCGGTAGCCCGGTGTGGATCGGCTATCGCGCAACGGATAAAAGGTACGCTGGGGATAACAGGCTTATCGCGCCCGAGAGTTCACATCGACGGCGCGGTTTGGCACCTCGATGTCGGCTTGTCACATCCTGGGGCTGGAGAAGGTCCCAAGGGTCCGGCTGTTCGCCGGTTAAAGTGGCACATGAGCTGGGTTCAGAACGTCGTGAGACAGTTCGGTCTGTATCCGTCGTGGGCGTTGGAGAATTGAGGGGAGCGGACTTTAGTACGAGAGGACCGAGTCGGACGATCCGCTCGTGTCCCGGCTGTGGCGCCAGCTGCAACGCCGGGTAGCGATGATCGGTGGCGATAACCGCTGAAAGCATCTAAGTGGGAAGCGCCCCCCAAGATGAATTCTCCCTGGAGCCTTGAGCTCCCTAAAGGGCCGGAGGAGACTACTCCGTCGATAGGCAGCACGTGGAAGCGCCGCGAGGTGTTCCGAGCGCAGCTGTCCTAATCGCCCGTGCGGCTTGACTCCCCCCTGGTTTTTCCAGGGGACCAAGCAACACAACCAGCAGGGAATTCGCAGAACATACGCACGTCATGCGTCGCTTCGCCCCTGCGGCGACGACGCCCCAAGATCACTTCCCGATCCGTTGTCAAAGCGCGCGACGCCCCACGTGGCAGCGCGGCCTTGAAATTTGATCGACCCGTTCCACCCCGATTTCGCACGCACGTGCACACCGAAATCGCTGGCATCTAGAGCGCTTGGGCCACACCCGTTCCCATCCCGAACACGGTCGTTAAGCCAAGCAGCGCCGATGGTACTCCGGTCGAGAGACCGCGGGAGAGTAGGCCGATGCCGGCACCTTGCGAAGCCCCCGTCACCAATCCTCACGGATCCCGGTGGCGGGGGCTTCTGTGTTTCGCTACCCTTCCCGCGTGTATCAACCTCCCCCGAACCCGAGTTCATGACACGGGCTGGTATCGTTACGGTCGCCGGATTTCCCAACGCCGGTAAGTCCACCCTGCTCAACCGACTCGTCGGTGAAAAGCTCGCGATCACGTCGAGCAAGGCGCAGAGCACACGCCACCGCATCCTCGGGCTCCGCTCTGAGGGTGACACACAGATGGTTGTCCTTGATACGCCGGGACTGTTGGAGCCTAAAGACACGCTGCACAGTGCAATGCGAAACGCAGCGCTCGCAGCCGTGCGCGACGCCGATGTGATCGTCCACGTCGTGGACGCCACCGCCACGATTCCGGAGGACTTCGCGTCCGCCGCCGGCTTGGAGCGCGCGCCCCGTGCCCCCGTGCTCCTCGCGCTCAACAAGATCGATCTCATCGACGAGCCGCGGAAGTTCGTGTTGCTTGGGCACTATCCAGAAGCTGTCCTGTTGTCGGCGTTTACCGGCGACGGCATGGATCGCCTGGTCAACGCCATTACCCGTCGGCTTCCGGAGAGTCCGTTCCTTTACCCGGCGGATGAGCTCTCGACGCAACCGGTCAAGTTCTTCTGTGCCGAGTTCGTGCGCGAGACGGCTCTCGAGCAGCTTGGCGACGAATTGCCGCATGCGCTCGCGTGCGAAATTGAGGAGTTCCGTGAAGGGTCGTCCCCGCTGTACATTCGGGCGGTCCTGCATGTCGAACGGGAAAGCCAGAAACGCATCGTGATTGGAGCCAACGGTCAGCAAATCAAGAAGCTGGGTCGCGTCGCGCGCGAGAAGATCGAGCGCTTCGTCGGGCAGCCGGTGTACCTAGACCTCTGGGTTAAGGTGCTGCCGAACTGGCGCCGCAATCGGAATGCCGTGCTTCGGCTCGGCTACGGCGAGCCGAACGAGCGCGCGTGAGTCGTTTTCGGCCTCGATGGCGCTGGGTACCATACGCGTGGTTGGTGTGTGTACTCAGTGTGGTGACCGGTCAGCGGGCGCGCGCGCAGAATGGCGCGTTGTATCTGCTCGTGCCGTTCGGCGCGCATGCCGTCGGGCAGGGTGAAGCCGTCGTGGCAGACTCCACTCTCGGGACGGAGTCACTCTGGTGGAATCCCGCGGCGCTCGGCAGGATCGGGAAGAAGGAGCTCGCGGTTCACCACTCGCAGACGCTCATCGCTACGAGTGACATGCTGACGTTCGCTGTCCCGTCCCGCGTCCTGGGGACAATCGCGGGATCGGCCTACCTCGTGAACTACGGCGATCAGTCGGCTACCGATCCGGTGAACGGTACGGAAATCGGCACGATCACGAATCGCAACTATCAGTTGGCGCTGTCGTACGCGTCGCCCGTCGGCAAGCGGCTCAGCGTGGGTATGACGTACAAGTTCATCATGCTTCGGTTCCAGTGTACCGGAATCTGCGGCAACGTTCCGGTCATCAGCGGCTCTACGAGCGCGCTCGACCTCGGCGCGCAATACGTCCTGCCGACGGCACTGCCGATCACCATAGGCGCGTCGGTGCGAAACGTCGGACCCGCGCTGCAGGTCAAGGATGCGGAGCAGGCTGATCCATTGCCGCGAGTGGTCCAGGTCGGCGGTCGGGCGCGCTTGCCGATTACGTCGCTGCAGCGGAGTGGTGCATCGCTCGATGTCAGCGTCGACGTCCAGCACGCGGCGGCGCTGAATGGGGCAGCAGGGGGCCTTGGCCTGATTCTCGGCTATCGCGACGTTGCCTTCCTGCGGGGCGGCTACAAGCTGCAGCCCGGGGACGCCAAGGGGGCGTCCTTGGGCTTGGGTTTTGCTCGCGGAGGGTTGGCAGTGGACATGGCGCGGCGTTTTGACGCCGCGTCGGCGCAGCTCGGAGAGCCTGCGACCTACGTCTCCCTGCGCGCCCGCTTCTGATGTGGCGTCCGTGGTTCGTCCGGTTTCTGGCGTTCGCCATCACCTTTGGTGGCGCGCGCGCCCTGAGGGCACAGGAGCTGCGGCCCGCTGCCCTGCATCTGACGCGGGACGGCAAATCTCGCTACCCGGTCGAGTCCGGGACGGCGCCCGCGCCGGTACCGAGATGGACTACTCGTCCTGACCGACCGGCCCCGTGGTGGGCACCGGCGCTGTCAGCCGCCGTGCCCGGCGCCGGTCAGTTCGCACTCGGCCAACAGCGGAGCGTTGGCTATCTCGTTGCCGAGGGCTACTTGTTGTTGCAGCAGGTCCGTGCGCGTCGTGATGCCAATCGCGAGCGTGATGCCTATCGGACTCTCGCGTTCGAGGTGGCTCGCTCCCCGTTCGGTGGAGAGCGGCCTCGAGGCAGCTGGAGTTACTACGAGTCGATGGAGCAGTATCTGGAAAGCGGTGCGTTTGACCGGATTCCCGGCGGCGCCCTCGATCCGGAGACGGACGAGACCACCTACAACGGTGCGCGCTGGTTGCTAGCCAGAGAGACGTACTGGCTCAACCCTGCGGCGCCACCGGCGATGGGCAGCCCTGAGTACCAGCGCGCGCTGTCCTTCTACCAGTCCAAAGCGGTCCCGGACGCGTACCGATGGAGCTGGCGCGACGCGCGCTTGCAGCAGGACGTCTACGCGCAGACGATCGCGAGCGCGAATCGAGGAGCCCAGCGGGCCGTGAACTACGCCGGTCTGGTTGGGGCGAACCATCTCGTGAGTCTGATCGATGCCTATGTCAGCGTGCGGATCAGACGATTCGGCGGTGCCGGGGTGGCGGGGGTGTCGGTGGAAAGTGTTCACACGGCGGTCGAACCGGTCGGCGATCCTCGGGACGGGCGCCGGCAGTGGCGGGCAGCCGTCCGGTTGGTACCGGCGGGACGCTAGCCCCTCGGCGTACCGATTCGGGTGGGGAGATCGTCTGTGAGTGGACGCCTCGGGTGCGCCGCGCGCGCGCTCAGGTGGCCCTGACGTTCCGTCTGTCGCGCGTCCCCTGTGCGATTACGCCTTTACTGACGACCGATCCGTGCTCCGACGATGACCACCACCGCATTCAACGAGCTGATGGCGGTGCACCTGACCGACGGTCAGGTCGAACCGGCGTGGGCGACGGCGTGGTTTGCGGCGGCGGGGCTTGAGCGGCAGTCGACGGGTGACGCGGAGTTAGTGTGCGCGCGCGCGTTGAAGGCGCGTCCTCGACTGATCCTGATCGATGGCCGCGGTGACGCTGCGTGGTGTGATTCCGCGCTCCAAACGTGCCGTCGGCTGAAGCGTGACAGCTTTACGGGGGTCGTTCCGGTGCTGGTGATCGTGGACGCGGCGCGTTTTGCAGACGCGTTCGAGTCGGGGGCCGACGAGGTCGTCCGGTCGGACGTCTCAGACGTTGAGGCGTCGGCGAGAATGTCTGCGATGTTGGGGCGCAGCGACCGGGACACGGACGTTCATCCGTCCACGCGTTTGCCGGGGACCCGAAAAATCGAGATGGAACTGGCCCGGCGGGTGGCGTCCGGCGAGAAGTTCGCGGCGTGTTATGCCGACCTTGATCATTTCAAGGAGTTCAACGACCGGTACGGCTATCATCACGGCGACCAAGTGATCCGGCTCCTTGCGCGCATCCTCCACGATGTCGTCAAGGGGCTGTGCGGCGAAGCAGGGTTTGTCGGGCACATTGGTGGTGACGACTTCCTGTACGCAATTCCGCTGGTAGCCGTCCCGAGGGTGTGTGACGAGGTGATCCGCGTGTTCGACGAATTGATGCCCTGGCAGTATTCCGAGCAGGACCGACGTGTGGGATATTTCTTCGGGAAGGATCGTCGCGGCCAGTTGCATCGGGTGCCGTTGATGACACTTTCAGTCGGCGTCGTCACGAATCAGCGGCGGAATTTTACACGGGCCATCGAGGTCAGCGAGTTGGCGACGGAAATGAAGAGTTACGCGAAGACTTTGCAGGGGTCCGTCTGGACGGTCGATCGCCGTAAGGACGAGCCGTCGATGGGTGTTGCTTCGAGCGACGCGGGGCGCGAAAGCCTTGTGCGGCGCACGGCCGGGGGGGCGTCATGACGGTGGACTGTCCCGATTGCCGGTCGGTCTTTCGTGTGGATCCCTCGAAAGTCCCGTCCACGGGAGTTCGAGCCCGCTGCTCGGTGTGCGGTGGCGTCATTCTGTTGGCTGGCGGTACCCTGCCGGTGTCCGTCACGCCGGCGGTGGCCACCGGGGCCGTTCCGCCCTCCGGTTCGGCGTCGTTCCAGCCTCCCCCGTCCGTCACCGCCCCGAGGTCGTCCGCGGCGTCCATCAGTGTCATGACGCCGCCGATGCCGACCGCGGTTGCGGAACCCACACCGTCATTTGTCACCACGCCCACATCGGTGGCCCCCCCAGTTGTTCCTGTCGCGGCATCCCCCGTCTCGGCCAAGCCGCTGATCAATCCGTTTCTGCGTGCCGATCCCGATCAGCGTGCCCGCCGGCTGGCGCGCGCGCTGGTTTCGGATCTGGTGGCCTATCACCCACAGAAGCGCGACGAGGGGCTGCGGGACGGGACCTTGCGGCAGTTGTTCCGCGAGGAGATCAAGAAGAGCTACGAGGAGTACATCGAGCAGGTGGGGCGCGAGGTGGCTGAACAGTCGCCGTATTTCCAGGATGCCCTCAATGACATTCTCGCCGGTGGACGTCGCCTGTTCTGATTCTGGCGCTGGAAGGCGGTCCGGCAATCGGGTACCTTCCGTGTCATTCGGATGCCGCATCGGTCGGCGTCAGCTGGTGACACTACGGGCCGCTCTCCTGCGCGGAGGGCGGCTCGCGTCGTAGGTGGAGGCATGGCATGCAGGATGGCGAACGCCTGAAGGTGTTAGCGCGCTCGGAAGAGCGGCTCGTGGACATGCGGAGGTATCTTTGACGTCGATGCCAAGCGCGCGACGCTGAGCGCATACGAGAACGAAATGTCGGAGGGCGCCTTCTGGAACGATCAGGAGCACGCCCGCGACATCGTGCAGCAGGTGAAGGTGTTGAAAGGCTGGATCGAGCCGATCGACTCGCTGACGGCGCGGATCGGTTCGGCGCTCGAGATCGACGAGCTCCTGGCGCTCGAGCCGGACGACCCGATGTCGGATGATCTCGACGCCGAAGTGGAGCGGATCGTCGAGGAGCTCGACGCGTTCGAACTCAAGTCGCTGCTGCGCGGACGTGACGATTTCCGTGACGCGCAGATCGAGATCAGCGCCGGCGCCGGTGGCACCGAGGCGCAGGACTGGGCGCAGATGATCATGCGCATGTACACGCGCTGGGCGGAACGGAAAGGCTTCGAGATCGAGATGCTCGACCTCAGCGAGGGCGAAGAGGCTGGCATCAAGGGTGCGGTCATGGAGATCAAGGGGCAGTACGCCTACGGATTCCTCCGGCCCGAATCGGGTGTGCATCGCTTGGTCCGCATCTCGCCGTTCGATTCGCAGGCGCGGCGTCACACGAGCTTCGCATCGATCTTTGTGTATCCGGTGGTCAACGAAGAGATCAACATCGAGATCCGCGACGAAGATCTGCGGATCGATGTCTATCGTGCCTCCGGCGCTGGCGGCCAGCACGTCAACAAGACGTCTTCAGCGGTGCGCATCACGCACATGCCCACCGGCATCGTGTGCGCCTCGCAGGCTGAGCGCTCACAGTTCAAGAACAAAGCCACGGCGATGAAACAGCTGAAGAACAAGCTGTATCAGCGTGAGTCGGACAAGCTGGCGGCCGCTAAGGCGCTGCTCGATGCCGACAAGCAGGATGTCTCCTTCGGCAGCCAGATCCGCAGCTACGTCTTCCAACCGTACACGATGGTCAACGATCACCGCACCGAGCTCAAGATCGCCGATGTCCAGAAAGTCATGGACGGCGGGATCGATCCGTTCATCCAGGCATATCTGAAGCAGGAGAGCGAACAGAAGGCGGAGGGGCGCCCGCTGTGAGCGACGACCTCAACTTCCTGATGAAGGCGCGGCGCGACAAGCTCGACGCGTTGCGCGCGGCCGGGACGGAACCGTTCGCGTATTCCTTTGATCGATCGCACACCGCGGCCGAGGCGGTGGCGGCGCTTGCGACGTCGGACGAGGGCCCCGTGGTCACGGTAGCCGGTCGTCTCACGTCGTGGCGCAGTCAGGGGAAGACTGCGTTCGCGCATCTGGCCGACATGGACGGTCGTGTGCAGCTGTACTTCCGGCGCGATGAGATCGGGGAAGCCGCCTGGGCCCAACTCAATGCCTGGGATCTGGGCGACTGGGTCGGCGTTGGCGGTGCCATGATGCGCACGAAGACCGGCGAAGCCACGGTCAAGGTGAAAGAGGCCACGCTGCTGTCGAAGTCGCTGCGCCCGCTGCCGTTCGGCAAGGAGCAGATGGTGGACGGACAGATGGTGCGCTACTCGGGATTTGCGGATACCGAACAGCGCGCGCGGCAGCGCTATGCCGATCTCGCGGTGCATCCCGAAGTGCGGGCACTCTTCCGCGCTCGCTCGGTGCTGACCCGCAGCATCCGTTCGCACCTTGACGGGTTGAACTATCTCGAAGTCGAAACGCCGGTCCTGCAGCCGCTGTACGGTGGCGCGTCCGCGCGTCCGTTCATCACGCACCACAATACGCTGGACATGCCGCTCTATCTGCGCATCGCGGATGAGCTCTATCTCAAGCGCCTGATTGTGGGTGGCTTTGAACGTGTCTACGAAATCGGCCATGACTTCCGCAACGAGGGGATCGACCGGACGCACAATCCGGAATTCACGATGCTCGAGTTCTACGAAGCATTTGCCGACTACACCACGATGATGGCCCGCGTCGAGACGTTGATGGTTGCGGCCGCTGATGCGATCCGCTCGATCCCAATCGTGGGTGAAAAGGTGCCGGTGCTGGTGACACCCTTCCCGCGGATCGAATGGGTGCCGTCGCTGTCGCAGGCCGCCGGCCTTGACGTGATGGCGGCGGACGACGCGACGCTGCGTCAGGCGGCCGAGCGGATCGGCGTGGCGAAGGTGGCCACGCTGAGCCGGCCCAAGGTTCTCGACGAGATGTTCCAAGAGCTTGTGGAGTCGAAGATCGACACTCCGACGTTTGTCGTCGACTATCCGATTGAGCTGTCGCCGCTGGCGAAACCGAAGCGGGGCGGGCCGGCCGGACTCACCGAGCGCTTCGAGTTGTTCGCGCGCGGGAAGGAGCTCGCCAACGCGTTCTCTGAGTTGAACGATCCGATCGATCAGCGTGAGCGGTTCGAGGCGCAGGCGCGCCTTCGTGATGCCGGCGATGACGAGGCCTCGGGCGTGGACGACGATTACCTGCGTGCGATGGAGTACGGCATGCCGCCCACTGGTGGGGTGGGGATCGGGATCGATCGTCTGTTCATGTATCTCACGGACACGCAGAACATCCGCGACGTGATTCTGTTCCCCACGATGCGTCCGGAGTGAACGCTTCGTGACGCGCCTTGAACTGTCGATAGCGTGGCGCTACCTGCGGAGCCGCCGCGGGTCGCGCCTGTTGTCGCTGATCAGTGTGATCGCCATCGGTGGTGTACTGGTGGGTGTCAGTGCGCTGATCGTGATTATGGGCGTCATGAACGGCTTGCAGCGTGATCTGCGAGAGAAGATTCTGGTTGGCAGCCCGGACATCCACGTGCTGCCGTACGGCGACGGGATGCGCATGTCCGGCTGGCGGGAGGTGCGCGAGGAGGTGACCACGACGGCGGGCGTGGTGCGGGCGGCACCGTTCGTCAGCACACAGGGCATGGTGCGCAACCTGTCGGGGTACATGACGGGCACGCAGGTGGTCGGGATTTTTGCCGAGGGGACGCCGGGGAGCGATGTGACCACGATCCGCTCGCATGCGATTCTGGGTGACTTCCGCTTTGTCCGCGACAGCGTGGCGCTGCCGGGAGCGGTCCTGGGCAAGTTTCTGGCATCGAAGTTGAACGCCTTTCCCGGGGACACGATCGTGTTGGTCGGCGCCGCTGGGCTCGACATGAACGCGTCCACCGGAGCGATCATTCCCCGGCTCGACAGCGCGGTGGTATCGGGCGTCTTCGAGACCGGGATGTACGAGTACGACAACGCGTATCTGTATCTCGACCTATCCGTCGCGCAGCGCTTTGCCGGTCTGGGAGACGACGTGACCGGCATCGAGGTCCGCACGGTTGACCGATGGCAGGCGCCGGTGGTGGCCGATTCGTTGCGGGCCAGTCTCAAAGCACCGGTCCGCGCCGTGGATTGGCAGGAGCAGAACCGCTCCCTGTTTCAGGCGCTGAAGCTCGAGCGCCTGGGGATGGGGGTGATCCTGCTGCTGATCGTGATCGTGGCGGCGTTCAATATCGTGAGTACGCTCACGATGGTGGTCTCGGACAAGACCCGCGAGATCGGTATCCTGCGGGCGATGGGAATGCCGGCCACCTCTATCCGGCGCATTTTCCTGTATCAGGGGATGGTCGTGGGTGGGGTGGGAACGGCGGCGGGGCTGGCGCTTGGCTTGCTCGTGTCGGTTCTGCTGGAGCACTACCGCCTCATTTCCCTCGACCCCTCGGTGTATTTCATCGACCATCTGCCGGTCGCGATCCAGTTCACCGATGTCACACTGATCGCCGTCGCGAGCTTGGTGATCACTGCGCTCGCCACCTTGTATCCGGCGGCACAGGCCGCGCGCCTCTATCCCGTAGAGGCCATCCGCCATGAGTGAGCCGGGGCCCGAGGCCCGCGGACCCGTGGTGGTACACGCCGAAGGGCTCGTCAAGGAGTTTTTCGGCGGTGATGGCGGCCTGATCCGCATCCTCGATGACGTGTCGATCAGCGTGTCCCGCGGCGAGATGGTGGCGGTGGTGGGGGCCAGTGGGGCGGGCAAGAGTACGCTACTGCATGTGCTCGGGGCACTCGAACAGCCGTCGGCGGGGCGGATCGAACTGGGTGGGCGCGAGGTCGGCGGGCTGAGCGACGAGGCCATTGCGGCGCTCCGGAACCGAACGGTCGGGTTTGTGTTTCAATTTCATCATCTCTTGCGCGAGTTCTCGGCCGTGGAGAACGTGATGATGCCGCTGCGTATCGCCGGCGTCGCCGACCGCGTAGCGCGGTCGCGCGCGGAACATCTGTTGGAGCGTGTTGGGTTAACAGCGAGACGGCATCATCGTCCCGGCGCTATGTCCGGTGGTGAGCAGCAACGCACGGCGGTGGCGCGGGCGCTGGCGAACGAACCGGCGCTGTTGCTCGCGGATGAGCCGAGCGGGAATCTCGATCAGCACAACGCGGAGCGGTTGCATGACCTGTTTGCGGAACTCGCCGGTGACCTGTCGCTTGGGCTGGTGGTGGTGACTCATAATCAATCGCTGGCCGCACGCGCCGATCGGGCGCTGTTGTTGGAAGGAGGACGGTTGGTCGATACGAACGGTCAGGGGACGGGGGACTGATGCTCTGCGATAATTGCCAGGAGCGCGACGCGGTCGTGCACCTGACGCGCATCGTGGACAATGCGGTGACGCAGCTCCATTTGTGCGAGAAGTGCGCGGCCGCGAAGGGCGTCGAGACGACGCTGGCGGTGCCGCAGCACCCGCTGGGCGACATTTTGCAGGCGGTTCAGCAGCAGGCCTCCGCGACGTCGGAGGATGCGGCCGCGTGCTCATTCTGCGGCGCGACCGCCCGCGATTTCAGGGCCACCGGCCGACTGGGGTGCCCGCACTGCTACGACGCGATGGAGAAGAGCCTCCGGGAGCGCCTGCGGCGCCTGCATGGTAGTTCGCGGCACGTGGGGCAGCGCTACGATGCGCCGGTTGCCCACGTGGCCGAGAAG
>JARIEV010000042.1 GCA_031127225.1 Gemmatimonadota bacterium | reverse complement strand
GTCTCGCCCGCCGCGCGCGGGGCGCGCGCCGTTGACGGCCGTGGACGGCGACCCCTCCATGCCGATGGCGCTCGACCGCCTCATTCACGAGCGCGTGCGCCTGGCGATCGTGAGTTCGCTGGCCGTGCACGACACGCTGTCGTTCAACGAGCTCAAAGCGCTGCTCGAGACGTCGGACGGCAACGTGTCGGTGCACGCGCGCAAGCTCGAGGAGGCCGGCTACATCACGTGTACGAAGGGCTTCGAGGGGCGCATCCCGCGCACAGAATACCGGCTGGCGCCGGCCGGTCGCCGTGCCCTGGACCAGTACCTGTCGCACATGGAAGCGCTGATCAAGCGCGTGGGGGGCGCGTGACGCACGTGCCGTCGCATCTGGCCGTCATCATGGACGGCAACGGGCGTTGGGCCACCCGTCTCGGCCGTCCCCGCTGGATGGGGCATGTGCGCGGGGCGCACACGGCGCGCGAGGTGGTCGCGCACTGCGCGCAGCGCGGCGTGTCGCAGCTCACGCTCTACGCCTTCTCCAGTGACAACTGGAAGCGCCCTGCCGAGGAGGTGGGGTTTCTGTTCGATCTGTTCGCCTCGCACCTCGAGCATCAACTGGCGAAGCTGGTCACGCACGGGATCCGGCTGTCGATGATTGGCCGTCGGGACCGCCTGCCGCGCGCCTTCGCCGACGCGATCGCGGCGGCCGAGGCACGCACGGCGCACGGCACGCGCATGCATCTGCGGGTCGCGGTCGATTACTCGAGCCGCGCCGCGATGCAGGAGGCGTTCGCCCAGGCTGGCGCGGAGGGAGCCCGCGCGTTGGGTTCTCCCGCGGTGGGCGGAAGTCTCATTCCCCCCGTGGACCTCGTGCTGCGCACCGGCGGCGAGCGCCGCCTGTCGGACTTTCTGCTCTGGGAGAGCGCGTACGCCGAACTGGCGTTCCTGGACGTCAACTTTCCCGATCTGTCCACCGCCGATCTCGACGCGGTGTTTGCCGACTACGCCGCGCGCGACCGGCGCTTCGGCGGGGTGCCGTCCACGCTCAGCGCGTAGCGATCCCGCCGCGCGTGCCCACCTTCTCCGACACCCGCTGCAGCATCAGGCTCATGCTGAACGGCTTGGGGAGGTCGATCACGATGTGGCTGATGTCGGCGGCGGTGTCGGTGGGCGCGGCGGGATAGCCGGACATCACCAGCACCGGCAGGTCGGGCCACTGCGCGCCGATCCGCTGCACCAGCTCCAGCCCCCCCATCACCGGCATGACCACGTCGGTGAGCACCAACGAGGGGGCGCCGTGCGTGGTGAGGTGCGCCAGCGCCTCCGCGCCGTTGACGGCCGTCTGCACGGTGGCGCCGGCGCGTTCGAGCATGCGGGCCACCACCATGCGCACCACGTCTTCGTCGTCCACCACCAGCACGGTCGCGCCGCGTAGCGGTGCGCGGCGGGTGTCGGCGGCGGGCGCGCTGGCGTTGATCGCCGGCGCTACCGCACCGTTGGCGTCCGCCGGCCAGATGGTGGTGATCGTGGTGCCGTGCCCCGGCGCGCTGTCGATGCACACGTAGCCGCCGTGCTGCGCCACGATGCCCTGGACGGCGGAGAGCCCGAGTCCCGTGCCCTCGCCGATCGGCTTGGTAGTAAAGAACGGCATCAGCGTCATGGATACCAAGACCACATGTTATTCTGGTTAGTGGAAAGGTATCACCACCGGCTGGCCCGGACAATCCGTCCCAGTGTAACGGATGGCAACGAGCCGCTGGGCTCACCCCGCTACCGGCGCGGCGTGGCCCGCGCCGCGCGCACCGCCTCGTAGGCATCCGCGCGCCCGAAGCCGAATTGGTTGTCCTTCCCCGGAGCGCCTAGATCGTGGGCGGTGCCTTCCAGCAGCGACCGCAGGCGCCACACGGTCATGGCCGGCCGCTCGGTGAGCATGAGTGCCGCGATCCCGGCGACCTGCGGCCCGGCGAAGGAGTTGCCCCGGATGCGCACGGCGTTGGTGTCGATATACCCGCTGTCGGTAATACCGAGCACCGGGAACCCTTCGCCGGGATAGGCCACCACGTCGGGCTTCACGATGCCGGCGGGCATCGGGTAATCGCCGTACAACGCGACGGTGCTCCACTCGGCGGGTCCCATGCTGCTGAACGACACGAGTGTGTTCGTGGTGTCGATACCGCCCACCGAGATCACGCTGGGCACGTCCTTGGGTGACTGGTGCTGCACCGGCAGCGGCTGGGTGAGGCGGAAGTTGCCGGCCCCACCCACCAGCACCAGCCCCGCAGCCACGGCATGATCGCTCATCATGCGCCAGTAGCCGCGCAGGTTCCCCAGCGCCGGCAGGCTGAAGCTCATGCTCAGGATGTCGGCCCCCTGCTCGAGGGCGTATTGGTAGCCAAGCGCGGCGGACACCGGACGGTTGCCGGCGCCGTCCACGTTCCCCGCCGTCATCTTGAGCAGCATGAGCTGCGCGCGCGGGGCGACGCCGGTGATCGTGCCCCCGGTGCCGTCGCCCACGGTGATGCCGGAGGTCATGGTGCCGTGCTGTCGCCCGCTGCTCGTGTCGCGCACGTTCGGGCTCATGGCGCCGAAGTCGAAGCCGTACACGTCGTCGGTGTACCCGTTGCGGTCGTCGTCCACGCCGTTGTTGGGCGTTTCACCGGCGTTGCGCCACAGGTGATTGCGCAGGTCGCTGTGCACGTAGTTGGCGCCGTTGTCGAACACGGCCACCACCGCGCCCTGTCCGGCATTGCCGAAGTCGCGCCACACCCGCGGCGCATTGAGATGGGCCACGTTCCACGCCACGCGTTTGCCGGCGTCCGAGAAGGGCGGGGCGGGGGTGGCGGGGACGAGCGTGATGGGGGCGTGCGATGCACGGGGCGGGGCAAGCACCTCACCGCCGGCGTAGACGAACAGCACCTCGGGGAGCGTGCTGGCGCGCGCGATGTCCGCGGCGCTGAGCTCCATCGACATCGCGTTCAGGATCCAGAGCGACTGGTCGGCGCGCTCCCGGTGCAGCGCCTGCAGAATGCGCGCCTGTTCGCGGGCGGCGTTGTCCTTGAGGGTGCGGATCACGTCGCGGCGCAGGGTGCGGCGATCGTCGGTGGGGTGCGCGGCGATGAAAGTGTCCAGTCCCCCCACGGGCGCAAACAGCTGCGTCGCGCCGAGGACGATGACCCGCGCGGCGCGTCCGTTGCGCAGGGCGTCCTGTAGTGGTGGGTCGAGCTTGGCCGCGTTCGCGGTGGAGGGCGCCGCCGTGGGTGGGGCCGATTGCGCGGCCGCAGGGGCCGACCACGCGAGCGCGGCGACGAGCAGGAGGGCGGCGCCGCGACGGGGCCGGAACGTGGAGGGGGAGCAGCGGGTCACAGCGGGGCTCGGGGTGGGAGAGAGCCGAAAGCTACGCGTGACCGGCGCGTGTGCTACCGCCGCGGTGTCCGCTGCTCGCGCCCCCGTCCCGAGCGGGCGCGCTCCTCGGCGAGCAGCACCTGCATGAGCGAATCGGCGCGGGTGCGCTGCGTCTCGGAGAGCTGCTCGCGTGCGCGGTCGCGGAAGCTGTCCTGCACGTCGGCCAGCCGGCCGATCAGGGCGCGCACGGTGTCGGGCGCACCACCGGGCCTGTCACCGGGCGCACCACCGGGCGCACCACCGCCCATCCGGCCGCCGCGCTGCCCACGCGGTGGCATGTCGTCGGGCAGCTGCTCGAGCGTCTCGAACAGCGGCTGCTGGGTGCGCTGCATCTCCTTGCGCAGCGCCTTGAGCGACGCGCTCTGCGCTTTGGTGAGGTTGAGCGGCCTCTTGCGGTCCAGCAGAAACGCGATCGGGTCGGCCTGCCTGAGGTTGTCGCGCGCCATGTCGGCCGGCGATTTCATGGTGCCGCCGCCCCGTCCGCCCCCTGGGCCACCGCCGCGTCCCCCCATCCCACCGCCGCCCATGCCGCCACTCATTCCACCGCCGCGGCCGCCCATGCCGCCACCCATGCCGCCACCCATGCCACCGCCCATGCCACCGCCCATGCCACCGCCCATGCCACCGCCGCCCATCTGGGCCAACAGCACGGAGGGCGCGAGAGTCGCTAGCGTACAGAACAGTGCGGCGACCGCAATCAGGCGGCGGCCGACAGGGATTCCCAGACGGGGACGGTGCGGAGACATGCGCGAGACGGGTGGCAGGGCGAACCGAAGGATCGGACGAACGTGGTGGCGGCCGGTGTGGGGCCCGTTGGCCCTAGCCGTTCTGGCTGCCTGTACGAATAACACGGCCCCGGTCACCAACCCCACGCCGGTGTCGGTCTCGGCGCCGGTCTCTGCGCCCACGCCGGCGACCGTGCCGGTGGGTGTCGCTGCCCCGGCGCCGCTGGGCGATCTCGCCGTGATCCCGGTGCGCGTCACGTACGTGTTGCGTGCGCTCGTGCCGTCGCTGGACTCGATCTTTCCCGCCAGCGATTCGCTCAGCGCCGCGCGCTGCGCCGCGATCGGGCTGGTGTGCCATCAGTACAGCTATCGCCGTGAGCCGCTGCGGCTGCGCGCCGACGGCCCGCAGCTGTTCATCGACGCGCCACTGGCGTACCGCGCGCGCCTGGGCACCATTGGCGGGGCGGCCGGCGTGGCCAGCTGCGGCTACGCCCCCGAGGCCATGCGCCGCGCCACCACCGCGATGAGCACCGCGCTCTACTGGCGGCGCGACTGGAAGATCGGCGCGCGGGACACGAAGCTGGCCGCCACCCTCGTGGATCCGTGCACGGTCACGGCACTGGGTGTGAACGCCACCCCCACGTTGCAGAGCGTAATCGACCGGCAGCTCGCCACGTTCGCGGCCGATGCCGAGCGCACGATTCCGCAGGTGGGTGACTTCCGGCCGCTGGCCGATTCGCTCTGGACCAGCTTTCTCGAGCCCACCGCGCTTGACTCGTCGAACGCGCTCTGGCTGGTGCTCGATCCGCAGGCGGTGCAGGTCACCCCGTTCGCGGGCAACGGGCCGAGCCTCATCACCACGATGGTGCTCTACGCGCGGCCGCGCGTCATCGCGGGGGCGAAGCCCGCGGTACTCCGCAAGCCATTACCCGCGCTCACGCTGGGGACGGCCCCGGCGGACTACTCCGTGCCGGTCAGCGTGGAGCTGCCCTTTGCCGAGCTTGAACGGCGGGCGGCGGTGCTGCTGGCCGCGGACACCGCCACCGGGACGGTGCGGGTGGACAGCGTGCACGTGCGCGGTGTGCGCGACAGCGTGCGCATCGACCTCACGGTGTCCGGATCGCTGCGCGGCCGGCTCACGCTGACCTCACGGCTGCGCTGGGACGCCGAGGCGCGCGAATTACGCCTCGATGATCTCGACTGGTCGCTGGAGAGCCGCGGGCGGCTGTCGCGCGTGAAGGCCACGCTGGGGGCGCCGCTGGTGGGGCGGGCGCTGCGGCGCGCCACCAACGGCGGGCGCGTGGCGCTGGGCGCGCAGCTCGACTCCGTGCGCACGGAACTGATGCGGCTGCTGAACGGCCCCATGGCTCCGGGGGTCGTGATGGGCAGCAGCGTGCGCACCGTACAAATTACTGACGTCACCGCGACGGCGACCGCCTTCGTGGTGCGCGCACGGCTTACCGGACAGTCAGGGGTGTGGTTTCAATGAGCAGCGTGTCCATCCATCAGGTCCCCCGTCTCCGCGCGGCGGCCGTCGCCGTGCGGACCGTGTTCCTACGCGTGTTCTCCACCGCGTGCGTGACCGCGTTGCTCGCGACCACCGTGGCGGCGTCCGCTGTCCAGGCGCAGCGCGCGACCGCCGGTGATGCCATCACGGCGCGCCTGATGCAGCGGTTGGGGGCGTTGGCGGCCGACAGCATGGAAGGGCGCCGCGCCGGGACCGCCGGATCGGCCCGCGCGCGGGCGTGGATCATCGGTGAACTCACGGCCATGGGCGCGAAGCCGATGGGCGCAGGGTACACCATGCCGGTCACGCTCCGTCCACGCGCCGGCAGCGACACGGTGGGGGCCAACATCGTGGCGCGCATTCCGGGCACCACGGCCGGCGGTCCCGTGCTGGTGCTCAGCGCGCACTACGACCACCTCGGCGTGCGCAACGGCGAGGTGTTTAACGGGGCCGATGACGATGCCAGCGGCTGCGTGGCGCTGCTCACCATCGCCGAACGATTGCTGCGGGAGCCGCCAACGCACGACGTGATCCTGGCGTTCTTCGACGCCGAGGAGTCGGGGATGGTGGGGTCGAAGGCGTTCGTGAATACGCCGCCCGTGCCGCTCGATCGCATCGCGATGAATATCAATCTCGACATGGTGGCGCGTCAGGACGGCAAGGCGCTGTGGGTGGCGGGTACGTCGCACGCCCCCGCGCTGAAGCCCATCGCCGAGGCCGCGGCCACGATGTCATCGGTGACCATCCGCTTCGGGCACGACACCAAAGATCTCAAGCCGGGGGACGACTGGACGGGCTCGTCGGACCACGCCGCGTTCCACGCGAAGGGGATCCCGTTCCTGTATCTGGGCGTCGAGGATCACCCGGACTACCACAAGGCGGGGGACGACGCGGACAAGGTGGACCCCGCGTTCTATCGCGGCACGGTGGAGTTCGCGTACGCACTGGTCCGCGCCGCGGACGCGACGCTGGCCACGATGCCGCGCCCCGTGAAATAGGGCGCGTGGTCGGTGTGCGCTACGGAAGAAGGGCCGCCCCGGAGTGATCCGTGGCGGCCCTTCTGACTCCTTGCCGGTTCGAAAACGATCCCGAACCGGTAAACCCGTTACCGGGCGTCGATCAGGAGATCGTGTGCCCAGAACGAACCGGCAAAGGAACTGTGACTAGACAAATGATCACCTCCTCGAAAAAAGGGTGGGACATCGGGCATACAGGTACCGAAATCCGACAAATGCGTCCCAAGCCGCTTGGAGACCGGGGATGCGTGGGTGTGCACGGTCGCTCCACCGCGCAGCCACCATGCTAGGGTAGTGAGGGCGTCGAAGCAAGCGCGAAGTGCACCTTCTATCACCATTCGGTACTATTCCGTCACTATGTCCGGCGCTGGATCCCCCCGATTCTTACTGCGAGCTCCGCTATGGTCCGATTGACCCTCCGCTCCCTCCGCCGCCCCACCGCGGCCGTGGCCGCCCTGCTACTCGCGTCCCCAACCGCGCTGCTGGCCCAGCCGCCCGCCGGTGGGCGCGCGATGACGCTGGCCGATTGGTACCGCGTGGTGTCCGTGAGCTCGCCGGCGGTCTCCCCCGACGGCAAGCGCGTGGCGATGACGGTCACCAAGGCCGTGGACACCGAGAACAAGCGGCACAGCGAGGTCTGGGTGGTGAACACGGCCGGCGGCGCGCCGCAGCGATGGACGTCGCCCAGCACCGAGAGCAGCAATCCGCGCTGGTCGCCCGACGGCAAGTATCTGTTCTTCACCTCGCCGCGCGCGGGCGGGCAGGGGAACACGTGGGCCATTCGTCTTGACCAGCCCGGCGGCGAAGCGGTGCAGCTCCCCACGTACCCGACCGGGTCGATGCCGCTCGATGGTTCGTTCGCGGTGTTCACGGAACCGGCCCGTCGCGACACCACGGCGCGGAACGGCGCCAATCCGTTTGCGCGCATGCAGCCGATGGCCAAGCCCACCTTCGACGCCATCACGCGTCCCACCGAGCCGGCCCGTTTCGACGGCCGTCACGTGACGGACATGTCGTACAAGGTGAACGGCGTGGGCTTTGTCCCGGGGCGCGCCGAGGCGCGCAGCTGGCGGCCGGCGCAGCTGTGGCGGCAGACGATGGGCGACACCGCCAAGCAGCAGCTCACGACGGCGCTGTATTCGCATCGCGGGGCGGAAGTGTCGCCCGACGGCAAGTGGATCGCGTTCGTGGCCGACGCGCGACTGCGTCCGGATTCGGTGGTCGATCTCGAGCGGGACTCGCTCGCCAAGTTGCCGTACGACACGGCGCGCGATGAAGCCGATCGTAACGACACGGACTTGTATGTGGTGGCCAGCACCGGCGGCACGCCGCGCAAGGTGAGCGAGTGGATGGGCGCGGAGTCGGATCTCACGTGGTCGCCCGACAGCAAACAGCTGGCGTTCGTGGGCCGTCCGTCGCGGGTGAAGTCCGCGCGCATCTACGTGGTCGACGCCGCCGGCGGCACGCCGCGCAATCTGCTGGGCGATTGGCAGTTCGAGCCGGGGTCGCTGTTCTGGCTCGCCACGGGCCACCTGCAGTTCGCGGCTGACATCGGCGGGCGCACCGCGATCCTGCGCGCTGATCTCACGGGCAAGAGCGCCCCGAAGGAATTGGTGGGTGGGCGTCGTCAGCTGCGCGGCGCGAGCTACGACGCCGCGGGCAAGGTGATGGCGTACACGTCAACCTCGATGACGAAGCCCACCGAGCTGTTTGTGGCCACCGCCGATGGTGCGGGCGAGCGGCAGCTCACGCAGTTCAACGACGCCGTAAACCAAGCGGTCGCGTGGAGCGACGCCGAGCGCTTTACGTACAAGAGCGTCGGCAACCTGGAGATCGAAGGCTGGCTGATGAAGCCGTACGGATACGCCCCGGGCAAGAAGTATCCCATGGTGATCTACATCCACGGCGGCCCGCACTCGGCCTACGGCGAAGGCTGGTTCGACGAGTTCCAGAATCTCGCGGCGCAGGGGATGTTCGTGCTGTTCACGAACCCGCGCGGCTCGAGTGGTTACGGCGCGGACTTCACGTACAGCACGCGCGGCCGTTGGGGGATGGAAGACTACGACGACCTGATGAAGGCCGTGGACATCGTGGCGGCGCGTCCCGACGTGGACAGCACGAAGATGGGCGCCACGGGCGGCTCGTACGGCGGGTTCATGACCACGTGGATCGCCACGAAGACCGATCGCTTCAAGGCCATCGAGACCGACCGGACGATCACCGACTGGACGTACTGGTACGGCAGCAGCGACGCGCAGGGGCTCACCGAGTTCGAGTTCTACGGGAAGCCGTGGGACAATCAGGCGCTGTACGACACGCTCTCGCCGATCCGCTACGTGCAGAAGGTGAAGACGCCGATGCTGATCGTGCAAAGTGAAGAAGATCACCGCACCCCGATGGGGAGTGCGGAGATCTGGTTCATGTCGCTCAAGAAGCAGGGCGTGCCGGTGGAGATGGTGCGCTATCCGCGCTCCAATCATGATCTGTCGCGCACCGGTGAACCGTGGCTGCTGGTGGACCGCCTCGGGCGGATCCGGCAGTGGTTCGCGTTCTGGCTGCAGGGGATGTAAAGGGCCAAATGCTTAGGGAGCAGGGTGGAGGGTGTCAGGGCGGAGGAGGCAGAGAAACACGCGCTGCGTTCCTGCGCACTCCATCCTGATACCCTCCTCCCTGCTCACTAAGCCGTTGGCGGTTCAGTATCACACCGCAAAACAGTAGTAGAGTCCCGCCCCGCCGGATGCTTTCAGATTGTCCTGACTGCATCCGCGCGACGGGTGGGCGAACACCCACGACGTCGGATTGACCCCGCCGCCCTGTCGATCGTGATGGCCGACAAGCGCCGCGCCTTCTCCGCTGCTCGTCCAGTTCTTGCAGGTGCTGTCGCCGGCGTCGGTGGACACGCGTCCGTCGAGCGTGGACCCGGTCATGACATCGTGCGTGTTGGGCGTGTCGCCGCGGCCGTTCACCACCGTGCCCTTTTCGGTGAGGCTGTTCTCCTTCGACAACTTGTTGTTGTCGCTGTGCAGATCATCGACGCTGGTGGCCACGACCACACCCTTGGCGTTCTTCCACGGGCCCTTGCCGATGCGGTCGCGCGCATTCACGGCCGACTTGCCGTCGAGCGCCTGCTGACTCAGGTAGGCGTGCCAGGTCTTGCCGCGCACACCAGCCGCTTCGGCGAGCGTGGCGCAATGCTTGTCGGCGCCCTCGAGTCCACCGAGCGCCGCACCGTTGCCGCCGCCGACGCTGGTGATGAAGAACGACATGTCCTGTTGCGGCGTGGGCGTGGTTGGGGTGGTGGTGGTGAGGAACGCGGTGGCGAGGGTGAGCGGGAGGCGGAAGACGAGCATGGGAAGCTCCTGGGGTTGGGGGATGGGACGGATTCTACGGTCGCAGCACGACGGTCTCCGCCGTGCGGGCTTTCACCGCCGCCGGCGAGTACGGCAACGGCGCGTATTCTCCCCGAGCCCACGGCCCGAAGAGATTGCTGTAGTACGGGCTGCGTGGATCGCCGCTTTGGCCCGGGGTGTTGGTCACCATCGCGCCGTCCCAGTTGGCGAGGTCCATCACCACGCGAAAGCTGGCGCCAGCGGTTTGGTTGTCGGTGTTGCCCGTGGCGTTGAGCGTGTTGGCGTAGCCGCCGCGCGGCAGTGGCCCGTGCGAGAGCCGGCGGCGCAGCGAGTCGGCGATGATCCCGTCCAGCGGATGCGCGATGCGCGCGGCGTGCAGCTTCGCGTCGCCGTAGCGCCAGTCGGCGATGTTCGGGCCGAAGCGCTTGGTGAGATCGGCCACCGCTTCGTTGAAGGCGCGGAACAGAATGAAGTCGCGCGCCACGACGGGATTGGCGCCCAGCAGCGAGTCCGGCTGCGTGAGCCACTCGATGGTCTGCGCGAGTGACACGGTGCGCAGGATGGGGCGCACCGTGAGCGGCAGCACGATGTCCGCGGTGTGCGTGAGCAGCTTGCGTTCCCACACCGCATAAATGGCGGCGCCGCGTGAGCTGGCCGACAGCACGCCGTTCCACGCCAGCACGGAGTCGCGGGCGGCTATCGAGGCGGCGCCGGTGAGTGCCACCGCCTTGAGCAGGGGCACGAGTGCCCGCGCCGCCATGGGCGTTTCGTCGTGCTGCAGCGCCATCGTCTGCGGCAGCGCGGCGGCGCGGGTGGTGTCGAGCACGGCCAGCAAGCGGTCGCGACGGAACGGCTCCGCCCACGTGCGCGCCAGTGCGTTGGCGTTGGGGTACGAGGCGGCCACATTGAGCGCGTTGGCCGTGCCCACGTAGCCACGCGCCGGTGATGTCTCGTGCGGCAGCTGCGGAATGGGCAGGAATCCGCTCCACTCGAACCGTCCGTCACCCGGCACCGGCACCAGGCCGTCCCAGTTCTTCCGGATCGGCGCGATGCCGGCGCTTTGCCAGCCGATCGCGCCGCTGGTGTCGGCCCAGATCCAATTCAGCGCGGGCATACGGGCAAACGAGAGCGCGGCGCGCGCCTCACTCCACGTGCGTGCCTGATCGAGACGCAAGCTCGCGAGGTACGGGGCACCGCCCGGCTCCAGCCACGCCGCGCGCAGCGCCACGGCCACGCGCTTCACGCTGTCCGACATGAGCACCGGACCGTGCCGCGTGTACTGCAGCGTGACGATCACCGGGGCGGCTCCCTTCACCCGGATCGTGTCGATGATCTGACGCATGCGCTCACGGGCGCCGCGATAGCGGTACGCCCGTGCGTCGGTGGCATCGAGCGCGTAGGTGTACAGGTCCTCGGCATCAATGCCGAACACCGTGAGTCCCCACGCCCCATGCTGGTTGTGGCCGATGGAGACCCCGGGAATCGCGGGCTCGCCGCCGCCGATGACGTCCCACCCCGGCGCCTTCAGATGCACCATGTAGCGCAGGGAGGGCACTGAGATCGTGCGATGCGGATCGTTCGCCACAATCGGCTTACCGCTGGCGGTGCGCGATCCGGCAATCACCCAATTGTTGCTCTCCCAGCGATCGAAGCCCGGCGTGCCGGTGTCGACGGGCGGGGCCGCGCGCCGCAACGCCTCCGGCAACTCCGACGCGCGGAAGTTGGGACCCTGTTTGAAGTCGTTGTAGGCCGCCAGCATGCTCGTGCCCGGCGCGGCATCGAGGGCGCGCGCCACCAGTGAGTCGAGCCCCAGGCGTACCGGTGAGAGTTCGAAGCGCCGTCGGCGCGCCACCGCCCCCTCGCCGATCTCGCGCACGGCGCGCGCGGTGGTGGGCTCATCGGCCGCGTTGGAGGCCAGCGCATTGTGCCGCGAGATCACCACCGCCGGCGTCCAGTGTTGCGGCGTGATCCCCAGCCATGTGAGCTCCGGGGGCAGCAGCGAGGGATCGGCACGCACCTGATCCACGTAGGCGTTCACGCCATCCACGAACGCCCCAATGATCGCCGCGCCGCGCGGATGATAGTGCGCCAGTTCGGTGGTCATCGACCCGCGATAGCGGAGCAGCCGCGACGCCCGGTCACGTGCCACCCAGCGCGGCCCCAAGGCCTCGGCCATCGTACCGGTCGCCTGCCGGCGCCACAGCTCCAGCTGAAAGAGCCGGTCGCGCGCCGCGCTGTACCCCTGCGCGAAGAACAGATCGTGCTCGTTGGCGGCCTCGATGTGCACGATGCCCGCCGAGTCACGCGCCAGCGTGACCGGGGCGCGCAGCCCCGTGGTCGCGATCGCCTGCGCGTGCACCTCCGGCGATCCTCCCAGCCACAGCATCAGCAGCACCACCGCTTTCACGGCGGCTCCCGTCAACGCACTCGCGAAGTCGCGCACAATGTCTCCTGCGGGTTTGATCTCGTGAATGGCATCCACGCTCCGTCCGGCCTGCCAGTAGTCTTGCGTCGCGCCGTCCACACTGGATCGCTTGAGCTGCCGGAGCGAGCGGAGTGCGTAGAAGGTGCGAATCCAGTGTTTCGTCTTGCGCCCCTTGAACATCCAGCGTGAGATCGGCCCCACGCGGGTGCCGAGTTTTTCCACGTACGGCGTGCGGATGACCGACACCGGCACGCCGGTGAGACGTTCCGTGAGCACGATGTCGCGGGACTGCGCTTCCACGATGGCGTACTTGTACGCGTCGTCGGCGCGGCACTCCGGCGTGGCGATGAAGCGCGTGCCCAGCTGCACGCCCGCATACCCCATGTCCAGCAGCGCCTTGAACTGGGCGGGCTCGCCCACGCCGCCGGCGGCCACCACCGGGAGGCCAAGGGCGCGCACTTCGTCCAGCAGCGCCTGCGCATCGCGTGATCCGGTATGTCCCCCGGCGTCGCGGTTCACCGCGACGAGGCCGTCCACGCCGCCGTCACGCCCCTTCTGGGCCCACTTCAGTTCGGTCACGTCGTGGTACACCACGCCCCCCGCAGCATGCACGCGGTCGCACACCCAGCGGGGATTGCCGAGCGAGGTGAGAAAGAAGCGCACCCCTTCCTCGAGCGCGATGTCCACCCACTTCACCATGCGGTTGTGGTAGGTCTTCGACGCCGCCTCGATGAGCGCGTTGAAGCCGATGGGCGCGCCGCCGCTGAGGCGATTGATCGTGCGCAGTCCGTCGCGGAAGTCGTAGCCGTGCACGTACGTGAGCGCGAGCGGCTGCACGATGCCGAGGGCGCCGGCGGCGCTCACGGCGGCCACCAGCTCGGGGTTACTGCAGGGGTACATCGGGCCGCAGATGAGCGGAATGCGGATGTGCGCGTGCCGGGTGAGCGGTGTGTCGAAGGCGGGCGTCTCAGTCATCGGGCCGTTTCGCGAGCAGGGTCCGGCGGCGACAGGCGCCAGTGCACGAGGCACCGCGCCACGAGATCGCCATCGGCATTCATGATGTCGGCCTGCACGTCGTGCGTGATCGGCGCGGTCACGGTGGCCGGCGCCTGCGCGGTGGTGGTGCACACCAGAGTGCCGCGCGCCTTCTTGAGGTACTCGATGGAGAGTCCGGTCACGATGCCACGCACCCCGGGGGGGAGCGCCGTCATCAGCGCCACGCCGCTCGTCATTTCGGCCAGATTCACCAGCGCCACCGCGTGGATGGAGGCCAGGTGATTGCGCACGGCCCGCCGGTCGCGCAGCTGCACGCGCGCGAAGCCGGGGCGGACGTCAGTGAAGACACCTCCCACCGAGCCGGTGTAGGGCGCGGTACGCCCGACGACCCAGCTGAAGAGGCGTTTGCCGAAGGGCAGGGGCGCAAGGCGCTCCCAGTTATTCAGCAGCAGGGTGCCCGGGGACGGGTTGGTGCGAGGCATAGGGTCGGGAACGGCGGACGAGGACAGGGCGTACCGTTGGGTAGCGTACGCGCTGGGGCGCCGCGCCGCCACCGTGCGGCGTCCGACGGCGTGGGCTGCGTGCTGCCGGATCGTGGTATCTTCCGAGCGTGAATTCTCCCGAACTCTCCCTGACCCGCGATGGATTCGTCTCCCTTCCTCATGTTTGCTGACGTGGGTCGTGGACTCGGCGTGGTGCTGCTGGCGGTGCAGGCGCCTTTGCTGCTGCTCCTGCTGGCGCGGCTCATGCCCGGACGCACGCGACGGCCGCCGATCGCGCCGCGCCTCTCGCCGCGCACCGATACCACGGTCACGGTGGTCGTGGCCACGCTCAACGAAGCGGCACGGATCAGCCCGTGCCTTGAGGGGCTGCTGGCGCAGCAGGCGCCGCTGCTGGAGGTGCTGGTGGTGGACAGCCGCTCCACCGACGGCACGCGCGAGCTGGTCGAAGCCGCCTCCGCGCGCGATCCGCGCATTCGCTTGGTGACCGACGATCCGCTGCCGGCCGGATGGGTGGGCAAGGTGTGGGCGCTCGAGACCGGCCTCCGGCAGGCCAAGGGCGCGTGGGTGCTCGGCATCGACGCCGACACCGTGCCCGCGCCTGGACTGGTCGGTGCGGTGGTCGACGCGGTGGAGCAGGACGGCTACGACGTGGCGTCGTTCTCACCGCAGTTCCGCGACCAGACGTCGGCCGAACGCTTGGTGCAACCGGCGATGCTGGTCACCCTCGTGTATCGCTGCGGCGCCGCCGGGGCCACCCAGCCGCCTCCCGATCGCGTGCTCGCCAACGGGCAGTGCTTCGTGGCGCGGCGTGCGCTGCTGGAGCAGCACGGCGGCTACGCCCCGGCGCGTGCGTCGTTCTGCGACGACGTGACGCTGGCACGCCATCTCGCCGCGCACGGCGCCCGCGTGGGCTTTTTGGACGGCTCGCGCATCATTCAGGTCAGCGCGTACGTCTCACTGGCCGAGATGTGGCGCGAATGGGGGCGCAGCTTCGACCTCAAGGACGCGACGCCGATGTGGCGCCGCTGGCTCGACGTGGCGCTGGTGTGGAGCGCGCAGGCGCTGCCGCTGCCGCTGCTGATCGTGCTGGGCGCCATTATGGCATCGGGTGGTGCGCCGTCCACCACCATGCTGGTGGAGGCGCTGGTGCTGGTGAACGCCTCCGCGCTGCTCGTGCGGCTCATGATGCTCGCGGCGTTGCGCCAGAGCTACGCCGAGCGCGGCTGGCCGTTCTGGCTGTCGTGGCTCACGGACATCGCGGCCGCGTGGCGCCTCACGTTGAGCACCGCGCGCACGCCCACCCGCTGGCGCGGCCGTCAGTACGACACACTGGTGGCCGACGGCGCGAACTAGGCGCGCGGCGAGAGAAAAGCAAAAACAAAAGCACAAGCAAAAGCCTGAACACGGATCGCACCGATACACGGAAACAACACGGATAAGCGAACAGCGCTATTTTTGCTTATCCGTGTCGGTTCCGTGAGATCCGCGGCTTCCCTGTTCTGGTCGTTGCGTTTTAAACCGCGCCACGCCACGCGTGCATTGCCGTCTGTGGCTGTGCGTCAGTCGCCCAGCGCGCCGAGCATCGCCCGTGTGAAGGCGGGCAGGTCCTTCGGCACCCGGGCGCTGACGATGTTCCCGTCAACCACAGCGGGTTCGTCAACCCAGTGGGCGCCGGCGTTGGTGAGATCGTCCCGAATCCCCAGCGACGACGTCATGCGCGTGCCGCGTACGATGCCGGCCGAAATCAGAATCCACGGGCCGTGGCAGATCGTGCCGATGATGCCCCCCTGCTCGTGCACCCGACGCACGAGCGACAGGACCGCGGGATCGCGCCGCAGCTTGTCGGGCGCCCATCCGCCGGGGGCCACGATGCCCCGCAGTGAGGCCGGGTCGAGGTCGGCCACGTGGCCGTCCATGGTGGCCGGATAGCCCCACTTGCCGTGATACATCGCGTCGCCGGTGCCGATCAACGGCGTGTGGTAGCCGGCTTCTTCCAGCCGGAGCTTGGGATACCACACCTCGAGGTCTTCGTAATCGGGGCCGACGAGGATGGCGATGGTGCCGCGTGTGGACATGGGGATCTCATATTCGGGAATACGGCGAGGCCAGCGAGCGAATACGCCGGTGTGTAAAATAGATCGAGATCGGAAACGCACCCCGGCAAGCAGCGATGTATCTCGGGGATCGCACCGCGACCGGCCGCCCTTCGCCCCCACCACATGAAGCTGATCGTCGCCATTATCCGCCCGGAAAAGCTGGCGGACGTCAAACGTGCGCTCTTCGAAGTCGGCGTGACCGGCATGACCCTCTCCCGTGTCAGCGGACATGGCGGCGAGCGCGATGTCGTGCAGCAGTACCGCGGCGAATCCGTGGTGCTCGAGTTCCACGAAAAGGTCCGCATCGAGATGGCCTGCTCGGAGGAGTTCGTGGAGCGCACGATCGACGCGATCTGCGAGGGGGCGCGCACGGGCGACGTGGGTGACGGCAAGATTTTCGTGCTCCCGCTGGAGCGCACCGTGCGCATCCGCACCGGTGAGCGCGACAATTTCGCCCTCACGGCCGTGAACGCCGATGAGATCATGCGCCAGACGCAGCTCGAAATGCGCGTGCCGCACGGCGGAGAGCGGTGATGCCGGCCGCCGCTATTTCCTCGGGCGATACGGCGTGGGTACTGATCGCGACGTCACTGGTCCTGCTGATGGTACCCGGGCTCGCGTTTTTCTACGGCGGGCTGGTGCGCACCAAGAGTGCGCTCAACACCATGCTCATGAGCCTCGGCGCGCTCGCGATCGTGACCGTGCAGTGGGTGCTGTTCGGCTACAGCCTCGCGTTCGGGCCCGGCTCCACGTGGATCGGCGGGTTGGCGCACGTGGGCTTCGCGGGCGTCACCGCCGCCCCGAATGCGACCTACGCCGCCGCGCTGCCGCATCTGCTGTTCGCCGCCTTTCAGGCGATGTTCGCCGGGATCGCCGTGGCGCTGTTCTCCGGGGCGATCATCGACCGCATGCGCTTTGCGGCGTATCTCACGTTCGGGCTGGTGTGGACCACGCTCGTGTACGATCCGCTCGCGCATTGGGTGTGGGGCGACGGCGGCTGGCTGCGCACCCTCGGGGCGCTCGATTTCGCCGGTGGCACCGTGGTGCACATCAGCGCCGGCGTGACGGCGTTGGTGCTGGCCCGTGTGCTGGGGCCGCGCCGCGACTTCAAGCGGATTCCCACGGTGCCGCACAACGTACCGTTCGCGCTGCTCGGGGCCGGACTGCTGTGGTTCGGCTGGTTCGGCTTCAATGCCGGCTCGGCGCTGGCGGCTGACGGCATCGCGGCGAACGCCCTGGTCACCACGCACGCCGCGGCCGCGTCGAGCTTGATCACGTGGATTGTGATCGAGCTGTACAAGGGCGGACGGGCCACGGCGGTCGGCGCCGCTACCGGGGCGGTGGTGGGATTGGTGGCCATCACCCCCGCCGCAGGGTTCGTGACGCCGATGTCGGCGCTGGCCATCGGATGTCTGGCGGCTCCGGTGTCGTTCGCGGTGCTCCACTACCGCGCGAAGACGGCGCTGGATGACACGCTCGATGTGTTCGCCTGCCACGGCGTGGCCGGCATCGTGGGCGCGGTGCTCACCGGCGTGTTCGCCTCGAAGGCGGTCAATCCCATCGGAGCCGACGGCCTGCTGCGCGGCAACCCGTCGCTGGTGGGGATACAGCTGCTCGCCGTGCTGGCCACCGTCGCCTTCGCCGGCGCGGCGAGTGTGGCGATCCTGTCGGCGCTCAAGCTCGTGATGCCGCTCCGGATCCGCGTGGATGAAGAAGTGCAGGGCATCGACATCTCGCAGCACGGTGAGGAGGCCTATCACGGGTCCGACCTCAGCGACCTCACGGGACGACGCACGGCGCTGGGTGACGCGGTGGTGCTGTCGGCGAGTGATTTGCGTGGTGGGGTGGTGCGGCGGGCGTAGGCGCATGTTCGAACGGCCAACTGCTGAGGAGGCAGGGAGGAGGGTATCAGGGCGGAGGATGCAGGACGGCCGCGCCGTCCACCTGCCCCCTCCCCCTTGACCCCCTCCTCTCTGCCTCCTCGGCAGTTGGCCGTTCCCAGAAAAAAGGGGCGCTCACCATCACGGTGAGCGCCCCTTCCTTAAATCCCAACCAGACATCACGCCTTCTTTCGATCCTGCAGCCACGTCATCGGGATCATGAACAGCGGTGACAGAAACAGCCCGAGCAGGATGTTGATCCAGATGAGCGCCATGTAGTAAGCGGTCATCCCCAACGATGCCCAGATGGTGCCCAGCGTGCCGTGTGATTCCACTGTCTGTCTCCGAAGGCGAAAGATGCCAGCCGCACGCCCGGTGCGGATGCCAAGTGCCCTCAACAGTAGTCACGTTGGCATCCGGAAGGTAGGGGGTGGTTGACGCGCGGGGGCTGGCGGGGCATCAGTCCCTGATGTCGCTGACCGAAATGTCGCGGACCGGCCGTTTGCCGATCGACGACGCGCTGCCGCTGGATCCGTCCACCGGGCTGGACGCCGACCTGCCAGGGGCCGACCTGCCAGCGTCCGACCTGCCGGGGTCCGGCACGATTCTGCAGGCCACGCTCGATGTGGCGCTGGCGCCGGTCGTGGGTGGCCTGGTGCTGGCGGTCTCGGGCGGGCGCGACTCGATGGCGCTGCTGTTCGCCATGGCGCGCTGGGCACCGGACCGGATCGCGGCGGTGGCCACCTTTGACCACGGCACCGGGGAACACGCCACCTCGGCGGCGTCGCTCGTGGCGGCTGAGGGGCGGCGGCTGGGGCTCACCGTGGTCCGGGAGCGGGCGCGCACACCGGCGCACGGCGAGGCGGCGTGGCGGGCGGCGCGCTGGGCCTTTCTCGAGCGGGTGGGGCGCGCCTTTCGGGCGCGCGTTGCCACGGCCCACACGCGCGACGACCAGCTCGAGACCGTCGTCATGCGACTCCTCCGCGGCGCCGGCACCCGCGGACTGGCGGCACTCGCGGCGCCCTCGCCGGTGGTGCGGCCGTGGCTCGCCGTGTCCCGCGAGGAGTTGGCGCGCTGGGCGTTGCTGGAACGGGTGCCGTACCTCGACGATCCCATGAACGCGTCGTCGGCGTTTCTGCGCACGCGCGTGCGCCACGATTTGCTGCCCGCGCTCGAAGTGGCGACCCCGGGCTTCGGCGCGGGGATGCTGGCCGTGGCCGATCGCGCGGCGGGGTGGCGGCGCGAGGTGGACGCACTAGTGGACGCCGCGGGGGCGACGGTTTCTCCCCAGGGCGATCGGGCTACCATCGCGCGGGCGGCGGTAGCCGACACCTCGCCCGAGGGGCGCGCCGTCCTGTGGCCGGCGCTCTGCGCCCGTGCGGGCGTCACCCTCGACGCCCGCGGAACTCGCGAGCTCGTGCGGTTTACGACGCAGAGCCGCCGTGGCGCGCATGTCATGGTGTCCGGCGGCGCGCTGGTGTTGCATCGGGCGGGGCGTCCGGATGAACCACCGGGTGACCGCTTTGAGGTGCGTCGTCGCGCCACGGCCGTTGGCCGCGCCGCGACGACCGCATGGCAGGGGACGGCGGAGGGTCTGCCGCCGCGCTTCGGGCGGTTCCGGTTCCGCCGGTGGTGGCCCGCCGCCGCGGAGGCGTTACCCGGCGAGGCACCCGATGAGGGCGAGCTGTGGGTGATGGGAATTCCGCGCGACGGTGTGCTGCGGCTCCGAGGCTGGGTGGCCGGTGATCGCATCCGAACCGCGGGGGCCCCAGCAGGGAGGCGCGTGACGCGATACTTTGCAGAAGCACATGTGCCCGCACTGGACCGGTCAGGGTGGCCGGTCGTTCTCGTGAATGACGAGGTGGTGTGGGTTCCTGGGGTATGCCGCAGTCGTGCGGCGCCGTCCCGGCCCGGTTGGCCGGAGGTGATTTGGTACCGGTGTGAGCGCGAGCGTGACTGAGCAGAGCGAACCGATCGCGGCGGATCCGCGCCTCGACGGCCGTGCCGTCCGCCGCATCGTGTACGACGCCGGCACCATCGCGGCGCGCGTGCAGGAGTTGGGGGCAGACATCACGGCGGCGTACCCCGACGGCGAGCTGCTCGTCCTGGGGCTGCTCAAGGGCAGTTTCATTTTTCTCAGCGACCTCGTGCGCCACATCGCCCGGCCGTTGCAGGTCGATTTCCTCGTGGCGTCGTCGTACGGCGATGCGATGGAATCGAGCGGCGTGGTGCGGCTTCTCTACGATCCGGAAACGGAATTGGCGGGGAAACACATTGTGTTAGTGGAAGACATCGTGGATTCCGGCCGCACGCTCAACCGGCTCGTCAACCTGCTCGGTGACCGGAAGCCGCGTTCGCTCGAGATCTGCGCGTTGTTGCACAAGCACATTGCGACAGAGCTTCATCATCCCACGCGGTTCATCGGGTTCGATGCGCCGCACGAATTTCTGGTTGGCTACGGGCTCGACCATGCCGAGAATTTTCGGCACCTCCCGTATGTCGCCAGCCTGCAGTAAGGCGGTCACACTATGGCACCGAACATGACGCCCTCGCCGAAGAAGCCGATCAACTGGGGACGCTTCTCCAAGACCTTGTCCTTCTGGATCCTCGTGATCCTGATTCCGGTCGCTTTCCTCACCTACGGGAACGGCCGCGAAACGCAGGCCCCGGAAATCGACTACACCGCGTACCGGCAGCAACTGGAAGTCGGCAACGTCAAGGCCGCGACCTTCCAGACCGACAACGTGCTGGCCGGCCAGTTCAACCAGCCGGTGCGCGTGAACAACCGCGAAGCGCGGAAGTTCGTCGTGCGGCTGGTGCAGGGGTCGGCCGCCGAAGAGCAGAAGCTGCTCTACGCGCGGGGCGTGCGCACGTCCGCCACCGAACCGCGCGCCAATTTCGGCAGCGTCGTCGTGACGCTGCTGCCGTATATCCTGCTCATCGGCTTCTGGATCTTCCTGTTCCGCCAGATGCAGTCGGGCGGGAACAAGGCGTTCACGTTCGGGAAGAGCAAGGCCAAGCTGCTCACCGGCGACACGCCCAAGATCACCTTCGCCGACGTGGCGGGGGCCGATGAGGCCAAGGTCGAGCTGCAGGAAATCATCGAGTTCCTGAAGGACCCGCAGAAGTTCACCAAGCTGGGGGGCCGTCTGCCCAAGGGCGCGCTGCTGGTCGGCCCGCCGGGCACCGGCAAGACGCTGCTCGCCAAGGCCGTGGCCGGTGAAGCCGGACGCCCGTTCTTCTCGATGTCGGGCTCTGACTTCGTGGAAATGTTCGTGGGCGTCGGCGCCTCCCGCGTGCGTGATCTGTTCGAGCAGGGCAAGGCGCAGGCGCCGTGCATCATCTTTATCGACGAAATCGATGCCGTCGGTCGCCATCGCGGCTCGGGCATGGGCGGCGGGCACGACGAGCGCGAGCAGACGCTCAACCAGCTGCTGGTCGAGATGGACGGCTTCGAGTCGAACGACGGCGTGATCCTGATCGCCGCCACGAACCGCCCCGACGTGCTCGATCCCGCGCTGCTGCGTCCGGGCCGATTCGACCGCCAGATCGTGGTCGATGCCCCTGACCTGCGCGGCCGTGAAGGCATTCTCAAGGTCCATCTACGCAACAAGCCGCAGGCCGAGGACGTGAGCGTACACTCGCTGGCGCGCGGCACCCCGGGCATGGCGGGTGCCGACCTCGCCAACCTGGTGAACGAAGGGGCGCTGCTCGCGGCCCGGAAGGGGCACGACAAGATCTACATGAGCGATCTCGAGGAAGCGAAGGATCGCGTCATGCTGGGCGCCGAGCGCAAGTCGCTGGTCATGAAGGACGACGAGCGTCGCCTCACGGCGTTCCACGAGGCCGGCCACGCGGTGTGCGCCATGATGGTCTACGGCAACGATCCGCTGCATAAGGTCACGATCGTGCCGCGTGGGCGCGCGCTGGGCATCGCGTTCACGCTCCCCGAGGATGACCGCGTGTCGGTCACGCGCGAGCAGCTCGAAGCGCGCCTCGTGATGGCGTACGGCGGACGGGCGGCCGAAGAAATCGTGTTCGGGCACAACCGCGTCACCACGGGGGCGGCCAGCGACATCCAACAGGCCACCAGCATCGCACGGCGCTACGTCACGCAGTGGGGACTGTCCGACACCATCGGACCGATCCTCGTGGGCGACGTCGAGCAGGAGCTGTTCCTGGGGCGCGACATCCAGACGCGTCGGGAAGTCTCCGAGCAGACCGCGCAGCTGGTCGATTCCGAAGTGAAGCGCGTGGCGTTCGAGGCGCATGCCCGTGCGGTCGCCGTGCTCACCGAGCATCGGTCGCTACTCGACATCGTGGCCACGCAGCTGCTCGAGCGCGAGACGCTCACGCGCGACGACATCCTGCTGCTCAAGGCCGGCAAGGAGTTGCCGCCGCGCATGCCCGACATGCCGTCGGCGCCGCCCTCGCTGGCCGCGCCGTCGGTGCCCGCGCCGCGTCCGGTCACGCCGCCGCTGCTGGGCGGGCCCGAGATCGCCCCTGCGTAAGCGCGGGGCCGGTCCGGCGTGACGGACCTGATCGACATACAGTCGCTGCAGGTCACCTGGCGCGACGGCCTCGAAATCGGGGTCGTCGCGCTGGTCTTCTACCGCCTCCTGCTGCTCATTCACGGCACGCGGGCGCTCCAGATTCTGGGGGGCGTCCTCGTGCTCGTCGTCGTGTACGGCGTCGCGTCGCTGCTGCACCTGACGATGATCACCTACCTGCTCGGGTTGGTGTTCACGTACGGCATTTTCGCGCTGTTGCTCGTGTTTCAGCCGGAGTTGCGCGCCGCGCTCGCCCATCTGGGTCAGACCCCAGTCACCAAGCTGTTCCGTCGGGTGGAGCAGGGGCCAGTGGAGGACGAAATCGCCGAGGCGGTCGAGCGACTCTCCCGCTCCGGCGTGGGCGCGATCATCGTCATCGAGCGGGATGTGCCGCTCGGCGACTTCATCGACAGTGGCTCGGCTCTGCAGGCCAAGGTGTCCGCCGACCTGCTGACCACCATCTTCACCCCCTACTCGCCGTTGCACGACGGCGCCGTGATCATCCGCGGCGACACCATCGTCGGCGCCGGGTGCATTCTGCCGCTGTCCCAGGGCATGGTGGGCAACCGGTCGCTGGGCACACGGCACCGCGCGGCTCTGGGGCTGGCGGAGGAATCGGACGCCATCGTGATCGTGGTGTCGGAGGAGACCGCCGTGGTGTCGGTGGCGCGCGACGGTGCGTTGCAGGGGCGTCTTACGCCAGTGCAGGTGCGCGATCTGCTCGCCGGCCGGCCGATCCGGCCCACGGCCGACCGTACGGGTGACGCCGGCCGCCCCGCCGTGCCGCCGCGATGACCGCCGCGATGACCGTTTTCATGACGGCCTCGTGACCATGCCCCCGCCCGCTCCGCGCGCGCGCCGCGCGCGGTGGCAACTGCCGTCGTGGGTGTTCGCCCCCGTGCTGACCATGGCGGTGCTGTTCCCGGCGTACCTCGCCACGGCCGCCCCCGATCTCACCTTCTGGGACGCGTCCGAGCTGGTCACGGCCGTACGGACCCTCGGTATTCCGCATCCGCCGGGAACGCCGCTGTGGGTGCTCGTTGGGCGCGTGGTCTCGGGGCTGTTCTCCGCCACGGGGCCGGCGCGGGCGGTCACGATGCTGTCGGTGCTGTCGGGCGCCGCCGCCGGGGCCGTGGGCGCGTCGTTGTTGCGCCCGTGGATCGGCACGCGCGGTGCCGTGGTCGCCGCCGTCATGGCGGGCACGATGACCACGGTCTGGAGCAATGCCACCGAGACGGAGGTGTACGCGCTCGCGCTGCTCGCGTCGGCGCTGCTGCTGTTGGTGGGCGACCTCGCGGGGCGGGCATCCACCCGTCCCGCGATGCGTCACCGTGCCCGTGCCCTGCTGGTGTTCGTGGCCGCCCTGGCGGTGCCGTTGCATCTCAGCGTGCTCGTGGCCCTGCCGGCCGCGGTGCTGCTGGCGTGGCACGGGCCGCGGGTGCGCGGTCGCGACTTGTTGGTGTGGGGCGCGCTGGCGCTCCTCGCCCTCTCCGCCGTGGCCGTGTTGCCGCTGCTGTCGGGCCGGTCGCCAGCCCTCAACTCGGGGCACCCGGATTCGCTCTCGGCGCTGATCGCCGTGCTGCGGCGCGAGCAGTACGACGTGGCGGGGCTGTGGCCGCGGCGCGTCCCGCTCTGGCTGCAGCTGGGGAACGTGTTTCAGTGGGCCGATTGGCAGGTGGCGTTCGGGGTGCATCCGTTCCCTACGCCATCGGTACCGCGCGCGGCGCTCACGGTGGCGTGGGCGTGGCTCGCGCTGCTCGGGGGACGTGCCCTGTGGCGTCATGAGGCGCGGGTGGGGCGCGCCATGGTCGTGCTGCTGCTCTCGGGCACGGTGGGGGTGGCCTGCTGGCTCAACCTGCGCGCCGGACCCACGTTCGGCGGCCCGTTCGTCCCCGTGGGCGCGCTGCACGAGGCCCGGGAACGCGACTACTTCTTCGCCCTCGGCTTCTGGGCGTGGGGGCTGCTGGCGGGGGCCGGGCTCACGGCGATGACCACCACGCTGGCCCGCCGGCTCCCGGCGCCGGTGGCCATGCTGCCGCTGCTCATCGGGGCGCTTCCGCTCGTGGCTAACCGCACGGTGATGGATCGCACGCGGGAGCCGGCGGCGTCGCTGCCGCGCACGTATGCGCGTCTGCTGCTGGACGCCGTGCCGCAGCACGGGGTGCTGTTCACGGCGGGCGATAACGACACGTT
>JARIEV010000041.1 GCA_031127225.1 Gemmatimonadota bacterium | reverse complement strand
CGGCGTCGGATAGCTGGCGCACGGTCTCGTCGAGCAGCCGCAGGTACAGGTCGAACCCGACCGAGTGAACAAACCCGGACTGTTCCGACCCCAGCAGATTCCCCGCCCCGCGCAGCTCGAGATCCTTGAGGGCGATCCGATACCCAGCGCCCAGCTCGGTATGGTGCTCCAGCACGGCGAGGCGGCGCTCGGCGTCCTCGTCCACCCGGTCGGGTACGAGCAGGTAGCAGTAGGCCCGGCGGTGCGAGCGCCCCACACGGCCGCGCAGCTGATACAACTGGGCCAGCCCCAGATGATCGGCCCGGTTCACGAACATCGTGTTGGCGTTCGGGACGTCGAGCCCGCTTTCCACGATGAGGGTGGACACCAGGATGTCCACCTCGTGGTCCACGAACTGGCGCATCACCACTTCGAGCTCGCGTTCCTTCATCTGCCCGTGTCCCACGGCCACCGAGGCGCGCGGCACGATGCGACGCAGATGGTCAGCGATGGCTTCGATGGTCTCGATGCGGTTGTGCACGAAGAACACCTGCCCACCACGGTCGAGCTCGCGCGAGATCGCTTCCTCGATCAGGGCGTCGTCGAACGGCTCTACGAACGTGAGCACCGGCGAGCGGTCGCGCGGCGGCGTCTGCATGAGCGTCAGATCGCGCAGCCCGGCCAGGCTCTGATGCAGCGTACGCGGGATCGGCGTGGCCGTGAGCGTGAGCACGTCGGTTTGCAGCTTGAGCTGCTTGAGCCGCTCTTTGTGCTTCACGCCGAAACGGTGCTCCTCGTCCACGATGATCAGGCCGAGGTCGGCAAACTCCACGTCGGGGCTGAGCAGCCGATGCGTGCCGATCACGATGTCGACCTGCTTCTTCCGGAGCTTCTCGACCACAATCGCCTGTTCCTTGGCCGTCTGGAAGCGACTCATCACTTCCACCGTGACCGGGAAATCGGCCAGGCGATCGCCAAAGCTACGCGCGTGCTGCTCGGCGAGAATCGTGGTGGGCACCAGCACCGCCACCTGCCGCCCACCCTGCACCGCCTTGAAGGCCGCGCGGATAGCGATCTCGGTCTTGCCGTACCCCACGTCGCCCACGAGCAGGCGATCCATGGGACGGTCACTCTCGAGGTCGCGCTTCACGTCTTCCGTGGCTTTCCGCTGGTCCGGCGTGTCTTCAAAGAGAAACGAACTCTCCAGCTGCCGCTGCCACGCCGTGTCCACCCCGTGCGTGGGGCGCGTGGCCACTTTGCGTCGGGCGTACAGGTCAAGCAGCTCCTGCGTCATCTCGAGAATCGCCATGCGCGTTTTTTCGCGCTGCTGCTTCCAGCGATTGCCGCCCAGCTTGTGCAGCCGCGGTGCCGGCGCATCCTCGGACACGTCGGTGGCGCTGCGGTACCGCTCGATCTGATCGATGCGGTACAGCGGCACGTTCAGGCGGTCGCCGCCCTCGTATTCAATGACCGCCGCTTCGATCGTGCTTTCGCGCACGAAGATCTTTTCGATGCCGCGATAGATGCCGATGCCGTGCTCGAGATGCACGACGTAGTCGCCCGGCTTGAGGGCGCCCAGTGTGTCGAGCGGCGCCCCGGTGCTGTACTTGCGCGTGCGGCGCAGCCGACGGTCACGACGGAAAATCTCGTGATCGGTGAGCACCCGGACGACGTTCGGGATGATGAACCCACCACCCAGCACGCCGATGGCGAGCGAGGCCGACAGCGGGCCATCCTCGCCCAGCAGTTCGTCGAGACGCTCCACCTGCCCGGCGTTGTCGCACAGGATCACCGTGTGCAAGCCGTCGCGCTGCAGCTTGCGCAACACCCGCAGGTCGCGCGAGATCGATTCCGGCGGCCGCGTGGCGAACACCACGTCGGGCTCGGGCCCCTGTGGCTGGAGATCGGCCGACGACGCACTCACCGCCCGCAGCGGCGGCGGCGCAATGCGAATGGTGCCGAAGCGCGCCAGGGTACTCGCCATTTCGGCGGGCGGCACGAACAGCCGTTCGCGACGCACCCACTCTTCACCGCGACGACGGGCGAGCTCGAGATGATGCGCGGCTTCGTCCCACGTGCGCACCAGCTCCGGCAGCACCGACGTGCCCGCCGGCATGATCACCACGGCGTCGGGGGGCCAGAGCGACGGGAGCGCCACCCGCTCGGCGTCGCCCTCCTCGTCCCGCACGCGACCATCCACCGGCAGGATCAGCGCCAGTTCGGCGTCGCGCGTGCTGCGCTGCGTGTTGAGGTCGATGTGACGCAGCTCGACGATATCATCGCCCCAGAACTCGAGGCGCACCGGCTCGGCCATGCCGAACGAGTAGATGTCGATGATGCCGCCGCGCACCGAGAACTGCGCGACGTCTTCCACCATCGGCACCCGTTCGAAGCCGATGGATTCGAGATGCGCCGTGAGGTCTTCGAGACGACGCACGTCGCCCTTGCGCAGCTCGAGCCGCGCGCCGGCGAGGGCGCGCGGCAACGACGTCTGCTCGAGCACGGCGCGCGCGGTGGTGAGCAACAAGCGCACGCCGCTGCGTCCGAGCTTTTCGAGTGTTTCCACTCGTTCGCCAGCCACTTCCGCGTGCGGCTCGACTTCGCCAAACCCTTCGCGTGGCGGGTACAGCGCCACGGGGATGTCGTCCACCAGCGATTGGAGGTCGGCTAACCAGCGCTCGGCGTCACCGACCTGATCGGTGATGACCACCACCAACCGCTGCGGCAGCGCGCGGGCGAGAGCCGCCACGAACACCGCGTCGGCCGACCCGGCGAGTCCACCAACGCGGAGGCTCTGACCGGGTCCTGGAATTGCCTTATGAACTCGTGCGAACGCCGGCAGCGCCTCGATCGCATCGAGCAGTCTGGGAAGGCCCATCAGTGTCGGGCCAGCCAGGCTTCCGCGAGCAGGGCGGCCAGCGCCAACGCCACCAGCGGCAGGAGCAGCCCGTGGCCTGCGGCGCGATCGAAAATCTGGCGCTGCCACGCGCCGGCGCTGGGGACGGAGACCACGTCGCGCCCCATGACATGGGTGCGCAGGCGCGCCACCGCGCTGTCTGCTGCTGCCTGATCCATCCCCACCACGTCCGACTCCTCTGGCTCCGGATTGACCACCAGGGCGCCGACGCGCGCCGCCTGGCGCCGGAGATAGTAGACCCCCGATGCATTGGGAACGGTCAGACGGTCACCGTTGGTGCCCACCACTTTCCCGTCGGGCCCTTCGATGCCCGTCACGCTGCGCAGCCCCGCGATGCGCTCACCGGGCACCGCCTCGATCAACCGCCCGTCCTCCCCCAGCCGCCGTGACAGCGCCTCCAGCAGCCACGGCACGAACGCGCCGCGCAGGGGGAGATCGGTCGCGTCGGGTTCGAGCGGCGAAGCGATGAGCAGATACCCCTCGCCGGCCACGGCCCACGCCGATCCGCCCGCGGTCGCGAGGGTATCCGCGAGCGTGGCCATCGGCGCCGCGCCGGGCGACCCGGCCGGGCGGTCGCCAGGCGAGTACACCAAGGGATAGCGCACCCGCACCGGCGTGCCTTCAAACACGCGGACCGCCGAGGCGTTGGTGTCGATCGGGACACCGTCGGCGCTCACGGCCCGCGCGAGCACGAGATTGCGGGCGATGGCGCCGAAGCGCCACGGAATCCCCAGCCGCGCGAGCGTGCGGTTCGCCTCACCGAGACGCACCGGATCGCGCGGCGCGGTGAGCAACACCGGCAGGCGGAGCCCCGGCGCATCGGCCCCCGACACAGCAACGCTCCCGTCGTTCCCTTCGCGCCCGCGTTCGAGGCGCTGTTCATCCACCAGCGTCGCCAGCGCCGCGCTCAGAAACGGACCGCTCTCGGGGCGGATCGCCACGGTGGGCGGCGGGGCCACGCGCACCGCAAACCACCGCGCATCGTCGGCGCGCAGCGCGTCGGCGTCCACCTCCACGCGGCCGCGCACCCAACCGCTGCTGGCACTCACCAACCGCTGCGTCAGCCGCGTCGGCGCCCCCACGGGAGCCGCCCCCACCGCGCCGCGGGCGACGGTGCGGCCATCGAGCAGCAGCCGCCAATCGGCCGAGTCGGGGGCGCTGATCGCGAAGGTCACCGTACCCGAGGGCGTCCACCGGGCGGGTTCCGCGCGCGCCGCCAACACGGCGCGGTTGCGCACCGTGCCGCGAGCGCCATGCGCCAGCATCACCACCGGCACGGAGCCGGCGTCCACCACACTGTCGGCGGCAAACGCTTGGCGCTGCCCGTCGCTCACGACCGCCACCACCGGTGCGCGCGGCGCACCACTGCGGGCCAGTCCCACCGCACGGCGCGTCGCCGCGGCGAGGTCGCCGCGTCCGCCGAGGGGAGTGAGCGCCGCGAGCGCGTCCTGCAGCGCCGAGGCGCTCCCACCGATCACGCGGCCGTCGGCGGTCACGAGCCACGCGCGGTCGTCGTTGGAGAGCGTGGCCACCAGTGCGCGGGCATCGGCACGCAGACTGTCGAACACCATGCGCTCCTGCTCCACCAGGCCGGTGCTCATCGAATTATCCAGCACAATGGCCAGCGCGACTGGCGCGTGCCCGAGCCCGGCCAACTGTGCGATGGGGCGGGCGGCGGCGAGCGCGAGGGCGAGTACGGCCAGCAGCCGCAGGAACAGCAGCAGGCGATGGCGCAGCTTCAGATCACGGCTGTGCTCCTGCTCCATGCGCGTGAGGTAGCGCACGGCCGGAAAGTCCACCGTGCGACCGACTTTGCGCCGCAGCAGGTGAACGAGCAGCGGCACGCCGGCCAGCGCGGCCAGCGACAGGAACAACGGAGCGAGAAACGCCATCGGGAGGCTGCGAGGAGGCTACAGAGAGAGGCGCGCGGCCATCAGATCATGGCCCCACGACCGTTCACACCGACCAGATGGCGCAACGGCCGTCCGAACGGTTCATCGGTCATGGCCACGGCATAGCGCGCGCCGGCCCGGCCCAGGGCGGCGCGCCATTCGGCGAGCGCCTCCTGCACGGTGGCCTGGTACGTGGCGCGGACATCGGCCGGCGAGGCCGGGACTTCAAGGCGGGATTCCGGATCGCGATAGCGCGCTTCGCCGGACTCGGGGAAATCCCGCTCGGCGGGGTCCATCACGTGCAGTACCAGCACCTCGTGGCCGCGCGCCCGCAGGGTACGGGTGGCATCGGCCACCGGCTCCGGGTCGGCCAGCAGGTCGGACAGCAGCACCACGAAGCCGGGGCGACGCACCAGCCGAGCGGCCTGCAGCAGCGCACCCGCCACATCGGAGCCAGCGCCCCCACCGGGCTCGGCGAAGGCGGCCACCAGCCGGCGCCACTGCGTGCGCTGCGAGCGCGGCGGCACCACGTTGCGCATGGTGGTATCGAACCGGATCAGCCCCACGGCATCGCGCTGACGCAGCAGCAGCAACGCCACGGCAGACGCCAACCGCTCGGCGTAGGCCAGCTTGGCTAGCCGCGCGGGGTGCCCCGTCCACTGCATGGAGGCACTGACGTCGAGCACCAGCATGGCGCGGGCGTTCGTCTCCTCCTCGAACTGCTTCACCACCCAGCGGTCGGCACGGCCGGCGATGCGCCAGTCGAGATAGCGCAGGTCGTCGCCGGGCATGTACGGCCGGTGCTCGGCGAATTCCACGCTGAAGCCTTTCCGCGGAGAGCGGTGCAACCCGGTCACGAACCCGTCCACCACCCAGCGTGACACGAGTTCCAGGTGGCCGAGGGCCGCCAGGACGGCAGGGTCGAGTTGGTCAGCGCGGGTCTGGGACATTGACGAGAAGGATAGTGCGAAGAGCGCGGATGTGGGCTGGGGATCCGGCGGCGGCTCTGAAGTCTTTGACATTTACGGCCGCGCCACCGACTTTGGTTGAGAATTGATGAATAACTCCCTCGGTACCAGGAGTGCGGACGTGCCCAGATCGTTTGGCGTGCTGGCAACCGTCGCGTCGTTGGCCGTGAGCGGCCCCCTGACGGCTCAGGGGGCGCCCTCTGGTTCGGCGCCGGCGACGCGCACTCCGCAGGTGACCGTGACGGGCGTCACCGCCGTCACATCGCTTGCCGATTGGCCCGGTCTGTCGCTCTCGGTGAACCGTGACGCGTACGTCACTGTTTTTGCGGTCACGCGTACCACGGGTTCGGCACTGCCGATCCAGATTCTCTCGCCGGCCCGGCCGACCGACGCCGGGACGCTCAGAGCGGGCAAGACGGTCAAGCCCCGTCGGCTGCTCGGGGATGAGGCCTTGCACCTGCTGAACTACGGCGAGTCGCCGCTGATTGTCGCGATCGCCTCGAACGTGAAGCCCGAGTTGGCGGCATTCAAGGCCGGCGGCCGCTGGGGCCACGACCTGCTCATGGATACGCTGGCGGGCAGCGAACAGCAGCTGATCGAGATTCTGGCCAAGACGATTTATGAAACCGGCGTGCCGTTTGACGCCGTGATCAGCCAGCCCAGCACCATTTCGCCGGTGCCGGTGATCAGTGGCGCCTTCGCCTTCGGGAACGGACCCGTCACGGTGGCGCGGTATACCACCAGCCTCAATGGTGGCCTCAGCCTCACCATGCTCGATCCGATCGTCATGACGGCCAACGTCTACCAGAAGACCGGCATGATTCCGCAGGGCTACATCAGCGGTGCCCCCTTTACGCTCAAGGGCGGCGCGGTAGCCGCCATTGAGACCGGGCGCATCGTCTACCTGCCCCCGCCACCGAAGCCGCCCACCGCCGCGCAGCGGGCCGGTCAGGCTGGCACCGGCTCCGGCACGACGCCTCCGCCACCGCGGTAAACCATTCCATACCAATGACTTATATGGCGGCCACCCCTTGGGGACGGCCGCCGTTCGCGTATTCGGGCACCAGATTGCGGGGGGAATCGATTATCATAAAAGGCTGTCCACGCATCGCCCCTTTTAGCAAGGCACACCGTTGGAACTCAGTCACATCCGCAACTTCTGCATCGTCGCGCACATCGATCACGGCAAGTCCACCCTCGCGGACCGCCTGATTGAGAAGACCGGCACGTTGCAGAAGCGCGAAATGAAGTCTCAGGTGCTCGACACGCTCGACCTCGAGCGCGAGCGCGGCATCACGATCAAGCTCAATGCCGTGCGCATGAGCTACAAAGCCGGCGACGGGCAGAACTACGAGCTCAACCTGATCGACACGCCGGGGCACGTGGACTTCACGTACGAAGTCTCGCGGTCGCTCGCAGCGTGCGAAGGCGCGATCCTCGTGGTCGACGCGTCGCAGGGCATTCAGGCGCAGACGCTGTCGAATCTGTTCCTCGCCATGGACGCCGGCCTCGAAATCATTCCGGTGCTGAACAAGATCGACCTGCCGGGCGCGGAGCCGGAACGCCGCCGCCAGGAAGTGGTTGACCTGATCGGCTGCCGGCCGGAAGACGTGCTGCAGGTGAGCGGCAAGGAAGGCACCGGCGTCCCCGAGCTCCTGGAAGAGATCGTGCGGCGCGTGCCGCCGCCGTCAGGTGACGTGAACGGTCCGCTGCGCGCGCTCATTTTCGACTCGTACTACGACAAGTATCGCGGCGCCATTCCCAGTATCCGCGTGGTCGATGGTGCGATGCGGAAGGGGACCAAGATCACCTTCGGCGCGTCCGACAACGTGTACGAAGTAGCCGAAGTGGGCTATCTGCAGCTCCGGCAGGTGCCCACCGACGTGCTGCACGCCGGTGAAGTGGGCTACGTGCTGGCCGCCGTGCGCTCGGTGCGCGAAACGCGCGCCGGCGACACGATTTTCGATCAGGACAACCGCGCCCCCGAAGCGCTGCCCGGCTACCAGGAAGTGAAGTCGTTCGTGTTTGCCGGCATCTATCCGACCGACACCACGCAGTACGAAACGCTGCGTGATGCGCTCGAAAAGATGAAGCTGAACGACGCCTCGCTGCAGTACGAGCCGGAGACGTCCACCGCGCTCGGCTTCGGATTCCGCTGCGGCTTCCTGGGGCTGCTGCACATGGAAATCGTGCAGGAGCGCCTGGAGCGGGAATACAATCTGGATCTCGTGACCACCGTGCCCAGCGTGGAGTATCAGGTCACGAAAACAGACGGGACCGAGCTGCTGGTGGAGAATCCGGCACTCATGCCGCCGGCCGTGGTGATCACGCGCGTGAAGGAGCCGTACGTGCGCGCGCGCATCATGTGCCCGTCGGATTACATCGGCCCCATCATGACGCTCGGCATGGAGCGCCGCGGCATCTACAAGAACACGCGCTTCCTCGACACCGTGCGCGTGGAGCTGGACTGGGAGTTTCCGCTCGGCGAGATCATTCTCGACTTCTTCGACAAGATGAAAACGGTGAGCCGCGGCTACGCCTCACTGGATTATGAGATCCTCGAGTATCGCGAAAGCGATCTCGTGCGCCTCGATATGCTGATCAACGGCGACGCGATCGACGCGTTCTCGGTGATCGTGCACAAAGACAAGGCGTACGAGTGGGGCCGTAAGGTCGCGGAAAAGCTCAAGGAACTGATCCCGCGCCAGATGTTCGAAGTGGTCATTCAGGCCACGATCGGCATGAAGGTCATCGCGCGCGAAACGGTGAAGCCGCTGCGGAAGGACGTGACGGCGAAGTGCTACGGCGGCGACATCTCGCGGAAGCGCAAGCTGTTGGAGAAGCAGAAGGAAGGAAAGAAGCGCATGAAGCAGGTGGGCAGCGTGGAAATTCCGCAGGAAGCGTTCCTTGCGGTGCTGCAGGTCGACTGATTCTCACGTGCGTGTCGAGTGGCGAGTCAGGGTTTCGAGTGCTGAGTAGCAACCACTCACCACTCGAAACTCGAACTCGTAACTCGAAACTCACGTGAGTATCTCGGCCGTCCTCCAAACGTCCTTTCTAGGCGACATGATCCTCACGACCCCGCTCCTCGAGCGGTTGGCGCGTGCGGGTGAGGTGCACGTCGTGGCCACGCCGGCCAATGCGGCGGTGCTGGCAAATCATCCGGCGGTCGCGTCGGTGATCGTCTACGACAAGCGGAACACCGACGCGGGGTTGGCGGGATTGCGTCGAGTGGCGGCGCGATTGCGGACCACCGGGGCCACCACGGCCTACATGGCGCAGGGCTCGTGGCGCACGGCGGCGCTGGCGCGACTGGCCGGTGTGGCGAGCGTGGGCTTCGACACGTCGGCGGGACGATGGTTGTATTCGCGCCGCGTGGCGTACCGCAACGACTGGCACCACGCGCAGCGGCTGTGGGGATTGGCCGACGACCCACGCGCAACCGGGGCGGTGGTGCCGGCGCATCTGCGGCCGTCACTGTATCCCGGCGCCGACGACCACGCGCACGTGACCGCACTGCTGGCCGCAGCCGGTGTGGAATGCGGTGAGCCCCTGGTGGCGTTGGCGCCCGGAAGTGTCTGGGCCACCAAGCGCTGGCCGTGGTACGACGCGCTCGCGGGGGAGCTCGTGGCACGGCTCCCCGCGGCCCGTGTGGTCGTCATCGGTGCCGCTGGTGATGCCCCGCTGGCGGCCGCCATCGGTGAGGCCGTCCGGCAGCGTGGCGGCCGGCCGGTGCTCGATGCCACGGGCCGTTTGTCGCTGCTGGGATCGGCCGCCCTGCTCGCGCGCTGCATACTGTTGGTCACCAACGATTCCGCCCCGTTACACCTCGCGTCGGCGATGAATACGCCGACCGTCGCGCTGTTCGGTCCCACGGTGCCGGGCATGGGCTTCGGGCCGCTCGCCGATCGACAGGTGGTGCTGGGGCGTCACGAGCTCACTTGCCGACCGTGCAGTGCCCACGGCGGACAGGCCTGCCCACTCGGACATTGGCAGTGCATGCGGGATGTGCAGCCGAGCGCCGTGACCGAACAGATCGTCCGCGAGATGCGCGCGCGTCAGTAGCGAAATGCTGGCTTGAGTTTGCGCCACCACTGCTCGTCGAAGGCCGAGATGGCGAGGGGGTTGCCCACCGAGGCATCGGCTTCCTCGCCGTGGCGGACGACCACGAGTTCGAGACTGGGCACCACGTAGATCTTTTTGTCGCCCTTGCCGAGTGCCGCCACGAGATCCGCCGGCGCCGACGGAATGAGCGCCCCCGATTGCGAGGGGAGCAGATACGGCCCCGGTGTGCGATAGCTGCTGCTGCCATTCAGCCACCAGAGCAGTCCGTATCCGGCGTTGTCGGGGGGCGTCGCACGCCATGATGCGGTAAACCATGCGCTGTCAGCCAGCACCGCGACGCCATTCCATCGACCGCGATTGAGCGCCAGCAGCCCGAATCGCGCCATGTCGCGCGCCGTACTACTCAGAATCCATCCCAGTTCGCCCGTGTCGATGTTGGGCACCCAAATGGAGCGCGACATGCCGATACGATCAAACAGCAGGCGCCGCGACAGCACGTTGATGGTCTCGCCACTGGCCGCTTGGACGACACCGAACAGCTGATAGTACGCCGGATTGTTGTAGTAGAAGCGCGTACCGGGCGGCACGACGGCCTGCAGCGAGTCATTGAGCCCGGACATCATGCCCAAGAGATGCCGCACCGTGATGCGGGACTCGGTGCCGGGGCTGCGCGACCATCCGGCACCGAGGTATCGCGCGGCGACGCTGTCCAGCGAGAGTCGCCCCGATCGCGCCAGTTCACCGGTGATGGCGCTGAGGACCGACTTGCTGGCGGACGCGATGATCGAGTCCTTGGTCGGCGTCCATCCGTTCCAGTAGCGCTCGGCCACGATCCGTCCGCGCCACAGGACCACGACCGCCGTGGATCGTTGTGTGCCCGCCCAGTCGAGAGCCGCCGTGAGGGCGGCGGTGTCGTAGGCAAGCCGAGCACCGGCGATGGTGTCCCACGACGCCCCCGTGGTCGGGGGGAAGTAGGGCGCGAGGGTGCGCGGATCGACCGAGACCGGTGGTGGTTCGACCGGCGGCGCGGTCGGCGTTCCGGCCCCGTCGGTGCTGGCGCACGCTGTCGTGAACCCGAGTCCGACCCCGCACGCGACCCCGCACGCGACCCTCAGGAATCGGAACAGCGCCGTCGCCGGCAGGCGAGGCGTTCGGGGTAGCGGCAGCGTTGGCATGCCTAGAGGACGATCATCGACGACGTGCGTTAACGATCCCCTTCGCAGCCACCGCTAGGCGCCGGCATTATCTTTTCACCGTATGCCTGCCACCCCAGCCAACCAGTTCATTGTCGGTGTCGATCTTGGCGGCACCAACATTGTCGTGTGCGCCATGTCCGCCGACGGCGTGCGACAGTACGGCCTCGCCTCTGAGCCGACTGCCTCGCACGAAGGCGCCGATGGCGTGATCGCCAGAATGGCCCGCATGGTCAACACGGCCGTGGAGGTGACCATGCGCGAGACCGGCGCGGCACGCGACGCGTTTCTCGGGGTCGGGATCGGTGCCCCCGGTCCGCTGGACCGCGAGCAGGGGCTGGTCCTCGTGGCCCCGAATCTGGGGTGGCACAACATCCCGTTGCGCGACCGCATGTCGGCGCTGACCGGCTTGCCCGCCGCGCTCGACAACGACGCGAACTGCGCCACGTACGGCGAGTGGTGGGTGGGTGCCGCCAAGGGCGCGCGCAACGTGATCGGCATGACCATCGGCACCGGCATCGGTGGCGGCATCATTTTCGACGGCAAGCTGTATCACGGCTCCAGCGATGTGGCCGGCGAGATCGGCCACACCACGATCGACCAGACCGGACGCCGCTGCGGCTGTGGCAACTACGGCTGCCTTGAAGCGTATGCGTCGGGCACCGCGATCGCCGAGCGCGCGCGGGAGGCGCTGTCGTTCGATCAGCCGTCGATCCTGCCGGCGATGGTGGACGGCGATGTGTCGCGGATCACGGCCGCCACGGTGTACGGCGCGGCGGCGCAGGGGGATGCGGTGGCGATCGAAATCGTGCGCGACACGGCGCGCTTCCTTGGGACCGGCATCGCCAACCTGCTGAACGTGTTCAATCCGGATTGCGTGGTCATCGCCGGCGGCGTGACGCAGGCCGGTGAGGCGCTGTTCGGTCCGTTGCGCCAGGAAGTGCGGCGGCGCGCCTTCAAGCCGGCGGTCGATGCGTGCCGCATCGTGCCGGGGACGTTGCCCGGCACCGCCGGTGTGGTCGGTGCCGTGGCCACGTTCATCGCGCAGCACACCGGCCGGCCGCCCGCGTGAGTGCGCCGGCGGCAGCGGTGCCCGTGAGCACGCGGAAGCGCCGCGTGGGCGTGATCGGCTCGTTCGTGTGGGACGTGCTGCACGGCCGCGACAAGCGCAGCGTGCCCGTGGAGGAGTGGGGCGGCATCACCTACTCGTTGTCGGCGCTCGACGCCGCGCTCTCCGACGACTGGGAGATCGTGCCCATCGCGCGCGTGGGCGACGACCTCGTGGATCGGGCGCGCCTGTTCTGCCGGGCGCTGCGGCACATGGCCCCTGATGCGGAACTGATCGGCGTGCCGTATCCGAACAATCGCGTGGAGCTGCGCTATCTCGACGACGAGCGGCGCACCGAGCATCTCACCGGCGGGGTGCCGGCGTGGACGTGGCTGGGGCTGAAGCCTGTACTGGAAGCGGCGCAGCTGGATGCGCTGTACATCAACTTCCTGAGCGGCTGGGAGCTGGACCTCGAAACCACACAGCTGGTGCGCGCGCACTTCCCGGGGCCGATCTACTGCGACCTGCACATGAAGATCATGGCCGTGCTTCCCGACGGCCTGCGCGTGGCGCAGCCGTTGCCCAATGTGGCGGCGTGGTGCGAGTGTTTTGACGTGCTGCAGGTGAACGAAGAAGAGATGCAGATGATGGCCCCCGATTCCATGGCGCTCGCGGCGACCGCGATGGCCGCCGGCGTGTCCTGCCTCTGCGTCACCCTTGGCAAGCGTGGCGCGGTGTACGTGGCGGCGCCGGGCTTTGAGCGACTGGCCGATCTCCCGCCGCGTCGTGGCCACAACGCGGCGCTCTCCACGTCGCCGCGGGGCGGCAGTGGCGCGCTGGGAGCGGTGCGCACCGGTCTGGTGCCCAGCGTCCCGCCGCGCGTGGACGGCCCCGGCGACCCCACCGGGTGCGGTGACGTGTGGGGGTCTACCTGTTTCTCGCGGCTGTTAGCGGGTGATATGTTGCCGGAGGCAATCGCGGCGGCCAATCAGGCCGCGTCGCGGAATGTCGAGCATCGTGGGGCCACCGGCCTCGCGCATCATCTTCGCGGCGAGCTCAGCACCCCGTGACCACCGTCATCACCGTGCCGAACTCGCTCGACGAGCACAGCTTCGAGCAGGTCGTAGAACACCTGGCGCAGGTCCCGGACGGGGACAAGATCCTCATCGACGCGCGTCATGCGCGCTGGGCCTCGCCGTACGGCCTCACCGCGCTGTTGTGCGTCGCGCAGTCGCGCGAAGCCCGCATGGGGTTCGCGGTGCCCGAGCACCCCGAGACCGTGTCGTACTGGTCGCGCAGCGGCTTTTTCCGCTATGCCGCCGAGGTGTACGATCTGCACGGCACCGTGCCGCGGGCGCGCGACGCGCACGAGTCCGACGTGCTGCTCGAGATCACGCCGATCACGAAGAGCGACGACGTGCACGGCGTGGTCGGGCGTATCCAGCAGAAGGCCGCCGACATCCTGCACGGGCAGCTCAATCTCGACACCGCCATCACCGGCGCCTTCGGGATGACGCTGAGCGAGTCGTGCCAGAACATCGTGGAGCACGCCGGCTTGGGCGGATGGGTGGCCGTGCAGACGTACAAGTACGCGCGCCGACTCGGTCGCCGCGTGGTGGTGATCGCGGTGTGCGACGCCGGCGTGGGCTTCCGGAAGTCGCTCGAAAGCTCGCCGGGCCACCGGCGCAGCGACCGGTGGGATGATGCGATGGCGCTCGAAGATGCCGTGCTGCGCGCGGTCAGCCGCTTCCGCCACGGCGACAAGGGGCGTGGTCAGGGGCTCGCCGGGATCCGGCGGTTTGTGGGACGATGGGACGGCAAGCTGTCGGTGCGTAGCGGCACCGCCCGCATCGCTATCAACCCGGCGTGGGACGAAGACCTGCCGATGACCGAGGGGCTCCCCTTCTTCCCCGGCGCGCAGATGCAGATCACGATCCCCGAGCGACTGGGCGACGCCCCGGCGCGCGGGCGGGCCACGAGCACCTCGCGGCCGCGGCCGCGGACGGCGCCGTGACGGTGCACATCGACGTGGGCACGGTGCTGCGCGGCACCGTATGCGACCTGTATTCCAATCTGGTCACGCGCCCTACCGGCGCCGCCGTGCGCAGTGCCATCGAACAGCAGGTCATCGAGATCGGGGCGTCGGTGGTCACCACCATCGACTTCTCGCAGGTCAACCTGCTGGATTTTTCCTGCGCCGACGAGATCGTGGCCAAGCTGCTGTTGCGCTACGCCAGTGACGATGGGCTCCCGGGGTTCCTGACGTTCCGCGGCATCCACGAAGGGCATATCGATCCGATCGAGACCGTGCTGGAACGTCATGCGCTGGCGCTGGTGTCATGGCATGAGGGCGCCGCCGAGCTGTTCGGTCACGTGGACGACGAAGAGCGCCGGTGCTGGGAGGCCGTGCGCGACCACGGGCCCACGTGGCCCGACGTCATCGCGCGGCTGTTGTCGGTGAGCGACGCCGAGGCGACGCTCGAACTGGACCGGCTGCACGGCCGCCGGTTGATCATGCGACGGGACGACGGCTACATCGTGCCCGGGGCTGCACCGAGGGGATCATGAACGACGACGAAAAGGCGAAAGCCCGCAAACTGGGGATGTTCAGCGGGTTTTCCCCCGTGTTGCAGGTGGTGGGATTCATCAGCAGCAAGCCGGGGGATGTCGACCGGGGGCCGATGGTCCGCATGCGGAGCGACGATGCGCTGGTCCGTCTCGTGACGGGCCACGAGTTGGTGCGTGTGGTATCGGACCGCCGATCCGAGCTGGCGGAGTTGCAGATCGATGACACCCTCCCGCGCGGCGGGTGCCTGCTGCGCGACGTGCTCGGGGCGGCACCATCCGAGCTGATCCGCGTCGTGAAACTCGACACCGACTCGCGGACGCGCGTCTGAGTCCGTCGTCACCGATGCGCCCTTCCCGCTGTGCCCTGTGGTGGTAACCGACATGAGAAACCCGGAGTCCGCCGTCGCGCAGCAACTGGCCGATCTCGAGCGCACCGACGCGGCGCTCGTGCTCGCCACCGGGATGGCCGCCGTGGCCAGCACGCTGATCACGCTGCTGGTTCCCGGTGATCATCTGGTGGCCAGCAGCTGGCTGCGCGCCGACACGCGCCACTTCTTTGTGCACGAACTGCCGGCGCTCGGCGTGCAGGTGAGCTTCGTGGATCCCACGGAAACGCGGGGCTGGCGCCGCGCGCTCACGCCGCAGACGCGCCTGCTGTTCGTGGAATCACCGGTGGACCCGACCACGCGCGTGGTGGACCTGCGGGCGCCCCGCGCGCTGGCGCAGGAGCTCGGGCTGGCGTTCGTCGTGGACAGCACACTGGCCGGCCCCATCAACTTCCGGGCCGTCGAATGCGGCGCCGATGTGGTCGTGCACGCGGCCAGTGCGGTGCTCGACGGGCACCATGACGGCGTGGCCGGTGTGGTGTGCGGTACCGGCGCGGTGATCGAGGAAGTCCGCCACAAGATGCGCGCGTGGGGCGCCGAGCCGCATCCGGCCGCGGTGGCCAGTCTGGCCCGTGGGCTGCAGACGCTGGCCGTCCGCGTGGCGCAGCAGAGTGCGTCGGCACAGACCGTCGCCGCGTGGGCCGAACAGCAGCCCGCCTTCACGCGGGTGTTCTATCCGGGCCTCGCCTCCCACCCGGACCACGCGGTGGCTGCGGCGTGCCTTGCGGGCTACGGCAGCGTGATGGCGGTGGAGTGCGCCGGTGGCGATGCGGCGGCCTCGCAGCTGTTGGCGCAGTTGCAGCGCTTCGACGTGTGCGCCGTGGAAGACGCCCCCCGCCTTGGCGGCGCGCGGTCGGTGGCCAGCGCCCTGTCGGCGGTGCCCGGTCTGTCAGACGGGACGATACGATTCAACATCGGCCTCGACGACGCCACCTCGTTGATCGATGATCTCTCTCAGGCCATGGAGTAGCCGGTGTCCGGCATTCTTCGACTGACGAAGGTCAGCAAGGAGTATCCCCGCTCGGGCGCCGCCCTGCACAACGTGTCCTTCGAAATGCAGAAGGGCGAGTTCGTGTTTCTGGTGGGGCACAGCGGTGCGGGCAAGAGTACGCTGCTCAAGCTGATCTCGATGGCCGAACGGCCCACGAGCGGTGAAGTGCGCGTGTCCGGCTTCACGAGCCAGTCCATCACGCCGCGCGATATCCCCGCGTTGCGCCGCCGCCTGGGCATCGTGTTTCAGGACTTCCGGCTCCTCCCGGACCGCACGGCCGAACAGAACGTGGCGTTCGCGCTCGAGGTGACCGGCGCGCCGCACGGGCAGATCCGCCCCAAGGTGGCGCGGCTGCTCACGCAGGTGGGGCTGGCCTCCAAGGCCACGGCGTTTCCGCACGAACTGTCGGGGGGCGAGCAGCAGCGTGTGGCCATTGCGCGGGCGCTCGCCAACGACCCCTTCGTGCTGCTGGCGGACGAACCCACCGGCAACCTCGACGACCGCGCCACGCACGCCATTTTTTTGCTGCTGCGCGAAATCAACGCGCAGGGCACGGCGGTGCTGATGGCCACTCACGACGTGGCGATGATCCAGCGCACCGGCCTGCGCTTCCTCGAACTCGATCACGGGGCGCTCGTGCACGACGGCACCGATGTGGCGCGGCTGATCGCCGACATGCGGGGGCGCCGGTGAGACTCGCCCTCCGTGAAGTGCTGCTCGCGTTCCGACGCGCCCCACTGCTGGCCGTGCTCGGCGTCACCACGATTGCCTTTTCGCTGTTTGCGTTCGGGCTGTTCGGACTGGTGGCCATCAACATCGAGGCCGCGCTCCGCGCCGTGGAAGACCGCGTGGAGGTGCGTGCCTTTTTGGTCGACGGCGCGCGCGATGCGCAGGTAGACGAACTGATGCGGGGCATCAGCAAGATGCCGCAGGTGGCCGACGTGGGCTACGTGAGCCCCGACTCCGCGCTGCAGCGCGCGCGCGCCGAACTCGAGGAGTTCCGCGACGTGATGGAAGGGGCGATGCTTCCCGGGTCGGTGGAGCTGCGCCTCAAGGAGGGCGCGCGCAATCCGGACACCGTGCTCGCGATTTCGCGCCGGCTGCAGACGTATCCGGTGGTGGAGGAAGTGCGCTACGGGCGCGAATGGGTGGAGAAGCTCTATCGCATCCGCAACATCGCCGGCGTCGCCGGGATGGCGCTCGGCTGCGTCTTCGCGCTGGTGGCGATCATCATCATCGGCTCCACGATCCGCATGGCGATCCTGGCGCGCACCAAGGAAATCGAGATCATGCGGCTCGTGGGCGCCACCAACGGCTTCGTGCGCCTCCCGTACCTCATCGACGGGACGCTCAAGGGACTCACCGGTGGCGGTCTGGCGGTGCTGATGGCGTGGGGCGCGGTCCAGCTCGTATCGCGCTCGCTCATGGCCGCCCAGTTCTTCACCACGCAACAAGCGTTGCTCGGTGTGGCCGCCGGCGGCCTGCTGGGGCTCGTGGGCAGCTGGCTCTCCGTGGGTCGTCACCTCCGCCGCGTCTGGCGCGACGCGTGACGCACCTCGTCTGGCGCGCATGCCGGCGGTCGCTCCTCACCGCGCTGCTGGGCTGGTGGTGCGTCCCGATCGCCGTGCGGGCGCAGACCGGCAGCGGTGGAGCCGGCAGCGCGGCCGTCAGTGCGGAGCAGCGCCTGCGCCAGCAGCAGGATGAGCTGGACAAACTACGCCGCGAGCGCAGTGCGCTGGAAGGCAAAATGGCCGACCTGCAGCGCAGCGCGCGCACGCTGGCCGACGAGGTGAACAACCTCGAGGCGCAGCGGCAGACCACGGCCCGGCTCGTGAACGCGCTGGACCAGCAACTCGAGACCATCACCGTCGAGGTCACCCGGGCCGGCGCCGGCCTCGTGCGGGCCGAAGGTGAGCTAGAGAACAAGCGCGGCGCCCTGCAGCGGCGGATGGTCGAGATCTACAAGCGCGGCATCTTGTACGACGTGGAAGCGATGCTCTCGGCACAGTCGTTTGCCGGGCTCGTGGCGCGGTACAAGTACCTGCACGAACTCGCGCTGCACGACCGCTCGCTGGTGCGCCGCGTGGAAGGGCTGCGCGACCAGATCATCTCACAGCGGCTGCTGCTGGTGCGGCTGCAGGACGAAGTCACGCGCAACCGCTCCGAGAAGTCGCGCGAGGCGCGTCGGCTGGCCGATCTCGAATCGCGCCGTCAGCGCAACCTCACGGTGGTGCAGCGGACCGCGGCGCAGACGCGGGAACGGCTTACCCAGCTGTCGCGCGACGAAGCCAAGGTGGCCGGCGTGATCGCCTCGTTGGAAACCGTGCGACGCCGGGCCGAGATGTCGCCGAACGCGAGGCCGGCGGCGCCGTCGAGCATCCGGACGTCCGACCTCGGCAAGCTCGACTGGCCGGTCGATGGCACGATCCTCTACCGCTTCGGCCGCGTGATCAATCCGAACAACACCACCACGCGCTGGAACGGCATCGGGATCGGCGCGTCGGTGGGCACCGCAGTGCGGTCGATCGCGGCCGGCGAAGTGGTGCTGGCCGACAACGTGGGGACGTACGGCCCCACGGTGATCGTCCAGCACGGCGGCGGTGACTACTCGGTGTACGGATCGTTGGCGCGCATCGACGTGCGGAAGGGGCAGCAGATTCCCAAGGGACAAGCGCTCGGAACCGTGGGTGCCACCGACCCCGATCTGCCGCCGCACCTGCACTTCGAGATCCGGCCCAAGGGGCGCTCGGTGGATCCGCTGGAGTGGCTGCGCGGACAGCGATAGAAGCTGCTACTCTTGGTACCATGCCTGCCAAGAAAGCCGCCGCGAAGGTCTCCACCCGCAAGGCGCCATCGCCGCCTGCCCCGTCAATCTCAGCCCCCATCGTGGTCGATGCGGGCGACTGGACCAAGGACCGCGCGCCCTTGGGGTCGCATGTCTCGGTGGCCGGTGGGAGCTGGGAATCGGCTGCCCGGGCCCGCGAGATCAGCGCCACCGGATCGCAGATTTTCACGAAGCAGGCCAACCGCTGGCTCGAACGGGAGATCGACGACGCCGAGACCACGCGCTATCGCACGGCGATGGCGGAAACGCAGGTGCGCTGGACGTGCGCGCACGACTCGTATCTGATCAATCTCGCGTCACCGGACGACGCGCTGCGCGCCCGGTCGGTGGAGAGCTTCCGGGCGGAGTTGCGACGGTGCCACGCGCTGGGGCTGGATGCGCTGGTGTCGCATCCGGGCAACTTCATGGACGACCGCGCCAGCGGGATCGCGCGCAACGCCGAGGGGATCACGGAGGCGCTGGAGGCGGAATCGGGCCCCACGCGCCTGCTGATGGAACTCACCGCCGGCCAAGGCACGGTACTCGGCTCCACGTTCGAGGAGATGGCCGATCTCCTGTCCCGCATCCCGGCCCCCCTGCGGGCGCGGGTGGGCGTGTGCCTCGACACGGCACACGTGTGGGCCGCCGGCTACGATCTGGTAGGCGACTTCGACGGCGTGTTTGCGCGCTACGCCGACGTCCTGGGGTTCACCTCGCTCGGCTGTCTGCACCTGAACGACTCGAAGGCGAAGCTCGGGTCGCACCTCGATCGCCACGAACTGATCGCCGAAGGCACGATCGGCGGCGAGGTGTTCCGGCGCATCATGACGCACGAGGCGCTCGCGACCGTGCCGAAGATCCTCGAAACGCCCAAGGGCGACACGCCGGCGGAGACGGACGGGCGGATGATGCGCTTGTTGCGGGGGTACGCGGCGGGGTGAACGGCCAACGGCGTAGGAAGCAGGGAGAAGTGTGTCAGGAAGGAGGACGCAGGAGCACAACGCGGCTGTCCTGCACTCTCCACCCTGACACCCTCCACCCTGTCCCCTAAGCAGTTGGCAGTTTCCTAAAACAGCAGCTTGTACACCACGCTCACATTCCGTCCCGGATTGTAGGCGAAACTCTTGATCCGGCTGGTCGCATCGCGGTACTGTGCGTCGAGGGCGTTGTCCGCGCGCAGGGTGACCGAGTGCACCTGACTCCCCTTCACCGTGAACAGCCAGGACGCGCTGAGGTCGAGCAGCGTGTAGGCATCGGTGGTGACGTCGAGATCGTCGCCGCTCACCTGCGTTTGCGCGAACACCCGCCGCAGGTCGCCGCCGGCGGAGATGCGGCCGTTGTCATAGCGCAGCGACGCTCCCACACGACCGGCGGGGATGTACGGCAGGTTGTCGTCGGTCCCGCGAATGGTGGCGCGCACGTAGTCCCCCATCACGCCGCCCACGAACTGATGCGCGAGCTTGGTCTCGACCTGCCCTTCCAGACCGTACATGGCCGCGTCACGCTGCAGGAAGTTGACGCGCGGCACGGCGTCTCCGTCGATGTTGGCCTGACCAACGGCCGTGGGCACGATGTACCGGTCGATGCGCGTGTAGTAGCTGTTGAGCTGCGCAAAGGTGCGCGGCGTCTGCGCCCGCAGGCCGGCTTCGATCGCCGTGCTGCGCTCGGGCTCGAGCGCGGCGTTCCCCTCATCGTAGGTGCCCACGGCAGCGTGGAAGCCATTCGCGTACAACTCTTCCACCGCCGGTGCGCGGAAGCCGCGTGACGTGTTGGCCGTGAAGGACACGTCGGTGGACACCGGAATGCTCACGCCCAGCGATGCCGCGAGGTTGTTGAAGGTGCGCGACTGGGCCGCGCCGAAGCGCTCGGCCTCGTCTGCGGGATCGGTGGCAATGGAAAAGCGGTCCATGCGGGCACCGATCTGCAGCCGCGGCGAGTGCGCTTCCGACGCGCCCACGCTCAACGGCAACTCCTGAAAGACGAAGGCGGCCACGTTGTCGTTGGTGGAGGCCGGCACGAAGGCTTCCTCACCCGTGGGGCTGTACTGCCGGAAGAGCCCCTGCACACCGACCGCGCCCGTCATACGCCCCACCTGCGTCCGGCCGGTCACGTTCACGGTCTGCGTGTTGAGCTTGAACTGGGTGCCGATCGCGCCATCGGGCTCGATTTCGTTGTGCGAGTACCACTGCGAGGTGCCGTCCACGCGCAGGGTCGCGATGGGCGCGAAGCCGGTGTTCACCGTGGACTGCAGCGCCGCCATGCGACGGATGCCGTCAATGCGGATCCCCTCGTCGCCGTCGGGGTGCGGCAGGCCGTACTCAAAGCCCATCTGGCGGTACACGACGCCGACGGTCCCGCCGGTGCCCACGGCCCCGCCGCCGAGCGCGAACTGCGACGTGTTGCCATTCGTGTTGGGCTGCACCGCACCACCACCGACGCGCATCTCCTCGAACCGCCGCAGGCCGCCGCGCGCCGTGACGGCGAACCGGCTGCCGAGTGGAATGGTGATACCAGCCGATCCGACGCCGCCCGGTGTGACGCTTTCCCCCTGCCCCAGCACGTAGCCGGTGGCGCGCCCCGGCACGGTGGTAGGGATGTCCGAGGAAATCACGTTGACAACGCCACCGATGGCGTTGTTGCCATACAGCAGCGACGCGGGTCCCCGAATCACTTCGATCCGTTCGGCGCTGCTCGGGTCGACGGCATTGAGGTGATCGGCCGCGCCGGCCGAGAGATCACCGGCGCGCTCGCCGTCCTGCAGAACCAACACGCGTTCGCCGGTGAGGCCGCGGATGACCGGCGTGGAGGCGAGCGGGCCATTGAAGCGCGTGGCCATGCCCGGTTCCTTCGACAGCGTCTGTCCGATGGACGTGCTGAGGGCGCGCTGCAGCTCCTTGCCGGCCAGCTGCACCGTCGCCTGGGTGACATTGAGCGGATCGCTGCCGGTGGGGGTGGCGGTCACGTTGACGCTCGATAGGCGCACCGTGGCCACGCGCATCGTGACCGCGACCTGGACGTCGGCGCCGCTGGCGCCCACGGTGATCACTTCATGCGCGCTCGAATAGCCGATGCGGACGAAGTCGAGATGGTACGTGCCGGGCGGCAGACCGCGCACCGTGAAGCGGCCACGCTCGTCGGTGAGGGCGGAGCGGTTGGCGCCGCTCACGACCACTTGCACGTTCGACAACGGCGCCCCCGCGCTGTCCTTGACGACACCGCTCACGAGGTTGTCGATGCGCACCCGCGTCGACGCGGAGGCGACGGTCGGAATAGACGCCGTCACAAGCGTGACGGTGAAGAGCGCGGTACCCAGCGCGCGCACAGTACGCACCGCGCGCGCGGACGGACGCGCCGCGGCGACGCGGCGCAGAAAGTTCGGCAGCATGAAGACTCCAATAGTGATGGGAGCGACGCGTCGTGATGACGTCGCCGCATGGTCCAGGGCCGTGCGCGGAGCACGGCCGATACGTCAGACCGACATCACAGGAGGCGCACGCGGCGAGGGACGGCCGCGGCAGAAGGAGTCGCGTGGCGCGCCGAGCACGGTCGTGGGCGCCGTGGAAGGACCACCGGCCAGCGGCACGCGCATCGGCTCGGGGGGACGCCCCGTGGCTCCGGTCGCCACGCTGCACAGCAGGCAGTCGTGGTCGTGCACGATGACGCAGCCGGGCGTCGACTCCGACTCGATGTGCACATACGCTTCGCGCTTGTCCTGCCGCCACGCGTCGGCGACGGCCGACACGGCCGGCCCGACGACCTGACACCAGGCCAACAGGAACAGCAGTCGGGAGAGGAGCGGAGCACGCGAGCGGGCCATACCCGGAAACGTGCGTCTCGGGCGGAGCGCACGCAACCGGCCATGGAGGTTCGGGTGTCGCGGGTACAGCTTGTTGGTCATGCTGTCCCGAACCCATCAGCCGGACGTGAGCCAACCGATCCGCCGCCAGCGCCGCCGCCAGCGCCGTGGCCACGGCATCCGGCTCGCCGTACTCGTGCTGGGTGCCGTGGGCGGCACCGCCTGCGGCGACCCCACCGCCACGGTGCCGGATTTCGCGTACGACCCCACGACGCTCACCGGCGGAGTGCTCTACCGCTGGACCACCGGCACGCGCGTCCGCGTGTTCGTGGAGCCCGCCCCCTCCACTGGCGTGAGCCTCGCCACCGCCGCGCAGCGGGCGGCGCAGCAGTGGAACGCCGCACCGGCGCGCGGCGAGGTGGCGCTCGACATTGTCACCGACCGCAACGTCGCCGACGTGATCGTGTTCGATCGCGGCACCCCCCAGCCCGTGGTCGCGGGGCTGTGCCCCTTCGAACCGTCGGGGGCTGCCGGCTACACGTACTTCTGCAACGTGAACGGACGCGCTGAGAAGCTGCGACCGGTCACCTCCACGGTAAAGACCGCGTCGGTGGTCATTCGCGTGGACATGACCACCGCCGCCACGCAGTCGCAGCTCGACGCGCTGGTCGCCCATGAGATAGGACACGCGGTGGGGATCGGCGGACACAGTCCCGACGCCGCGGACCTGATGTACACACGCCCCACGGTCACCGCGCCCTCGGCGCGCGACCGGCAGACCTTGCGCCACGTGCTGGGCCGTCCCGCCGACCTGACGCTGTAGCACTGCGGCAGGGCCTCGGTTCGAACATTACCAAGGGAAATGCCGCCGCTGCGCTTGAGCGGCGGGGCACGGTCGGCCATGTTTCTACGTCGGTGATCCACCATACCGAATGAAAACCGAATTCCTACGACGCGCACCGCGGGTCGCGCGTTTCTGACGCGGCCCCGGTCCGCTCCGCTTTCTTTCGAGGGTCGCACCATGGCGACACACGCCACGCCGTCCGTTTCCGTTCGCCGCGAGAGCCTCGAGGGCCTCGCTCCCCAGGGCCTCAAACCGGGCGGTGACGTACACTGGAATTTCGTCGCGCCTGAACTCATCGAAGCGGCGATCCGCCGCGGCGAAGGCCGCCTGGCCGACATGGGGCCGTTCGTGGCCGTGACGTCGCCGCACACCGGCCGTTCGCCGAACGACAAGTTCGTGGTGCAGGAAGCCTCCAGCGAGGCCGACGTGGACTGGGGGAAGGTCAACCAGCCCATGGCGCAGGCGCATTACGAGGCGCTCAAGGCCGACGTCAAGCAGTACCTGAACAGCCTCTCGGAGCTGTTCGTGCAGGATCTCTACTGCGGTGCCGATCCGGCCACGCGCCTGAGCGTGCGCTACGTGCTCCCCAATGCGTGGCACGCGTCGTTCGTGCGCAACATGTTCATCCGCCCCGCCGTGGAAGATCTGGCCACGTTCGCGCCCAACTTCACGGTGTACCACGCGCCTGAGTATCAGGCCGACCCGGCGAAGCACGGCACGCGCACCGGCACGTTCATCGTGCTGAACATCGCCGAACGCACCATCCTGATCGGCGGCACGCGGTATGCCGGTGAACTCAAGAAGGCGATGTTCACCGTGATGAACTACCTGCTGCCCAAGCAGGGTGTGCTGTCCATGCACTGCTCCGCCAACATCGGCCCCGCGGGCGACACGGCGTTGTTCTTCGGTCTCTCCGGCACCGGCAAGACCACGCTTTCGGCGGACCCCACGCGTGGACTCATCGGCGACGATGAACACGGCTGGTCGCCGGAAGGCACGTTCAACTTCGAAGGTGGTTGCTACGCGAAGGTGATCAACCTGTCGGCCGAGAACGAACCCGACATCTATCAGACCACGCAGATGTTCGGCACGATCCTCGAGAACGTGGTGCTGCACGAGCCGGCGCGGTCGGTGGATTTCTCGAACCAGTCGGTCACCGAGAACACGCGCGCGTCGTACCCGCTGCACTACATCAAGAACCATGTGCCGAGCGGCCGCGGCGGACACCCCAAGAACGTGGTGTTCCTCACGGCCGACGCGTT
>JARIEV010000040.1 GCA_031127225.1 Gemmatimonadota bacterium | reverse complement strand
GTTCAGCGGCGACTACTCCCTCGGCACGGTGGGGTCCACCGCGCAGCGCCTGATTCTCGTGCAATGACCACCACCGTGGCGCGTTCCCTGACCCCGCTTGTGCTCATGCTTGTGGCGCCCGCCAGCGCGATGGCCGCGCAGCAGCTGTCGGCTAATCCAGCGGCGGTATGCGCTGCGCCGGTCGTGCGCGACGGCGCCGCCGATGCCAACGGCGTCGTCGTGCGGTTCACCGCTGCCGTCGGCGGCCGGTCGCTCGATGCGCTCACGGCCCACGCGCTGGGCGCTCAATTGTCCGATGAGTTGGCGGCCCTTGCCGCGACGCCGGTGCGCTCGGCCCTCTCCGGTGCCGACACCAGTGCCCGTCCGCTCGATGCGGAAGCCATGGTGCGGCTGCTCGAAGCCGGTGAGCGCTGGGTGGTGAGTGGCGATGTGCAGGAGGTCGACAATGTCGTAGTCGTGAAGTGGCGCGTTTTCGACGCGCGTGTTGGACGGGAGGTCGGCACCGGGCAGCTTCGCGATGATCTGCTGTGGCTGCCGCGGCTCACGGGAGCCGTGCTCGACGCCGTGGCTATGCGCATCGGTCTTTCATCGGCGCCACCCACACGGATCAGCGCGCGTCTACGGACGCGGTCCACAACCTCGCGACCGGCGATGGAGGCGTATCTCGCGGCGCTGTACGACGTGGCATCGTTCGACGTGCGCGCGCAGGAGCGCGCCATTCTCGCCCTGCCGCGGGCGCTCGCCCTTGATCCCGCGTTTTCGGGCGCGTGGCGCGCGCTTGCGATCGCGCAAACGCACGCGGCTGACTGGGGGGACAGTGCCACGGCACGCGGCCGAGCGCCGCGGCTTGCGGCCGCGCTGCAGGCCGCTAATCGGGCCCTCGCCCTCGATCCGTCTGATACGCGCACGCTCGCGCTGCTGGCACATGTGCACCTGCTCCGCAATGAACCGGACGCGGCTAAGCAGGTGCTGGATGGTCTGGCACGCACCGGTGCGCGGCGTGACGACGTGACCTGGCTGCGTGCGGAACTGGCACGGGTGCGTGGCGATTCTAGTCTGGCGGAGGGCATCGTGCGGGACGCCGGCATCGGGATTGCCGAGCATGTCCCCACGCTGTTTCTGCGCGCCGAGTGGGAGCGCCGCCGCGGGCGACCGCAGCTTGCGTGCCTGGCGCTCAATCGCATTATCGTGCTCGATGAAACCTGGGCGCCGGCGTACGTCATGCGCGCCCTTGTCCGCTCGCAGCTTGGCGATCGTCGTGGGGGATGGGCCGACGCCGAGCTCGTGTCGCGTCTCGGGCGTCCGGCCTGGGGGGAGGCAACGGCCGCGCTCATCGATATCTCAATGGGTGACGTCGCCGCCGTCCGGCGCCTCGCCCGCCAGAAGTTCAGGGTCGATGCCACCGTGACACTGCCATGGGTCGACGCCCTCCTGCGCGCCGCCGTCTTTCACGCGATCGGCGACGGCGAGCGCGCCCAGCAGGTGCTCGCCACGATGCCGTGCGACGACTACCGTCGTCGCTTTCTCGGCGGCGATCCGCTGCTCCGATTCCTGCGCATCCCTGCCCGCTGTCAGGTCAGTCGGCGGCCCGCATCCAGCGGATGATCTCGCCCAGCGTCGGACGCTTGCCGTACATGAGAAGCGCTGTCCGATAGACCCGACCGGCCGCGAGCAGGCACGCGACGGTGGTCAGCGACAGCACCCCCACCGACACCACGATGTGGCGTGTCGGGACATCGGCCAGTCCGAGCCGCAACGGCATCATGATCGGTGCTGAGAACGGGATCATGCTCAGCGCCGTGGCAATGGTGCCGTTCGGATCCTGTAAGGCAGATTGCAACAGCGCGATACTCGACACCAGCAGCATCAGGACCGGCGTCTGTGCCTGCTGCGCCTCGTGCTCCGAGCTGGCGATGCTTCCCACCAGTGCGAAGAGCGCGGCGTAGAGGACGTAGCCCAGCACGAAGTACGCGCCGAGGAGCATGACATCGTTCAGGTGCACGGCCGGCAGCGGCACACTGGTGGCGCTCAGCCCGAGCATCGCGAAGATGCGGCTGCGGTTGGCCAGCAGCGTAGCCAGCGCCCCCGTCCAGATGCCGAGCTGCAGCAACGCCACACCGCCGATGCCGAGAATCTTGCCCGACAGCAGGACGCGCGCGGGAACGCTCGCCAGCACCACTTCCGCGACGCGCGACTGTTTTTCCTCCGCCACACTGCGCAGCACGATCTGCCCGTACAGCACAATGGAGATGTACAGCAGCATCGCCACGGCGAAGCCGACGATCAGATTCACGCGCGTGCTGGCCTCACGGCCGTCGTTGCCGAGGCGGGTGGTCTGGACGTCGATGCGCAGTTGCGCCACGTGGGCCGCATCGGGCGCGGGGACACCGATCGCGACCAGCCGTGCTTGTCGCAGCTGACGTTCGAGTGCGCCAGCCAGTCGTTCGGACACGCCGAGTGCGCTGCCGGCCGGCAGCAACAATTCGGCCCGTCCGTCGTCGATCGTCGCTGCCGAGAGGATGAACAGACCGGGCAGCTGCTTGGCCATAAGACGCCGGCGTAGCGAGTCCGTGGTGACCGCCAGCGTCGAGGCGTCCACGGTGGCAACGCGTGGCGGCGTCGCTGTCCCCTGCACCCCGCCGGCGAGATCGCCGGCGATGGCCGCCCCCAGCCCGGAGCCGCTGGCATCGAGGATCAGTACTTTCGCCACGTCCACCTCGGCGCGTGCGCGCATCGCCAGCCACGGCGGGCCGATCAGCAGGGCGGCGATGAGCAGGGGACCGAACAGCGTCGTGAGCACGAACCAGCGCGAGCGCACCCGCTCGCTGAACTCGCGTCCGATGACGGCTAGCAGTTTATCCATGGCCAGACATCCCCGCTTCGACACCCGAGGCGCCGACGCGCTGCAGGAAAATCTGGTGCAGCGAGGGTTCGATCCGGTCGAATCGGGCGATCGGCACGCCCGCCGTCACGAGACGCTCGAGCAGCCGCTGCGACGTCGCGCCCTCGGCCAGCGTGATCTCCAGATGGTTGCCATGATGATCGATCTCGGACACCAGTGTGCGGTCCGATAGAACGGCTCGCGCCTGATCGCCGCTCCCGGAGTCGAACGTCACGGCCACGCGCGGCGCCCCCGGATGATCGGCCTTCACCTCGCGCATGTCACCGTCGAGTACGATCCGGCCGCGGTTCACGATCGCGACCGCATCGCACATACGCTCGGCGACGTCCATCAGGTGCGTGCTGAACACGATCGTGCGCCCCTGCCGGCGCAGATCCAGCACGGTGTCCTTCAGGGCCTGCGCGTTCACCGGATCGAGTCCGCTAAACGGTTCGTCGAGCACGATCAACTCGGGGTCGTGCAGCACCGTGCCGATGAACTGTACTTTCTGCTGCATGCCGCGCGAGAGCTCTTCAATCTTCGCCGTCCCCCAGTCGCGCCCCGATCCGCTCAGCGTGAAGCGCTCGAGCCAATGGTCGATGCGCCGGTCGGCCTCTCGTGCGGCGACGCCTTTGAGGCGGGCCAAAAACCGCAGCACGCGGCGTACTTCCATTTTGCGGTACAGCCCGCGCTCTTCCGGAAGGTACCCCAGCCGGTTCACCAGTGACGGGTCGTTGGCGGGGTGCCCGAGGATCTCGATGCGCCCCTCGTCGGGGAGCATAAGGTTGAGCATCAGTCGGATCGTGCTGGTCTTGCCGGCCCCATTGGGGCCCAGGAGGCCGAAGATGATCCCAGGCCGGATGTCGAGCGACACCCGGTCCACCGCCACGTGATTGGCATAGCGCTTCGAGACGGCGGCGAGCCGGACCGCCGAAGCGTGTTCCTGAGTGATCGTGCGGGACATGACGAATGCTTACCCGCACGCGGTAGGGCCGCAACCGTCGCTTGCTGTGCATTCGGCGCCGCGCGACATTGCGCGCGTGATCACAGGTAAACACGCCCTCCCGGCGAGCGAATACGGCCAGCGGACGCGCGACGGCTTGGGGCATGCGGCATGGGCACATGACCTCGGTGCCGGCTGGCGCTGGTTCGTCGCGGCGCTCGCACTGCTCTGTGCGCTGACGGCGTTCTTCATGCCGCTGATCGACCCCGACCTGCCGATGCATCTGCGTATCGGCACGTGGATCGTGGAACACGGGCGCGTCCCGTTCACGGAGCCGTTCGCCTGGACCCGTCATGGCGCGCCGTTTTTCGCCTATTCCTGGCTCGCGGAGCTGCTCATGCTCGGCGCGTGGTCGGCGGCTGGCCTGTTGGGCTTGCATCTGCTCCATGCCGCGATCGCGCTGATTGGGTTCCTGGCCGTGATCGCGCTGGGTCGCACCGCGCGCTGGACGCCGTGGGCGACCCTGCTCGTGGCGCTGTTGGCCTTTCTGGTGTCGACGCTCATTGCGGCCGTTCGTCCGCACGCCTTGCTGCAGGCTGTGCTGCCGCTCGCGTGGTACGGCGCCGCCCGCATCTCGGCGGGCCACGTGCGCCGTGGCGCCTTGGTCGTGCTGCTGGTGACCGCGTTCGCGGCCAATGTGCATCTGCTCTTCCCGCTGCTCGGTATGGCGATCGTGATCCCGTTGTCGGCCACGCCGTTCCGGTGGCGTCATGTCGCATGGTTTGTGGGCGCCATGGCGGTGGGGGCGATGCTCACGCCGTATGCGCTGTCGTGGCCGTCCATCTTCATGCTCAACTTCACGGGCAACGCCATGGTGGGTGCCGCCACCAGTATCGCGGAGATGCAGCCCGGCTTCCGCGCGTTCGGGCACCTCGGTACGGCCCTCCGCGCCGTGGTGGTCTTGCTGCTCATCTTGCCGGCGTGTGTCAATGGCCGTGGGCTCACCCGCCGCGAATGGGTGTGGTACCTGCTCTGCTGGGCGGGTGGGCTGGCGCTGTTCGGCATGGCGGTACGCGGGCTCGTGCTGTGGTTCATGGCGTCGCTCCCGTTGCTCGCGCGGGTGGTGGCGGAGATTCCGCCTCCCGCCGACGCCCGCGTGCGCCGCCTCACGGCCGCGGCGCTGCTGCTCATCCAGTCTTTCGCGGTGCTGGACCAGATCAAGCTGATGCCGCTGGTGCCGGTCGTGTCGGCGCAGGGAGCCTCGACGCAGCTGCCGGTCCTCGTCGCGCCAGCCCTCGAACCCATCATTGCGTGGCTCTCGTGTAACGTCCCGGCGGCCGGTACTGCCGTGGCGCCCCGGACGTACACCGTCTTCAACTACGGCAACTACTTGCTGTGGCGCATCCAGGATTACAGTCTGTCGGTCGACGGTCGAGCAATTTTTCCGGACTCCGTGGCCAAAGCCGATGCCTACCAACTCATGCATCGCGGGCCGACGCAACTCGGCCCGTGGCGCAGCGCCGAGCTGGCGGTGCTGCCACAGCGCCATGCGCTCGTGGAGCGGCTGCGTGCCGATACGGCGTGGCAGGAGGTACGCGTCGTGATACCCCGTGACACGACCCTCGTCGCCGGTGCCCTGTGGGCCCGTCGCGCCTGGCTCGACCACGCCGGGGTACCGAGGCGCGTGGTCCCGGACACTCTACGGCCCGGGCGCGACCTGCCGGCCCCCTGCACGCCGCGCGGGTAGTCGCGACCGCCGCCGTTCAGGATGCCGTCAGCGCACCCGCTGCGGCACGAACCGTTCGCCCGACGCGCCAGACGATTCGGGTGCCGCACCGCTCTCGTGATACTCCGCGTCCTCGTTCACCCGCCACGGATCGTGCAGCGCGTGACCGGCCACGATGTTTTCCGCCGTGAGCAACGCCGTCATCATGGCGTGATCCTGATTGTTGTACTTGTGCATGCCGTTGCGCCCCACCAGGTGGAGGTTGGGGAAACGCTGGGCCAACTCGTCGCGGATCGTCTGCACGTGCTGCGCGTAGGCATCGTCGTACACTGGATAGGCCTTCACCTGCCGCACCACGCAGCCATCAACAACATCCGCCCGCTCGGCCAGGCCGAGCTGCACCAGTTCCGAGATCGCACGCTCCACCAGCTCTGCGTCGGTGGAGCTCCAGAGACCGTCGCCCTCGAAACAGAAATATTCGAGGCCGTAGCAGGTGAGCGCGGCGTCGGGCACCATTTCGGGCGACCACGATTTGAAGTTCTGGATCCGGCCCACCAGCACGCTCGAGTCGTGCACGTAGATCCAGTTGTCGGCGAAGCGCTGCCGGTCGGTCAGCACCAGCGCGACCGTGAGAAAGTCGCGGTAGTGCAACTGCTGCGCCGCCGTGGTCGATGTCTCGCTCGGCGCTGGCGAGAGCGACTGGGCGATCTCGCGCAACGGAGCCGACGAAATCACGTGGTCGGCCACCAGCGTTTCCCGCTCCCCGTCGGGGCCCACATGGCCCACTTCCCAGTCGTTGGAATCCTCGCGGTAGCGGAGGTCTACCACCGTGCGCCCCATCGTCAGCGTGCCACCCTGCGTACGCACGGCCGCCGCGCAGGCATCCCACAACATACCGGGGCCCAGGCGCGGATAGCGGAACGTGCTGATCAGACTCTTGATCGTGCCACTCTTGCCGAAGCCCGCGGGCTTGAGCGCAGACATCACGGCAGAAAAGAGCGAGACGCCCTTGATACGCTGCGCCGCCCAGTCGGCCGATATGTCGGAGCAGCTCATCCCCCACACTTTTTCTGTGTAGGTCTTGAAGAATATCTGGTACAACCGCGAGCCGAACTCGTTGGTCACCCACTCCTCGAAACTGCGCGGGTTCCGGATGGGGCGCAGCCGGGCGTACGTATACGACAGCACACAGCGCAGCGACTCCAGAATGCCTAGGTCGAAGAGCGCCTGCATCGGCTTCAGCGGATAGGCAAAAAAACGCCCGTTGTAGAGAATCCGGCTGGAGCGCGGCCGTTCGAGAAAGTCATTCGGCAGTATATCGCGCCACATTGCTTCGATGCGGTCTGACTTCGAGAAGAAGCGATGCCCGCCGATGTCGAAGTGGAAGCCCTTGAACTGCACCGTCCGCGAAATGCCGCCCACGTATTGCGGGTCACTTTCGAGGACAGTGACCGGAAATCCGAGTTTGCTGAGGTGATAGGCGGCAGACAGGCCGGCGGGGCCTGCGCCGATCACAATCGTGGAAGGGGGCATTGCGCGGAGCAAAAGCGTCATGGGGAACCAAACCGGACAGTACCGGATGGAACATAAACTCGTCTACATTGGCGGGAGGGCCGCTCGTTCCCAATCGGTTATCGGGGTAGTGCTAAAAATACCGTGCGCGTTCCGGACACGCATCGCCTCCTCCGATCAGTATGGGCATTCTCCGCGTACCGCCAGCGATACGCCACGCCAACGTGTATCGAAGGACGAAACATCCACATCCTCAGTCACACGTCGTGAACTTCAAGGATCTCCCTACCGGCGGGGCCGACCACACCCCTGAACGCGTTATCGTGCCCGCGCTCGGCTCGAGGCTGAAAGCGGTCGTCCGACGGGTTCCCGTACTGGCTGAGTCGACGATTCACACGGCGCTGCTTCTGTCTCTTTGGTTCCTGACTCGGCCATACCAAGGGATTGTGCATGATGCGCGCCTCTACACGGCGCAAGCGATGCGGAAGTGGAATCCTGCTTATCTGGCGGACGATCTCTATTTTCGGTTTGGCTCTCAGGATGCGTTCACGCTGTTTTCGTTCGTGTATGCGCCGGTGATTGCGGTACTCGGTCCATCGCTGGCACATCTGGCGGCGACACTGGTCTCGCATACTCTCTGGATTGCTGCGGTGCTGCTTCTCGTTCGTGAATGCTCGGCGACCAGACGCGAAGCCTGGCTAGCCGCATTTGCGGTGGTAATGTTGAATCCGGCATACGGATTCATGCGGCTGTTCAACTATGGTGAATCGTTCGCGACACCTCGTGTGCTTGCCGAAGCCGCTGTGCTGTTCTCCATCACAGCACTGCTAAACAATCGGAATCGGCTTGGTTTCGGATTACTCGCGGTGTCCGCTGCAATCCATCCACTGATGACGATTCCAGGCGCCGCTGTCGCCCTGTTCGTCTCAACACGAAGTGTCGCGAAGACCGTCTTGATCGCCGTCGCCTTGCTCGTCGGGGCTGGAGTGCTCGCCGTGGCGCACGTTGAACCATTCGAGCGGCTGCTCCGGTCCTTCGATTCGGTATGGTTTGTGGGCGTGGCCAGCCGCCTTCCGTTCGCCCTCGTGTCTCGCTGGGAGCTGGGGAATTACTGTGGCCTCGTCTTGCCGGTGTTTTGCCTGGTGATGTTCCGGCGTCGAGCCGAGCCGGTAGGCCGGATGTTGGTTGATGCCGTGCTGTTGGTATCCGCCTGCGGGCTGATCCTCAGCTGGGTGGGAGCTGACCTGCTCCGGAACGTCCTCGCCTTGAACCTGCAGGGATGGCGTGCGCTATGGCTGCTGATGCTGCTTGGCAACGCGGTTGCCGTGCCTGCGCTGCTTGCGATGCCGGAGCAGGCGGTATCGAAGCGGCTCTTGACGCTGTCGCTTGTCCTGACCGTCGCCGAGTCGTGGATTCGGTTTCCGGCCCTGCCGTCGGGCGTGATTGCCCTGACGGCCGCTGCAACCTTTGTCTACGAGCGTCGGGCAAGAACTCCGCTCCCACCAGGATATGCGACCGCCTGCGCTGTACTTGCATGCATTGCAATTGCTGTCGACCTCGCAGCAGGCTGGATATACCTGTTTGAGGACACCGCGGAGCCCGTCGCACGAATGCAGCTGTTCGGTGCGCTGGTGATTGTGAGTGGACTCGTCGCCGTCGCGTGGTCCGTGCGGGTGCCCAAGCTCGCGCAGGGCATTCTCGCCGCCCTGGCGCTTGCGTGCTCGCTCTATCAAGTCGATCGACGCTCCGGCTGGAAACGATTCGTCGAAGACGACAGTCCGTCACAGGGGCTGAGCGCCTTCATTGCTCCCTACAAAAATGTATATTGGGAGGGCGGAATGGAGCTGCTCTGGGTGAAGATGCGGAGGTCAAGCTATTACTCCTGCACGCAAGGCTCAGGGCTCATGTTTTTCAGAGATCTCGCCACGGAGTACCAGCGTCGTGGTGCGGTACTCGCCAGCCTGAACACCGAGGACTTCGACGAGGATCCCCGTGGGTTCTGTTCCGTCAAAGTCGATTCCGCGTCGTCTGGTGCACAAGATCGGTCGGTTGTCGTCGAAGCATGTCGTCGATTGCCAGACCTCGATGCAATGGTGCTGGCCAGACCTGTCGCTGATGTCACCGCAGCTGTTTGGCGGGCACCGACACCGATAGTGCTTCGTGAGAATGGTCACTTCGTTGAACGCCGAGACTTTTTTCTGATAAGCTGCGCTGGCCTTCGCGATGTTGCGCGGTGATGAGTGGCACCGTGCAACCGCAGTTATCCGTTGCATCGCCGGTGCTGGTTACCGGCGGCGGGGGCTTCCTCGGGACGTTGCTCCTGGAGCGCCTCGCCAATGCCGGTGTTCAGGCGGTCAGTCTTGATCTGCATGATTCTGACTTCGTCCATCCCGGCGTACGTCACGTCAAAGGCGATATTTGCGATGGTCAGCTTGTGAATGACTTGTTCGAACAACATCGCTTTGTTCACGTCTTTCACTGCGCGGCCATGCTGGCGCATGACATTGAGGACGAGAAGTCGCTCTGGCAGTCCAACGTCGAGGGAACGCGCGTCGTGGCGAGTGCTGCTGTGCGTTTTGGGGTCCAGTCGCTGGTGTTCACGTCCTCGAACTGTCTCTGGGGACGGGACATGGGCCGTCCGGTGACCGAGCGTGACGTGCCTGAGCCTATCGAGATCTACGGTCGCTCGAAGTGGAAGGCGGAACAGGTGTTGGCCGAAGTCGGCGCGCAGCTTCCCGTGACCGTGATTCGGTGCCCGACGATACTTGATGAGGGGCGCCTCGGACTCCTGGCCATCCTGTTCGAGTTCATTGCAGAGGGGCGAAAGATATGGACCGTTGGTGGAGCCAAGAATCGATATCAGTTTATCTACGCGCAGGACTTGATCACGGCATGTTTGCTGGCCGCCGCCGCCGCGAAGTCGCTCGTGGTGAACATCGGCTCGCATGATGTCCCGACGCTGGCCGAGACCTTTCAATACGTCGTCGATCGTGCCGGAAGTGGTTCGCGCCTGGTCGCCATTCCTAAGGGGCCGGCGATAGCTGCGATGCGATTGGCACATGCACTCCGCCTCTCGCCGCTCGGGCCGTATCAGTACCGGATGATCGCCGAGGATTTCGTATTCGATACCAGCCTGATCAAGGCCGAACTCGGCTGGCGTCCCACGCTTGGCAATGGCGAGATGCTGTGGCGCGCATACAACTACTATCGCGGGAATCGAACGGCAATCGCCAGCCGCACGAATGCGTCAGCTCATAGACGCGGTGTCGCGCTGGGCATTCTGCGCATTCTCAAGATATTGAGCTGACGCGTTGCGGTTTCGGCTGGTGCCGCTCCGTCGCTACGTTTTTCTCGTGCGTCCCCCCTCGCCCCACCCCCTCCGCTTCACCCGCGCCGAATTCGCCGGCGCCTTCGGCGACCTCGGCACCGACCTGCCGCTGCTCGTCGGCATCGTCGTCGCCACCGGGATGGACGCCACCACGGCCTTCGTGGTGTTCGGGGCCCTGCAAATCGCCTCCGGACTCGCCTACCGGCTCCCCATGCCGGTGCAGCCGCTCAAGGCCATGGCCGCCATCGCCATCGCCGGCAAGCTCGCCCCGCCGCTGCTCGCGGCCGGGGGGCTCATCGTGGGCGTCGTCATGTTGCTCCTCGCCCGCTCCGGCGCCTTGGGGTGGATCGCGCGTACCGTCCCCAAGCCCGTGGTGCGCGGCATCCAGATCGGACTTGGGCTACAGCTCGCCAACCTCGCCCTCACCCGCTTCATCCCCGCCGACGGCCCCCGCGGCTGGCTGCTCGCCGCCGTCGCCCTGGTGATCGTGCTCCGGCTCCGCACCCACGCGCGCGTCCCCGCCGCGCTCGTGGTGCTCGCCCTCGGCTTCGTTGTCGCCGCCGTAACCTGGCCCGCCGCGGCGCCGCTCCCGCTGGGATGGCGCCTCCCCTCGCTCCCCACTCGCTGGCCCACCCCGGCGGAGTTCGCGCAGGCCGCGGTGCTGCTCGCGCTGCCGCAGTTGGCGCTGTCGCTGGGCAATTCGGTGCTGGCCACCAAGCAGGTGGTCGCCGATCTCTTCCCCGACCGTGAGCCCCTCACGGTGCGGCGCATCGGCACCACGTACGCCCTCATGAACCTCGTCGCCGCCCCGCTGGGCGGCATTCCGGTGTGCCACGGGTCGGGGGGGATCGCGGGGCACTACGCCTTCGGCGCCCGCACCGGGGCCAGCGGCATCATCTACGGCACGTTCCTCGTGCTCAGCGGCCTGCTGCTGGTGGGCGAGCCGGCGGCCTTCCAGCGGCTCTTCCCGGGCCCCATCCTCGGCACGCTACTCCTGGTCGAGGCGGTCACGGTGCTGAGCCTCGCCCGCGATCTGCGCGACACCCCCGCGTGGCTCGGCTTCGCCGTCGGCTGCGGTCTCGCCGCCGCCTTCCTGCCGTACGGGTACGCCGTGGCGCTCGCCGGCGGCACGCTGCTCAGCATCGCCATCAGGCGCTGGCAGGGAAGATCTGCTACTACCTGACCATAGTCGTTGACCATGGTCAAATAGAGTGATAGCTTCCGAGATATGGCGACCGAATTCATCTCCATCTCCGTGTTCAAGGCGACCTGCCTCGCCGTGCTCGAACGCGTTCGGAACACCGGAGCATCGGTGGTGGTCACTCGACGTGGTGAGCCCATCGCCGAGATCATGCCTCCGTCGGCCGCGACGCCGCATGCGGAGTGGATCGGGGCGCTGAAAGGCACCGCGCGTATCGTCGGCGACATCGTCGCGCCGGTCGTGGCAGCCGACGAGTGGGACGCCCTGCGACCATGAACGTGCTGCTGGATACCCATGTTTGGATCTGGTTGATGCTCGAGCCGCAGCGTCTCCAGCACACCGCCTTCGAACTGCTGTCAGACCCGGGCACCGTATTGCACCTCTCGCCGATCAGTGTGTGGGAGGCCGTGCTCCTCGTCGAGCGGGGCCGCCTGGCGGTCGATGGTCCGGCGCGGCGGTGGGTCGAGTCGGCACTCGCCGCCACCCCGCATCGCGACGCTCCGATTACCAGCGCAGTGGCCCTGTTGAGTCGAGAGATCGACGTGCCGCACAACGATCCGGCCGATCGGTTCCTCGCCGCGACGGCCGCCGTTTTTGATCTCACGCTGGTCACGGCCGACCGTCACCTCTTGTCGGGATCAGGGTACAGGGTTCTGCCGGCGGCGAGTGCATAGCTCCGCACCACCAGCCCCCGCTCGCGAACCGTCGGTCCCGTGATAGCTTCCACGCCATGGCACCCGGTCGACCGTCCGCCGAGTGTCCTCCCACCTTCAGCACATCTCACCATGTCCAAGATCCGTCTGGCCGTCGTTGCGGCCGCTCTCACCCTGTCCGTCACCGCCGTCGCCGCGCAGCGTCTGCTCGCCGATTTCAGCGGCAAGTGGAACGTCGCCATCGACGCGCAGGGGCAGTCGATGCAGTCACTCATGACGGTCGAACAGAAGGGCGACTCCGTGTCCGGTACCACCGAATCGCAGATCGGCACCGCCAACTTCGACGGCGTGGTGAAGGGCGACTCGATCTTCTTCGGCTTCGCCCTCGACATGGGTGGCCAGGCGATCCGGATCCGCGGCACCGGCGTGATGACCGAGAAGGACAAGATGAGCGGCACCATGGAAGCCGAAGGACTCGGCGCCTTCCCGTTCGCCGCCGCGCGTCAGCCGAACTAATCCGCCATGCCGTCCACCGCACTCGGCGAGTTTGTCGGCACGTTGGTGCTCATTCTGCTCGGCAATGGTGTGGTGGCCGGCGTGCTGCTGGAGAAGTCAAAATCGTACGGCGCCGGCTGGATCGTGATCACCGTCGGGTGGGGGATCGCGGTCCTGTGCGGCGTGATGGTCGCGCTGGCGCTCGGCGCGCCGGGTGAACTCAATCCGGCCGTCACGTTGGCTAATGTGCTGGCTGGTACGCGCACGACCGCCGACGCGGTCGCGCATGTGGCCGCGCAGATGGCCGGTGCCATCGCGGGGGCCACGCTGGTGTGGCTGCACTACCTGAATCACTGGGGCCTCACCCGCGATCCGGGCGCCATTCTGGCCTGCTACTGCAACGCCCCGGCGGTGCGACGCACGCTCCCCAATCTCCTCAGTGAGATCATCGGCACCATGGTGCTGGTGATCGTCGCCACGGCGATCGGCACCAGCGGCGTCGCCGGCGTCACCCCGGCGTCCAACCTCGGCCCCGTGCTCGTGGGCGCGCTGGTGTGGGGCATCGGTCTCTCCCTGGGCGGTCCCACGGGATACGCCATCAATCCCGCGCGTGACCTCGGTCCGCGCATCGCGCACGCCATCCTGCCGATCGCCGGCAAGGGGGGCAACGACTGGGGCTATGCCTGGATCCCCGTCGTCGGACCGCTCGTCGGGGGCGCTCTCGCGGCCCTGTGCTGGTCCGCTCTCTCAGCCGCCAACGGAGTACCGCAGTGAGCATGTCACGAGGACGGTGGGTTACGGCGGCGCTCTGTGCCGCCGTTGGTATTGGGACGACCTACGTCGGCGTCGCCGGCGCCGGCCCGCTGCCGCCGCTGGGTGGTTTGCTCTCGCCGGCCGTCGGCCTGTGGGCCAACGCGGTGAACGATTTGCCGGCCGAGGTCACGAGCAAGATCCCGTCGCTCGACGGCACCGTCGAAGTGCGCTACGACGCGCGCAGCGTGCCGCACATCTTCGCCACCACCGATGCCGACGCGATGCGTGCGTTGGGATACGAGACGGCACGCGACCGATTGTACCAGCTCGAGCTGCAGTCACGTGCCGGCGAGGGGACGCTCACCGAGCTGGTGGGCGACGTGGCATTGCCCGCCGATCAGGAAACGCGCCGGCTTGGCATGCCGCGCTCGGCGGAACGGAAGTGGCGCGACATCGGCCAGGACACGCCCAGCGGCAAGCTGCTGCTGGCGTACGCCGAGGGTGTGAACGCGTATCGCGCGTCGCTGGCGCCCGGGCAGTGGCCAGTGGAGTACAAGCTGCTCAATCGCGCCCCGCGCGAGTGGGTGCCGCTGCACTCGGTGCACGTGCTCAATCGCATGGGATACACACTCGCGCGCAGTCCCGGGGAGCTCGAACTGCTCGAAGCGCGCGCACTGGTGGGTGACGCGGCGGCGAACGCGCTGATGGAAGAAAGCTCGCCGGTGCAGGAGCCCATTCAGCCCATGAATCGTGCCGCCGCACGGCAGGCGCTGTCGGTGATTCCCGCGCCGGGGGCGCCCGACAGTCTCGCCGCGCGTCTCGTGGCGTCGCTGCGTTCCACGTCGCCGGAGATGACCCCGTTGGCGTGGCGCAAGGACATCGATCCGGCCGTCGAGCAGGCGCGCGCGTTCGCGAGCAACAACTGGGCGGTGGCGCCGTCGCGGTCCGCCAACGGCCACGCGTTGCTGGCCGGTGATCCGCACCTCGAACTCACGCTCCCCAGCATCTGGTACGAAGTGCACATCGTGGTGCCGGGCAGCTTCGAGATCGGCGGCGTGTCCATCCCCGGGCTGCCCGGTGTGCCGATCGGTTATTCGCGCGCCGTCGCGTGGAGTGCCACGAACACCGGCGCCGACGTGATGGACTTCTGGCGTGAAAAGGTGGACAACGACGCCGCGCCCACGGCGTATGAACTCGACGGCGTGATGACCACGTTCGCCGACACGCGTATCGAGACGTACCGCAACGCGCTCGGCGCCGTGATCGACGTGGACACGATTTACTACACGCACCGCGGTCCGATGCAGCGGCAGGGACGCGAGTGGCTGTCGATGCGTTGGACGGTGCTCGAGGCCGGCCAGGAGCTGCAGGGATACTTCGCGGCGTTTCATGCCACGACCGCGCCGGCGTTCCTCGATTCGATGGCCCGTTACTATCAGGCGCCGGCGCAGAACTTCATCACGGCCGACACGTCGGGCACGATCATGATCCGCTCCACGGGCCGCTATCCCGTGCGCGCGGACAGTGGACGCGGCACGCAGGTGCGCGACGGATGGCTCAGCAAGAACGACTGGATCGGTGACTGGCCCGCGACGCGTTACCCGCAGGGACGCAATCCGGCGCAGGGGTATCTGGCGTCGGCCAATCAGCAGCCGATCGATCCGCAGCAGGACGCGCTCTACCTGGGTCCCGATCCCAACTTCGAGATCTGGCGGGCGCTGCAGATCAACCGCCTGCTGCGTGCCGACAGCTCGGTCACGGTAGACGACATGCGCGCCTTCCACACCAATCCCGGCAGTGTGCGCGCCGACCTGCTGGCCCCCGCGCTGGTCGCGGCGGCCCGCGCCCGCATCACCGCCGGCGATACCGCCCGCTCGCTCACGGCGGCGGCCACGCTGCTGGGGTCGTGGGACCGCCAGTACACGCGTGACAACACCGGCGCGCGGCTCTTCGAGACCGCCGTCGCGCAGACGATCGCGTTGCTGTACGACGAGTTCATCCCCGCCAAGTCGGACACGCGCGCTGTGACGCCCAGCGAGTCGCGGTTGCTGCAGCTGCTCGCCGATTCGGCGAACGGATGGTGGGACGACCGGCGCACCGCCGACGTGCGCGAAGATCGCAACGTGATTCTCGCCAAGGCGCTGCGCGTGGCGTACGACACGCTGGTTGCGGAGTACGGCGACCCGGCAACCACGCCGTGGACCTGGGGGCGCGTGGCGCCCGCCAAGCCCAACCACGTGCTGCGCCTCGCGGGCTTTGCCGCACCGGAGCTGCCGATTGATGGTGGACGTGGCACGCTCAATCCGTCGGTCAGCGCCAAGCGCGTGAACTACGGAGCCAGCTGGCGCATGGTGGTCGAGATGGACAAGGAGCCGCGCATCCATGCGGTGTATCCGGGCGGGCAGAGCGGGAACCCCGCGAGCACGCGCTATCTCGATCGGTATGCCACGTGGGCCAATGGTCAGCTCGACAGCGTGCGCACGCCGCGCACCGCGAAGGATCTGGCGGCGTCGGATACGCGCGCCGTGCTCACGCTCACCCGCTAAAGGGGCCGCCGACGATGTGGATGAAGCTGATCAGCGCAATCCTGCTGCAGTTCGTGGCGCAGCGCTTTCTGGGCGTGTGGGGCGCGGCCGTGGCCGGCGCGATCACAGGCGTGCTGTTCCGCGAGGGGGGCGCGATGCGCGCCGGCGCGTTCTCCGCTGCGTGCGCCGCGGCGGTGTTGTTGCTCGCCGCCGCCGAACGCGGCGTCGCCCTCACGGAGTTCGCGGCCACGATTGGCCGCAACTTCTCGTTACCGGGATGGGCGGTGCTGGTGGCCACGCTGGCGCTGCCAGCGCTGCAGGCCGGCGGCTTTGCCGGCCTGATCGGTCGTGTCCTGCGGAAGGAGCCCGTCGCGGTGCGCTGATCGGAGCCGACGTTACTTCGACGCCCCATCGAGCTCCGTCCACAAGCGACGGATCGCGATGGGGCTTTGCTGTTCCGCCAGAAACCACTGCGCGTACGGCCCCCAGTTCACCTGCGCAATCGCCTGCTCGACGGTGAGCCCCGCCGCCTTGAGCCGCTTCACTTCGGCCATCACGGCCACCAGCGATTCACGGAAGGTCACCAGCTCCTCACGGGACACCGCCGCGTCTTCGATGAAGCCGTGTCCCGGAATGAACCGCTCCACCTCCGTGAGCCCGAGCGCGCGGTCGATCGTGCGCACCCACTCGGCGCCGTAGGCCGACCGCATGGCGGGGAACACGCGGTTGAGATACGCCTCACTCATGAACAGCAGCTTCTCCGACGGCACTTCCAGCATGAGATCGCCACCAGTGTGCGCACGTCCGAGAAAGCGCACCCGCACGCTGATGCCCCCCAGATCGAGGGTCTCGGTGTCGCTGGTCATGGCGGTCTTCGGCATGACCACCGCCGGCCGATTCGCCGCCACCGCCGCCGCCGAATCCTTTTTGAGTTGCGCGAGCGAGTTGGCGTGCACCACGAACTGGATGTCCTTCGGCAGCGCACTGTTGCCCGCGGTATGATCCCCATGGTCGGAGCCCACCACGTACCACTTCACCGGCAGCGGCGTGAGCGTCTTGTTGCGATCGAGCATGGTCTGCGTGGCCTGCACGCTCCCCTGTCCGTCGGCCACGAGCACGCCGTTCCGCCCGATCACGATGAGGCTGACGGTGGTGAACCCCGGCTGACGGATCTCCTCGTAGCCGTAGACTTTGTCGCTCAGCTTCACGAACCGCGGAAACGCACTGAGCGGCACACCGCGCACCGCGGGGTCGGCGGTGCGCACGGGAGACTGCGCGCCGAGCCGCACCGCGGCCAGCAAGAGGAGGGGGAAGAGGAGGCGGCGCATGGGGAGGGGACGTTGGGAGGTGAACGGCGTCAGGAGCCGAACGGCGTCAGAAGGAAAACACGTCAGGAGCCAAACGGCGTCAGAAGGAAAACGCGTCAGGAGCCAAACGGCGTCAGAAGGAAAACGCGTCAGGAGCCAAACGGCGTCAGAAGGAAAACGCGTCAGGCCCCACGCCGTTGATCCTGACGCTCCTCTGCTAACGCCGTTAAGTTCTAACTCCGTTAAATCCTAACGCCGTAAAAATCCTAACGCCGTTAAATCCCAACGCCATAAAATCCCACCGCCCCAAGCCCCCCCCTACCGCCCCCTGTATCTCCCCAGCCACTCCGTCGCCCATCCCTCGAAGCGCTCCTCGCGGATCGCCGTTCGGATCTGCGCCATGAGTTGCAGCAGGAACGTCAGGTTGTGCAGCGACAGCAGGCGTTGGCCTAGCGGTTCCTCGTTGGCGTGCAGATGCCGCAGGTACGCGCGGTCGTAGTCCGTGCAGGCGGGGCAGGGGCAGCTGTCGGTGAGCGGGCGCCGGTCGGTGCGGTGGCTGCTTTTGCGGATCGACAGTTTGCCGTCTTCCGTGAACACCGTGCCGTGGCGCCCCATCTTCGTGGGGGCCACACAGTCGAACAGGTCCATCCCGCGCCGCACCGCTTCGACCAGATCGTCGGGGAAGCCCACGCCCATCAGATAGCGCGGCTTGTCGCGCGGCAGCAGCGGTGCGCACGTGTCGAAGGTGGCGTACATCAGCGGCTTCGCTTCGCCCACCGACAGGCCACCCATCGCGATGCCGGCCCAGTCGCCCGTCTGCAGGATGCCCTGAATGGAGGCGGTGCGCAGCGCATCGCTCGTGCCGCCCTGCACGATCGGGAACAGCGCCTGCGGCGGGGCGGCGAGATCGCGCTCCACGTCGATCGAGTCCATCGGGGGCGCGCCGGGTGGGACGACAAACGGCGTGGCGGGTTCGCGTCCCTCGCGGCCGATGCGGTCGAACTCAATCCGGCAGCGCTCCAGCCACCGCAGACTGCGCTCCATCGCCGCGCGCGACGCCGTCACTTCTGCGCCGCCTTCGATCAGCTCGTCGAGTTGCATGATCACATCGGCGCCCAGGTTGCGCTCGATCTGCATCACGCGCTCCGGCGTGTAGTGGTGTCGTGATCCGTCGGCGATACTCTTGAACGTCACCCCTTCCTCGCGCACCTGCCGGAACTTGGCCAGCGAGAACACCTGATAGCCGCCGGAATCGGTGAGCATCGGCCCACTGAAGCGCGAGAACGCGTGCAGCCCGCCCAGCGCGCGCACCATCTGGTCGCCGGGGTTCAGGTACAGGTGATACGCGTTCGCGAGCAGCATCTGCGTGCCCATCGCGCGCATCTCGCGCATGTCGATGCCGCGCACGGCGGCGCGGGTGCCCACCGGCATGAACTCCGGCGTTTCCACCACGCCGTGCGGGGTGGTAAACCACCCCAGTCGTGCGCCCTCGCGATCGTGCGAGGCGCGGAACGCAAACCCCGGAACGCTCACGTCTGCGGCTCGCGATCGTGCTCGGATGCGTGTTCGCGTGCCCGGGCCTGTGTCTCGTCGTCCAGCACGGCGCGGAGCGCCAACAGCACCGGGTGATCGCGCGTGTAGGCGGCGCCGTATTCGAGATTGAACAGAAAATCGAAGCCCGCCGGTGTGGCGCCCTGATTGTGTTGCAGAATCGTCTCCAGCTTGTCGAGTCCCTTGGCCAGCTTGGCCTCGGGGGTGGCGGCGGCGTCGTACTCGTCCCACAGCGCCACCAGGTCGGCCCGCACGGCGTCCGGTAACGGCTGCACCAGCTGCACCAGATCGGCGCGCTCCTGCGCCGCCTTGTGCGGCATCGTGGCCTGCAGCGCCGCCGAGATGTCGCCGCTGATCGCTTCACCCAGATCGTGTACCAGGCAGATGCGCAGCAGTTTGCCCGCGTCGATGCCGGGGAAGTGCGGAGCGAACACCATCGCCATCAGGCACAGGCGCCACGTGTGCGCGGCCACCGTCTCCTGGCCGCCGTCCGACGTCCACGCCGTGCGCGTGAGGTACTTCATCGACTCGGCGGCGCGCAGGAACGCGAGCGTCCCCTGCAGCTCGGCGTCGGTCGGCGGTGCGGACCGCTCACTCATGACGATTCGGTGGACGAGGGGGAGGACGATGGCCCGTGTCCGGACACCGGGACCGGTGCATAGCGGGTGAATCGCGCCAGGGCATCGGCGCCGCCGTGGCGCACCAGCCACGCGAGCCCCAGCGTGCGGGCGAGGCGTCCGGCCGTGAGGGCGAGCAGGAACTGCAGGAACGGGACCCCGGCGGCGCCGGACGCGATGCTGGTGAGCTTGGTGGACAGCGGGGACATCGTGCTCGCGAAGATGGCCCAGCCACCGTAATCGCTCAGCGTGACGCGGTATGCATCAAGCGACGACGGCGTAAGGCTGAGCAGACGCGAGACCGGCCCCTCCAGCCACTGCAGCGCCTGGGCGCCGGCGCCGTAGAGCATCACGCTGCCGGTGAGTGTGCCGGCCGTGGCCAGGAGTGCGTAGCGATAGGCATGCACTGGACGCGCGAGTGCCAGCGGCACGAAGAACACGTCGGCGAGGCCGGGGACGATGCCCCCCTGCAGTAGCCCCCATCCGAACACCACGCTGTTCGACCAGCCCGCGTTGGCCCACCGCTCGAGTCGCGCGTGCGTGCGCGCCAGCCAGGTCGTTTCGCGGGACATAATCGGAAAGATAACCGCGCCATGCCGTGGGTCGACACGCATATTCTGTGCATGCGTATCCGACTTGCTGCCTGGGCGCTGCTCGCCGCGCTGCCGACGCTCACCGCCTGCCATCCCCGCGTCTCGTCACGCGCTGCGTGGCGGGTGTCGCCGTCGCCGCTGGTGCTCGCACCCACCGTGGCCGACACCGTCGAGACGGAGGAAGTCGCCAAGGGCGTGTTGTTGCATCGGTTGGTGAACGTGCGCGCACCGTGGCGCGCGTGGGTGCTCGATGTGGACATGGCGGCGTGCGTGCAGCTACAGGCGGTGAAGGGCTCCCCCACCGCGGTGGGGCGCCACACCACCAGTGTGCTGCTCTCGCGGTTGCCGGCCGCCGCGCAGGCCGTCGCCGCCGTCAACGCCGATTTCTTTCTGTTCGCGCCGCCCGGCGTGCCCACCAACGCGCACATCGAACGCGGCACCGTCATCGCCGGCCCTGGTCCGAATGTGTTGCTGGGCTATGACGCCGCGCGCGGGCTGTTCATCGATTCCGTCCGTGTGCGCGGCGCCGTCGTGTCGGCGCACGGCACGCTCGATCTCGTGAACTGGAATCGCCCGGCGCCCAATCGCGCCGGCCTCGTGGACGCGCGGTGGGCCGTCCCTCTCGACACGTTGGTGCGCCGCCGCGCGGTGCGGCTGGAGCCGATCGTGCCGGTGCGGCAGGACAGCAGTGCTGGTCGCTACGTGGTGCGCGCCGCGCGGGCTGGTGACACGCTGGCCTACGGCGACACGCTCCTGCTCGTGGTCCCGCCGGCCATGCGCGCGCGGGTGGTGCCGGGGGACACGGCCACGGTGCAGCGGCGCCTCACGCCGTCGTGGCCTCGCGAAACCGTCGGCGGGCGCGGCGTGCTGCTGGTGGACAGCATGGTCCACACCGACGTCGACCGCGAGGGGAATGCAGGATTCCGTGGCCTCAACCCGCGGACCGCGGCCGGCATCGCCACCGTGGGCTCGTCACAGCGGTTGCTGCTGGCCGTCATCGATGGCCGCCAGGCGCGCTACAGCGTGGGGATGACGCTGCGCCAGACGGCGGAGCTGCTGCAAGCCCTGGGGGCGCAGCGCGCGGTCAATCTGGACGGCGGTGGCTCGTCGGCCATGATCGTGCGCGACCGGGACAGCGGGGCGCTACGGGTGCGCAGCAAGCCGTCCGATCCCACCGGCGAACGTCAGGTCGGGAACGCGCTCGCTGTGCTGGCCTCCTGCGCCGCGCGCTGAGGCTCGCCCTCCCTCAGGCGGCGGCGTCGAGCACCCGTGGCAAGACCACCGACACGGTGGTGCCGACTCCCGGGGCGCTCGCCACGCGGATCCCCCCCGCATGCGCCCGCACAATCCCCAGTGCTGAGGCGAGCCCGAGTCCGCGCCCCATACCTTTGGTGGAGAAGAACGGCTCGAACAGCCGCTCGCGTGTCATGGCGTCCATGCCATACCCCTCGTCGATCACATCAAGGGTCACGTACGGGCCTGCGGGTAGCGGGGCGTAGCCGCGGAACGTGCGCAGTTCGTCGGCCGCGAACTCCCGCGCCCCGGTGTGAATACCGATCGGCGCCGCCGACGGGCGCAGCGATTCGGCCGCATTGGTGACCACACTCTGCAGCAGGCGGCGCAGCCGTGACCGGTCACCGCGCACACGCGCGCCGCTGGCCGCGGCGGGCCACGCCACTGTGACGCCCGCCGGCATCGCCGCCGTGAGCGACGCGTGGCTCTCGGTGAGCAGGTCGTCCACGGCGAGCGGTTCAAGGTGCAGGTGGGCGCCGCCGGCGTACGCCAGCATGAGCTGCGACAGCTCGGTCGCATCGTGCGCGGCGCGGTCGATGGCGTCGAGTAACGGCCGCATGGGATCGTTTACCGGCATGGTCCACTGCATCAACTGCGCATTGCCGCTGATGGCGCAGAGCGCATTGTTGAAGTCGTGCGCCACCCCGCCGGCGAGCGTGGACAGACTTTCAAACGTGCGCAGCCGCACGATTTCCGCGATGGCCCGTTCCTTCTCGAGCACCGCCGACTCGGCGGCCCGCTTGGCCAGCAGCAGTTCGGTCTCGAACGCGATCCGGTTGCGGAACGCCAGCACCACCATCTCGATGTCGGCCCCCGCGGCGGCGCGCGCCGCGTTGAACAGCACCGGCACGTCGCGTCCGTCGGCCGTGCGCAGGTCCAGCTGCACTTCGCTGATGGTCAGCGACGCGTCGAGCGTCGGCATGACGTGCGTGTAGAAAAAGATCCGGCTGGGGGTCCCAAATAGCCGGTCAATGGAGCCGCCCACCACCTCGTCGGCCGTGCGCCCCACCAGCGCCAGCACGTAGTGGTTGCACGCGAGCACCAACCCGCGCGCATCGATCCGTAGGTGCCCACCGGGGGCGCTGTCCAGTCCGCCCCCCGCGCCGGTCATGCAAGTGTGGCGAGGAAATCGCGGATGGCGCGTACGGTTTCCTCGGGGTCACTCAGGTGCGGACAGTGCCCGGTGGCCTGCAACTGGTGAAAGCGTGCGCCGGGAATGTGCTCGGCGCAGTAGCGCCCCACCCGTTCGCTCGCGATCGCATCGGAGGAGCACTGCAGCACCAGCGTGGGCACGCTGACCCGCGGCAGGTCGGCGCGGTTGTCGCCGCGAAAGGTGACATCGGCGAACTGACGCAGCATCACCGGGTCGGTGGAGCAGAAGCTGGCCTCCAGTTCGGCGGCCACCTCGGGATGATCTTCCGCGCGTGCCACGGTTGGCGCGAGGAGGTTGGCCCAACCCATGAAGTTGCGGTCCATCAGCCCCAGCAACCCGTCGATGTCCGCCGCCGAGAATCCGCCCACGTAGGGGTCGTCATCGATGTACCGCGGGGACGGGCCGATGAGCACCAGCGCCCGGATGCGCGCCGGATCGCTGATCGACGCCAGTACGCCCACCATGGAGCTGACCGAATGGCCCACGAGGACCACCGGCGCGTCGCCCGTGGTCTCGATCACATCGAGCACGTCGCGCGCGTAGCCGCGCAGCGACGCGTATCGGTCGGCGTCGTACGCGGCACGATCCGACTGCCCCGCGCCGACGTAGTCGAAGGTCACCACGCGGTGGTCGCGGGCGAGTTCCGGCGCGATGAAGCGCCACATGGTCTGGTCGCAGCCGAACCCGTGGGCGAGCACAATGGTGGGGGCGCTGTCCACCCCCGCGGTCACAACGTGGTTGCGACGGCGCACCGCCGCGGCGTGGTCATTGTGGATCATGATGAAAAACATATATTCGCCGCGTCGCATCCACCACAGCCGGGTTTGCCCCCCGCGCTCGCTGCCGTTGTCCACCTTGCCGTGAGGGGCACCATGTCGGTCGTGAAGCAACTGGTTTCGGCGTTGCGCGGTCCCTCCCCTGACCCGGGGGCGCTCCTGATGCGGCTCCCCGAGCCTGTCATGGTGCTTGGCCACGACGGGCAGATTGTGCAGGCCAATGAGCCCGCGGCCTGGCTGCTTGGCGTGGGGCGCCTTGATCTGCCCGGCTCGTCGTTCGTGGCGCGTTGCGGGGATCCCGACGCTGCCGCCACGGTGCTCGAAAAAACACGGGCCCGCGGCGCGATGCGCGACGTGCCCCTCACGCTCGCGCACCCCACGAAGGGGATACGCTCGGTCGCGATGCACGTGGCGCTCGTCGAGGCGGTGGATGGGGCGTCACCGCAGTTTCTCGTCCTCCTGCGTGATGTCGGTGATGGGCGTCGCGCCGAACGGGAGGCCACCCGACGGGCCGATTACCACCGCAGCCTGCTTGAAGCGTCGTCCGACGGCCTCCTCGCGATCGACGGCGACCGCCGCGTCACCGATGCGAACGCGGCCGCGCAGGCGCAGTTTGGGTTGCCGCGCGAACGATTGGTTGGCATGGACTTCGCCGCGTTGTTCCAAGATCCGGACAGTGCCCGGCTGGCGCTCGACCGCACCCTCGCCGTGCGGTCCGTGGTGGTCCCGGGGCTGGTGATCCGGCAGCGGAACGGCGCCGTGATCGATGTCATGTTCACGGGCACCGTGTATCAGGATGTGGATGGCACCATGGCTGGCGTTCTCGTCAGTTTGCGGGATGTCACCGAGGCGCGTCGCATCGAGCGCGAGCGGGATGCGAAAGACTGGGTCGTCGCCGGGATCGCGCGGCTGAACGAGCAGTTTCAAGGTCAGATCAGCGCTACCGAGCTCAGCCGTCGCATCATCACCGAGATGGCCACCTACACCGGCGCGCAGGTCGGGGCGTTCTTCGTGGTGGATCAGGGAGACGCCGGCAACACGCTGACCCTGCTCGCGAGCCATGCGTACACGCGACGAAAGGCGCTCTCCAGCCGCATCGCCTTCGGTGAAGGGCTGGTGGGGCAGGCCGCGCTCGAGCGCAAGCAAGTGCTGCTCACCGACATTCCCGACGACTACATCCGTGTGTCGTCCGGGTTGGGCGAGGCCTCGCCGCGCACCCTGTGCGTGACGCCGCTGTTGCTGGAAGGGCGGGTCACGGGGATGCTGGAACTGGCCTCGTTTGCGCCGTTCTCCGACAGCGCGCTGGAGTATCTGCGGCAAGCGGCTCCCAGTGTGGCCGTCGCGCTTGAGGCCGGGGTGGCGCGCGAGCGCGTGGCGGCGGCGCTGCAGCAGGCGCAGCAACTCGCCGCCGAACTCGAGGCGCAGCAGGAGACGCTGCGCAACACCAACGCGGAGCTCGAGGAGCAGGCGGCGCAGCTGCGCATCTCCGAGCAGAAGCTCAAGTCGCAGCAGCAGGAGATCGAACTTGCCAACACCGAGCTGAGTCAGAAGAACGATCGGCTCGAACGCCAGAAATCCGAAACCGAGCAGGCCCGCAAGGTGCTCGCGGCGCAGGCGG
>JARIEV010000039.1 GCA_031127225.1 Gemmatimonadota bacterium | reverse complement strand
GAGAGCCGAAAGCCCCAAGCCTCCAGCATTGGGAGCCGAGAGCCTCCCGAGCAGAGTACGCTCACGGCCGAGGGGGGGAGTGGAGGGCGCTGTGGGCTGTCGGCTCCCGAGGTGCTTTGGGCTGTGGGGCTGTGGGCGCTCGGCCGTGGGCCGTGAGCCGTGGGCCGTGGGCATTCCACCCACGGCCGATGGCCCACGGCCGATGGCCCAGAGCCGAAAGCCCCAAGCCTCCAGCATTGGGAGCCGAGAGCCCCCCGAGCAGCTGTAGCGCTGCGGGCGCTCGGCCGTGAGCCGTGGGCCATCGGCTGTGGGCGGTTTGATGGAACGCGCCCTGCCCTTCGGCCGTATCTTTCCCTACATGCCTGCCCTCCTCCTCCAGATCGCCGACGTCACCGCGCAACTCTCCGGCAGCCCCGCCGCCGCGCTCCCGCTGCTCTTCGCGGCCGGGGTGCTGACGTCGCTCACGCCGTGCGTGTACCCGATGATCCCGATCACGGCCGCGATCGTCGGAGGGCAGTCATCATCGGAGCAGTCTGGCGCCACCATCGCGTCAAAGTGGCGTCCGCTCGGCCTTTCGCTCACGTACGTGTTTGGCCTCGCCTCCGTGTACGCCGGACTGGGCCTGCTCGCCGGGCTCACCGGCACCATGTTCGGCACGGTGTCCGCCAACCCGTGGGCGTACTTCACGATGGCCAACCTGCTCCTCGTGGCCGCGCTCGCCATGCTCGACGTGCTCCCCGTGCGCGTCCCCGCCGCCCTCATGCAGCGCGCCGCCAACGCCGGCACCGGCGGCCGCGTGGCCGGCGCCTTCGTCATGGGTGCCGCCTCCGGACTCGTCGCCGCCCCCTGCTCCGCCCCAGTCATGGCCGCCGTCCTCACCTGGGTCTCCACCACCGGCTCCGCCCTGCTCGGCTTTCTCTACCTCTTCACCTTCTCGCTGGGCATGTGCACGCTGTTGGTCGTCGTCGGCCTCTCGGCGGGCTCACTCGCCCGCCTCCCGCGCGCCGGCGCCTGGATGCTCACGGTGAAAAAGGTCTTCGCCTTCGTCATGCTCGGCATGGCGGAGTACTATCTAGTGAAGATGGGGCAGGTGTTTTTCTAGCCGACACACCGTGCGTTGTGCGTGCTGAGTGAAAGTGACGAGTCACGAGTCACCCAAACTCACTACTCCCAACTCTTACTCACAACTCGACACCCCCATGCTCCGCGCCCTCCGCACCGTCCTCGCCGCCGCCACCCTGGCCATCGCCACGCCCGCGATGGCCCAGGACCTCGGCATCCCCGTCGGCGACCGGGCACCCGGCGGCCCCCTCGAGACCCTCGACGGCAAGACGGTCGATCTCTCCGCCTACCTCGGCAAATCGCCGGTCGTCATGGAGTTCTGGGCCACCTGGTGCGGCAACTGCAAGCAGCTCGAACCCGCCATGCGCGCCGCTATGGCCAAACACGGCGCGCAGGTGAAGTTCGTGACGGTCGCCGTGTCGGTGAACCAGTCCGTCGAACGCGTGAAGGCGTGGCAGAAGGCCAACAAGCTCGGCGGCGAGCTCCTCTACGACCGTTCGGGGACCGTGAGCGGCGCGTACGACGTGCCAGCCACCAGCTACGTCGTCGTCGTCAACCGCGCGGGAATGGTGGTATACACCGGCGTCGGCGGCACGCAGAACCTCGACGCGGCGATCAAGAAAGCGCAGTAGGCGCCGCCGCGCGGATGCGCGGCATCAGCGTGTCGCGGATCATCTGCACACACGCCTCCCGCATCTTGGGCAGAAACGTGATCGTGTAGATCAGCCGCAGCGACGCCAGGAAATCGCGGTGCTGCACGAAATACGCATACTCCTCCGGCGTCTTGTCCGCGAAGTAGTGCACCACGAAGCGGTCCCACAGCTCCAGTCCCATGGCGTTGGGGATCTTCGTGGCCAGTTCGCTGATCCCCAGCTCGGGCACCCCATAAATGGTGCACAGCAGACCGACATCGAACAGGTAGCTGCCGCGCGAGAAGTCACCCATGTCGATGATGACCGGCTCGCCGTCGCGGATCATGATGTTGCTGGAATGGATGTCGAAGTGCACGCACGTGTCCGCCTCCGGCATGCTCGCGAGCTGCTCGTGCAGCAACGCGATATCCGCGGGCGGCAGAAAGAAATCCATCTGGTCGATGTAGCCCCGGAAGCGCGCCTTGAGGTCGGGGAACACCGCCGGATCCGCCGGCGTCGCGTGGATGGTCTGCGCCACCCGCGCCAGCGTCGCCGCGTGCCGGTCGAGGTGCTCGGGCTCGTTCCGGATCACGGCGCTGAACAGCTGCGCATCGAGCATCTCGTACACGATGCCCGTGCGCGTGCCGCACGAGACGACATCGTACGAGATGGCCGTCGGCACCCCCAGCACGAACGCGGCCTTCGCGAACGCTTTCTCCTGCGCGGCGATCTCCGGGGCGACACCCTCGTGATACAGCTTCACGATCGTCTCGTCATCAAGCCGGTAGCACTCGCCGAACACACCGGCCGACATGAAATCGAGTCCGTCGATGCTGATCTCGCGCACCTTGGGGCGGATGTGCAACAGGCTTGAGAGCCCCGTAAGCTCGAACACGTGCTGCACGTCACGGCTCACGTTCGTGACCTCCATACGCCCCTGCCGCGCGGCCAGCAGCTTTTGCGCCCGCAACACCTCCCGCAGTCCGGCACTGGACACATACCCGCAGGCGTCAAGGTCAAGCACGAGCTCCTGCACCCACTCCTCCTGCATCGCCCGCTCGAGCGCCTCGGTGAACACCGCAGCGGTGACGCCGTCGAGACGGCCGGACAACGCGAGCGTCAGCGTCGCGTCGGTGCGGTGGGTAGCGATCTGCATGGCGTCAGGAGGTAGGCGGTGACCGGGGCGACACACACGATCGCCGTGCGGCCACTGCCACCCAGTATAGCCGTGCCCGTCGAGCCGCGACCGTCGAGCCGCGACCGTTCCCGCATGGCGAACCCGTCCGGGCCGGACCATACTTCACGCCGCGCGCCTCCACCACGGACGCGCCCTCCATCTCGACGCCGAGACCCGCTGATGATCATCCCTCTCCGCCAGGCGCTGGCGTTGCTCGCTCCACTCCTGCTGAGCACCGCCTGCGGACCGGCCGAGCCAGCAGCGGACGCGACCGCCCCCGTTGGCGCGACGGCGACCACGACCACGACGTCGACCACGCGGATGTCATCGACAGCCGATCTGAACGGCAAGCGACTCGGCGTCGTCCTCGGCTCCGTGTACGACAAGTTCGCGACCAAGACTTACCCCGCGGCCACCGTCCTCACCTTCGATGCCGGCACGGACCTCCAGCAAGCCGTCCTCGCGGACAAGGTGGATGCCGCCCTCACCGACGAGGAAGGCCTCCTCGAGATGTTCGGCACCAGCGGGGAACTCGCCATGCTCGGCGAGCCGATCCTCCGGCTCCCGCTCGGGGCCGGCTTTCGCAAGGACAACACCGCGCTGCTCGCCGCCTTCAACGGCTTCCTGCGCGACATCCGGGCCAATGGCGTCTACGCGGACATGGTGGATCGCTGGGTGGTCCGGCACGAGACGACCATGCCCGTCATCACGGCGCCGCCCGCCTCGGGCACGATCACCGTGGGCGTCGCCGGCGGCGGATTGCCCTTCGGCGGCATTCAGAACGGCGTGTACGTGGGGTTCGACGCCGAGATGCTGCAGCGGTTCGCCGCGTCTCAGGGCAAGAGCATCACGCTGGTCCAGATGCCCTTCGGGGGACTGATCGCCGCCAACGCGAGCGGCAAGATCGACATGATCGTCGCCTCCATGTTCATCACCGAGGAGCGGAAAGAGCGGATCGCGTTTTCTGATCCGTACTTCGAGACCAACGGCCGCGCCTACGCGCGCACGGCCAACATCGCGCCCGCCTCCGCGTCGGCACCCGGCGCTCCCGCCACCACGGGCGCGATGTTCCGCTCCACCGACGATCTCGACGGGAAGCGCATCGGCGTGCAGCTGGGCACCGTGTACGACCGCTACGCCACGAAGACCTATCCGCGCGCCACCGTGGTGCAGTTCCCCACGTATCAGGACGTGACGCTGGCCGTGACCGCGGGCAAGGTGGACGCGGGACTCAGCGACGTTGAAACGCTGGCCGAACTGATGCTGGTCAACACCGCGCTCGTGCCCTTCGGCGAGCCGCTGTTCTCGTCGCCGGTCGGCGCCGGCTTCGCCAAATCGCGCACCGAGCTGCGGAGTGCCTTCAACGCGTTCCTCACGCAGATCCGTGGCAACGGCGTCTACGACGACATGGTCACCCGCTGGATGAAGACCCACAACCGGACCATGCCCACGCTGCCTGCCACGCCCACGAACGGCGTGCTGGTGGTGGGACTGTCGAGCGGTGGATTTCCGTTTGCGGCCGTGCAGAATGGCGAACATGCCGGCTTCGACATCGAGCTCGCACGGCGCTTCGGCGCGTCGCTCGGCAAGGAAGTCCGCTTCGCCGATCAGGAGTTCGGCGGGCTGATCGCCGCGCTGATCAGCGGCAAGGTCGACGTCATCATCGCCGACATGTACATCACCGACGAACGCAAGAAGAGCATCGATTTCTCCGAGCCGTACTTTGCGCAGGCCAATGTGGCCTTCACCAACAAGGTGAACACGGTCGCGCCGGTCACGGATGCCGCACCGGCGACCGCCCGCGCGTCGTGGATCGATGGCGTGGTGTCCAGCTTCCAGAGCAACATCATGCAGGAGAAGCGCTACCTGCTCATCTGGGACGGCCTCACCACGACCACGCTGATCGCCGTGCTCTCCGCCCTCTTCGGCACCGTGCTCGGGGCGCTCATCTGCTTCATGCGCCTGTCGTCACGCGGGCTGTTGCGGCTGCCGGCGCAGGCGTTCATCGCCGTGCTGCGCGGCACCCCGGTGGTCGTGCTGCTCATGCTCATGTTCTACGTCGTCTTCGGCTCGGTGAACATCAATCCGGTCATCGTCGCCGTGATCGCCTTCGGCATGAACTTCGCCGCGTATGTGGCCGAGATCTTCCGGTCGGGGATCGAGGGGATCGACGCCGGGCAGTCCGAGGCCGGCACCGCGATGGGATTCACCCGCGTGCAGACGTTCCGCTTCGTCATCATGCCGCAGATGATCCAGCGCATCCTCCCCGTGTACAAGGGCGAGTGCATCTCGATGGTCAAGATGACCTCCATCGTGGGCTACATCGCGGTGCAGGACCTCACGAAAGCCAGCGACATCATCCGCAGCCGCACCTTCGACGCGTTCTTCCCGCTCATCATGGTTGCCGTGCTGTATTTCCTGCTGGCCGGCATCCTGATGCAGGCCTTGGGCGCGCTGGAGCGGACCACCGACCCTCGCCGACGCCGCTCAGCGGCGCGCTGACGTCGCGGTCAGCGCGCCCGGAGCACCAGCGCCGCTTCCGCCGTCAACCCGTCCAACAGGGCGGCCAGATGCGACACATCGGTGCGCGGATTCATCACGGTCACCCGCAATACCCGCCGTCCTTCGAGTGTGGTGGCCGTGATCCAGCCGCGCCCCGAGCGGTTATAGCGCTCGCGTAGGGCGTCGGTGAGCTCGTCGCGATCGGCGCCGTGGACACCCGACGGCGTCCAGGCGAAACACAGAATGTTCGACATGGGCTCGTGCAGCGGCATGAAATCATCACGGGCCGCGAGCATATCGTGCAACGTGTGCGCCATGTAGCACAACCGCTCGTACAGCTGCGCGAGCTGGTCGGCGCCGTAGCGCTCCAGCGCGACCCAGAGTTTGAGCACGTCGGCGCGGCGCGAGCACTGGAACGAGCGCGGACCGAGATCCCAGATCTGGGCCTGCGTCCCGGCACCGAACAGGTACGGCGCCGCCTGCGTGAACGCGAGCGTGAGATCCTCCTGCCGACGCATCAGCACCATCCCCGCCGACAGCGGCAGCAGCAGCGTCTTGTGCGGATCCCACGCAATCGACCGCGCGCGCACCAGCCCCTGCACGTGGTGCGCGTGCCGCGACGACAGCAGCGCCGTCCCGCCGTGCGCCGCATCCACGTGCATCCAGAGCGGCCCGTGATCGTCGGCAAAGGCGTCGCACAGATCGGCTACAGCCTCGAGATCGTCGAAACTCCCCGTGGCGGTGCAGCCGGCCGTGGCCACGACCGCCATCACGCGCGTCCCCTCGGCCTGCAGCCACGTCAGCCGGTCGCGCAACGCCTCGGGATCCATGCGCAGCGCGCGCGACGGCACCACGTGCACGCGCGAGAGCCCCAACCCCATCTCCCCCGCCGCGCGCGACACGGCGTAGTGCGCGTGCTCGCCGCACACGATCACCGGCGGCGTGGCGCCCAGTCCGTTCGTCCACACGTCGGGCACGGCGCGGCTGCGCGCCGCCAGCAGCGCCGTGAACGTCGCCTCCGTGCCGCCCGAAGTCATCGTGCCGCCGGCGTGCTCGTCCCACCCCACCAGATCGGTCATCCACGCGATCACCTGATGCTCGAGTGGCGTGAACGACGGCGACATCTCGCGCACGGCCTGCGACTGATTGAGCGCGCTGATCAGCGACTCCGTCCACACCGCCGCCGGCAGCGGCGCCGACACCTGGTGCCCGATGTACATCGGGTGGGCCAGCCGGTTCACATCGTCCAGCAGCAAGCGCGAGAGACGGCGCGCCACGTCGGCGAGCGGACGCGACGCGCGCGGCATGGGGCCGTCCAGACGGTCGGCAATCACCTGCGCGCTGTGCCATGTGGACACGGGCCCCTCGCCTGCACGCGTCTCGGCAAAGTACGACGCCGCCAGCGCCAGAATGGGCGCGGCGGCATCGAGTGTCATGTCGTCCTCGAGCATCGCCAGCAGCGCGGCGTCATCCCGCTCGTCGGGGAAGGTCATCCGGTGGTCGGGCTCGGGACGGTGCGCTGCACGCGCGCATCCCACCGCCAGTGCCTGGCCGTGGTGCACCGCGTGCCGCCGATCCAGCGGTCGATGCCGTTGGCCTGCACCGCATCGGCCCGCGCGCGCACCACGTCCTGCCCGAACGGCGTGAGCATGACGCTGCGCTCCCAGAAGTCGCGGGCGTCGGCACCGGGACGCGGCGCGATCACGCGCGAGCCGTTGGTGTGCACCACGATGGGATGCGCGCAGTCGCTGAGCCGTTCGGCGTACCACGCGAAGGTCGTATCACCCAGCCAGATCCACGACTCCGTGCGCTGATGCGCCGCGAACAGTTTGGCCAGCGTGATCGCTCCCGGTTGCAGCGCTTCGCACAGCTGCCGTTCGCTGCGCGACAGGCCGGCATCGCCATCCGGATACTCCTCCAGCTGGCGGCGCAGCGCCGCCGTGAGGTGCGGCAGACGCACGGCTTCGTCGGCCGCGTAGGTGCGCGCCGTGATGTCGCGATCCAGCTGCTGCATCACCGCGGGCAGATCGTCGGGCGTCTCCGCCGTGAAGGCCGCCCACGCGGCGGCACCGTGATCGAGGTCACTCAACTGCACCGTCCGTCGCGCCGCAAAGAGCGGGAGGAATTTCTCCGGCAGCATCGGGCCGAGGTAGCAGTCGGCCGGCGCAATCGTGATCCGTGGACGCTGCGCGGAGGCACGACGCCGGAGGCGCGCCAGAATCTGGATGAGCTGCAGCTGATCGTACAGATCGGGCTCGAACCACAGCACCACCTCGTCGCTGCCCTGCACATCGTCCAGCCGCGCATCGCGCTGCGCGAGGTCCTCGCGGATGGCGTGCTCGTCGCTCCACCCGCGCGCGGCCAGAAACGCCGCGCGTGCGTGATGGAACGCGACCGCATCGTCGTCGGGCGGCACCGGCCCGTCGTGCAGCGCGTCGCGCCACGACACGATGTCGCCCGGCAGGCCGGACCGTGCGAGCATGGCGGCCGCCGCATCGCCGTTGGTGAGGTGCAAGGTCAGCATAGCGTAGGTATGTTGTCTGGAGCCGCGCTGATGCGCCAGACGTCACCTGAGGACGGCGCAATCCAGCGGATGCCGGCGTTCTTTATTCCGTCGCCACGATGCCCGAACCCCGCGCCGTCGGTCCTGCTGCCACTGCTCCCGCTGTCGCCCCGCCGGCGATCGAACCGGCGATCGCGTCGGCCGCCTCGCCGCGTCCGCTGGACGAACCGGAGCCGGAGCTGCTGGGCGACGGACAGACCGCACTGTGGGCCGTGGTGTTCGCCGGCGGCATCGGCACCCGGTTCTGGCCCCTCAGCACGCCCCGACGCCCCAAGCAGCTGCTCGCGCTCGTGAACGAACGGCCGCTCATCACCGACACCGTGGCCCGCCTCGCGCCGCTGGTCCCACCCGACCGCGTGCTCGTGGTCACCAGCGCCGACATCGCCGACGCGCTGCACGAGGCGATCCCCGACGTGCCGCGCAGCAACATGCTCATCGAACCGCGACCGCTTGGCACCGCGGCGGCCCTGGCGTGGGGAGCCAGCGAAGTGGCCCGCCGCGCCGGCCCCGACGCCGTGTTCTGCGCGCTGCACGCGGATCTGGCCGTCGGCTTCCCCGAGGCGTTTCGCGAAGCCCTCCGGCGCGCCGCCGCCATCGCCACCACCGAACCGGTGCTGGTGGCCCTTGGCGCCGCCCCCACGCGGTGCGAAACCGGCTTCGGGTACCTGCAGCCCGGCGCGCCGTTCGATCTGTTCGTCTCGCGGGCAGAAGGTGGCGCGTGTCGCGTCGAGCACTTCGTGGAGAAGCCCACCGCGGTGCTCGCCGACACCCTGATCGACCGCGGCGCACTCTGGAACACCGGCATCTTCGTCTGGCGCGCCCGCGTCGTGCTCGACGAACTCGCGGCGCACACGCACGAACTGCAACACGGGATGCCGTTGCTTGCGGCGCAGGACATGGCACGCTTCGCCGAGATGGTCACCTCCGTGTCAATTGACCGCGGCCTGCTCGAACGCAGCCGTCAGGTGGTCGTGCTCCCCACCGCCTGCGCGTGGGATGACGTCGGCACGTGGGCGGCGTTGCGCCGGGTGCGCGATCTCGACGACACCGGCAACGGTGTCATGGGACACGTGCACTGCGTCGATGCCTCCGGCAACGTGATCCACGCCGACGGCGGCTGCATCGTGGCGTACGGCATTTCCGGAATGCTCGTGGTGTCGCTGGACGGCCTCACCTTCGTGACCACCCTCGAGCGCGCCACCGAACTCGGCCCGCTGCTCAACGCGCTCCCCGGCAGCCTCCGCTCCAACCCGGGGCACCACTGAGCCGGTTCAGCGCCCCGTAAAGGTCGGGGCGCGCTTTTCGGCAAAGGCCTGCATCGCTTCGCGCACATCGGCCGTCGCAAAGCACGTTTTGATATGCGTGAGCTCCTCGCGCAACTGCGCGTCGAGTGTGGCCGTGGCACTCGCCAGCAGCAGCCGCTTGGACAGGGCCAGCGCAACCGGCGGTCCGGCCGCCAGCTGCGCCGCGTACGCCGCGACCTCGTCAGCAAAGCGATCGGCGGGAAACACCATGGTGGCCAGCCCGATCCGCTCCGCCTCATCGGCATGGATGTCGCGTCCCGTGAGCACGATGTCCGTGGCGCGCGCGTGACCCACCAACCGGGGCAACCACCACGTCACCCCCGCATCCGGCGACAGGCCGCGGCGCACGTAGCCCGCCGTGCACGTGGCGCCGGCGCTCACCAGACGCAGGTCGCAGCACAGCGCCAGACCGAAGCCGGCCCCCGCCGCCACGCCGTTCACCGCCGCAATCACCGGCTTCTCGCAGCTGGTCACCGTCTGGACCCACCGCCCCACCCAGCGATACGGATCCAAACGCGTGTGTCGGTCGGTGGCATCGAGCCCGATCGGCCCGCTCAGGTCGAGCCCGGCGCAGAAGCCGCGCCCCGCGCCGGTGATCACGATCACCCGCACCGCGTCGTCGTGCGCCGCGGCGGATATCGCGTGGGGCAGTTCATCACCCAGACGCGGATTGACCGCGTTCAGACGCTCCGGCCGGTGCAGCGTAATCGTGCGCACACCGGACGGCGTGGTCTCGATGCGCAGATGCTCATAGTCGGTCATCGATGAATCATACCGTCCGCACGAGGTGCCGTGCACGGCGCCTTGTGTCCAAACACGAGCCGGCCTTCAGGCACCCACTACCACGGGCCCGTATCGGTTCGCTAGATCACATGGACGCGCCCGTTCCGCCCGGCATCTGCCGGCGCGCGGTGTGCCGTCCGTCTGCCCCCGTTGCCCCACCATGGCTGCCTCCCGTTCCGTTGTGCCTTCGATGATGTCCGACGATCCCACCGCCGCCGAGCAGGGACCGCTGTACTGCTGCGATGCCCTGGCCCGCACGGCCGCGGAAACCTGTCGGCAGCATGAGCGGGTGGCCCGTCTCAACACGCTCGCGGTGGCCGCCTCCGAGCTCGGCGCGGCACACGCCATGATCGACACCATCGATCTCGCGCTGGCGGAATGCGTGAAGGACTTCGAGACCACCTGCGCCACGGTCAGCATCAGCGACGACGCCGACGTCCGGCAGGCGGCCAGCGCGATGTGGCTGGCGGCCCGCGAGTACCTGCGCCGTCACAGCATCGCCGAGAAGGCCTCGCGTCAGCTCACCCAGCACGACGCCGAAAAGCTCGGCGATCTCCACCTCGAGTACGAACTCGAAGCGTCAGCGCTGCTGGGGCTCAAGCACGCGATGTCGACGTACCAGAAGCGACGCCCCGAAAGCCGCTGCCAGTAGGAGACACCACCACCGGGGTGGGGGCCGCCCCGGTGAGCGCGATCTCGAAGAGCAGCTTGGACGGCTGCGGATCGCGTGTGAGGTACACCTGCAGCCGCTCGATGATGGCCGGCGCCGGCACGCGCACCGCCAGCAGCTCCCGCTCGCGCGCCGGCGTGAGCATGGGATAGAAGCTCAGCGTGCAGTGCGGCGTGAAGCGGAAGCGGGCCTGCTTGAAGGGCAATCCGCTGCACGCGATGCGCTCATGCAGCGCCCGCAGCGGTCCGTTGTGATCGAGCGGCAGCGACACGATGTCGGTCTGCATGAAGCGGTGCGGCAAGCCCAGCGCGAGCGACATCGGCGCGGTGGTCGCCGCAATCGGCTCGAGGGCGGCGCGAATGCGCGCCACCGGCGTGTCGGTGGGCATCGAGCCCACGCCCGAGGAGCCGACCAGCGTCACGTGAGGAGGCGTGAGCCGGGCCAGCTTCGGATCGAACCGCTGTTGAATGTCCCGCACCATCGCGCCCGCGTCACCGGGGAGCTCGGCCAGAACGAAAATACCGAAAGTCGCCGACATCCCAGCAATCTAGTCGGTGTGTACAGCGCCCTCACGGGACCGCGCACGGCGCCGTATGTTGGACCGCATGGGAGCCGCGATGAAAGTCATTCGGGAATATCTGAACGAGATGGAAGCGCTGATTGCGCGCAGTGTGCTGGAAGCGCACCAGATTCCAGCTGTCGTGTTGCGCGACGATGCCGGCGGGATGCTGCCGGCCATGCACTTGCTATATCCGGTGCGTCTGGCCGTCCGCGTGGGCGATGCCACGCACGCGCTGCGCATTCTCGACGCCCCCTTCGAGGGCGACGCGGTGACCGACGATCTCCTCGACGGCAACGACGCCGCTGGGCAGCTGTGAGGGCCGCCACGTGAGCGGAACGTTCGCGGGCCAGGTGGTGCTGCTCACCGGCGCCTCCAGCGGCATCGGCGCCGAACTCGCCCGCCAGTTCGCCGCGGCCGGTGCCAGGCTGGCGCTCGTTGCGCGTGATGTTGTCCGGCTGGAGCAGGTGGCCGCCGAGTGCCGCGCCCTGGGCGGAGAGGCGCTCGTCGTGCCTGGGGACGTGAGCGTCGAGACCGCCTGCGCCGCGATCGTCGAGCGGACCATCGCGCACTACGGCCACCTCGACGTGCTCGTGAATAACGCCGGGCTCGGCTCCAGCGGGCGCTTCGCCGAGATCACCGATCTCTCGATCTTCGACACGCTCATGCGGGTGAATTTTCTGGGGAGCGTGTGGTGTACCGCGTATGCGTTACCGCACCTCACTCGCCGCAAGGGACGTCTCGTCGCCATCTCGAGCCTGACCGGACTGACCGGCGTGCCGAAGCGCACCGCGTACGCCGCCACCAAGCACGCCATGGCCGGCTTCTTCGATTCCCTGCGCATCGAACTCGCCGGCACCGGTGTGTCGGTCACGGTGGTCTATCCCGGCTTCGTCTTCTCCGAGATCAACCAGCGCGCCCTCTCCCCCGACGGCACCCCGTTCGGCGAGCGCGGCTACGTCCGGCGCAAGGGCGAGACGATGGAGACCGACGAGTGCTGCCGGCAGATCCTGCGCGCCACCGCGCGCCGCGACCGGGATCTCGTGATGACGTGGCGTGGCAAGATCGGACGCCTCCTCAAGCTCATCTCGCCGGCCCTCGTGGACCGGATCGCCCGCAACGTCATCGACCAGCGGCAGTAGTCCGGCGCGGCCGTCGGGCGCCACCGTCGAGCGCGGCCTCCGGACCGCCACCGGCGCGACGTTAGATTGGCGGGCATGCCAGCTGTGCTGCACCCCGTCGATCCACGACACCCCGACCCCGGGGTGATCGGTCTCGCCGCGACCATGCTGCGCCACGGCAAACTCGTGGCGTTCCCCACCGAGACCGTGTACGGACTCGGCGCCAACGCCCTCGATCCCGACGCCGTGGCGGCGATTTACGCCGCCAAGGGACGCCCGGCGTGGAACCCGGTCATCGCCCACGTCCCCGACGTCGCGGCGGCACGGGCACTGGCGCGCTCGTGGCCGGCGTCGGCCGCCCGACTCGCCGCGGCCTTCTGGCCCGGTCCGCTCACGCTGGTGGTCCCCAAAGCGGCGCAGGTGCCCGACGTGGCCACCGCCGGGCTCGACGCGGTCGCGCTGCGCGTGCCCGATCATCCCGTGGCACTGGCCCTGCTGCGCGCCGCCGGCGTTCCGGTGGCGGCGCCCAGCGCCAACCGGTTTACGCAGATCAGTCCAACCACGGCCCGGCACGTGCAGGCCTCACTCGGTGACCGGATCGATTGCATCCTCGACGGCGGCCCGTGCGCCGTGGGCATCGAGAGCACCGTGGTGGACTGCACCGGCAGCGATGTGGTCATCCTGCGCCCCGGCATGATCACCGCCGACGACCTCGCACGGGCGTTGCACGGCACCGGCATCGCCGTGCGGATCGCCGTGCGCACGGTGTCACACGGCGCGGGGCCGGAGGCCGGTGGACCGGCCCCGCGGTCGCCTGGGATGGCCGACCGCCACTATGCACCGCAGGGCGACGTGTGGCTCTTCGATCCGACGCAGCAGGACGAGGTCGCCGCGGCGCTCCAGGCACGGGCGGCCACCGGAGCGGGCACGGGGGCGGACACCGGAACGATCCGCGCGCTGCTGCGCACGGCCACGCTACCGCTCCCGGCCGGGTCAGTGGTCCCCATGCCGGACGATCCGGCCGCGTACGCCCGGCGGCTCTACGCCGCACTGCACGATGCCGACGCCGACGGCGCCGTGCTCATCGTCATCGAGCGTCCACCGGATGAGCCGCGCTGGTCCGGTGTGCGCGACCGACTGTCCCGCGCGTCACGCTGACCTGTACTATCTTCCAGACATGTTACCCATCGATCTTTCCGGCAAGCGCGCCCTCGTGGCAGGTGTCGCAGACGACGGCGGCTTCGGGTTCGCCGTGGCCAAGGCCTTCGCGGAAGCCGGGGCCAGTGTGTGTGTCGCCACATGGCCCCCCGCGCTCAACATCTTCCTCAACCTGCTCGAACGCGGGAAGATGGACGACTCCCGCCGCCTCAGCGACGGCTCGCTTCTTACCTTCGAGAAGATTTATCCGCTCGATGCCGTCTTCGATGCCCTCGAGGATGCCCCGGTCGAGCTGCGCGAGTCCAAGCGCTACAAGGATGTCGGTGACTTCTCCATCGGCGGCCTCGCGCAGCGCATGGCAGCCGACTTCGGGGAACAGTCCCTCGACATCGTGTTCCACTCGCTGGCCAACGGCCCGGAAGTCAAGAAGCCGCTGCTCGAGGTGAGCCGGGCCGGCTATCTCGCCGCGTCGAGTGCCAGCGCTTTCTCGCTGGTGTCCATGGTGCAACGCCTCGCGCCGCTCATGCGCCCCGGCGGCTCGGTGTGCTCGCTCACCTACATGGCCAGCGAACGGGCCATTCCGGGCTACGGCGGCGGCATGTCGTCGGCCAAGGCCGCGCTCGAGAGCGACACGCGGGTGCTCGCCTTCGAAGCCGGACGCAAGTACGGCCTGCGCGTGAACACCATCAGCGCCGGCCCGTACGCGTCGCGTGCGGCCAGTGCCATCGGCATCATCGACAAGATGGTCAAGTTCTGCGCCGCTAACACGCCGCTCCCCGAGGAGCTCACGGCCACCGAAGTCGGTACCACGGCGGCGTTCCTGGCCAGCTCGCTGGCCAGCGGCATCACCGGCTCCACCGTGTACGTCGACAAGGGCTATCACGCGATGGGGATGGCCGTGGCGATGCCGCCCGGAACCGAGCCGCTGGGCGCCTGAGCAGGTGTCACACGAGCAGCACAGCGCCACCGACCGCGTACTCCCGCACCAGCGGGGAATGAGCCTCAGCCTCCGGCTCTTCGGCACGTCGCTGCTCATTGGCGTCCCCCCGCTGGCGGCCAGCCTGTTGCTGCCGCCCGCCAGCAGCGGCACCCTCGGCATGGTCACCCTCGGCGGGGCGCTGCTGGTCTCCACGGCGGGGGCATGGGTGTTCGGGCGTGCCATTGCCCGCCCCGTGCAGGCCCTCATCGACGACGCGCACGCGCTCGCCGTGGGGGTGGCGGGGCACCGGTCGCGCATCCGCTCCAGCGATGAAATCGGGTCGCTCGCCACCGCGCTCAACCAGATGGCTGACACGGTGGAGCGGCGCAACGCCGCCCTCGCCGACAGCGAACGACGCTACCGCTTCCTGTTCGACTCCAATCCCCTGCCCATGTGGGCGTGGGACGCGGACACACTGCTGGTGATGGCGGCGAACGAGGCCGCGCTCGAGAAGTACGGCTACGACCGCGACACGTTCCTGTCGCTGCGGGTCGTCGATTTGCTCGATCCCACCGAAGTGCCCCGCTTCGGCGGCACACGCCGGTCGTTTTCGGAATCGCGGCAGAGCGCCGGCATCTGGCAGCACCGCACCGCCGACGGCCGGGCCCTCGAGATGGAAGTCGTTACCACGTCCTCACGCCGGCTTGGTCGCGCCAGTTGGCTGTCGGTCGGCATCGATGTCACGAAGCGCCGTGAGGCTGAGCGCGCGCTCGCCCGCAGCGAGGAGCAGTTGCGGCAGTCGCAGAAGATGGAGGCCATCGGCACCTTCGCCGGCGGAATTTCCCACGACTTCAGCAACCTGCTCACCGGCATGCTGGGCTACTGTGATCTCGCGCTCAGCATGCTGCCGGCCGATGCGCCGGTGCGCGATGATCTCACGGAGATCCGCACGCTCGCCGTACGCGGCACCGAGCTGTCCCGGCAGATTCTCGCCGTCAGCCGCCGCCAGATCGTACAGCCCACCGTCCTCGATCCGAATCGCGTTATTCAAGGGCTCGATCGCCTGCTGCGCCGCGTCATGGGCGAGCATATCGACCTCGTGACCACGCTCACCGAGGGGCTGGGCTCGATCCGTGCCGACGCGGCGCAGCTGGAACAGGTGATGCTCAACCTCGCCGGCAACGCGCGCGATGCGATGCCGTCGGGGGGGACGCTGCGGATCCGCACGTTGCCCGTGAGTTCGTCCGATGTGCGCGTGTTCAGCCTCGATGGCCAGCAGGCGTGGATCGACATCGAAGTGGCCGATAACGGCATCGGCATGACTGACGACGTCCGCGCGCACATTTTCGAACCGTTTTTCTCGACGAAAGAGCGCGGCAAAGGAACAGGGCTCGGTCTCGCCCTGGCGTATTCGATGATTGATGAGGCCGGTGGTGAAATCCGCGTGACGAGTGTGCCCGGCGAGGGCACCACCTTCCACCTGTTCCTGCCGCTGCTGTCCGATGCACCGACGCGGATGGTGCCGGACGAAGAGGAGCCCGGGACGCTCACCGGCGAGGAGACAATCCTGCTGGTGGAGGATGAGGACAGCGTGCGGGTGGTGGCCACCGGGGCCCTCGAACGGCGCGGCTACCGCGTGCTCACGGCGGCGGACGGCGAAGCCGCCATCGCCATCTCGCGGGCGTTCCCGGGGCGCATCGACATGCTCGTGAGCGATGTCGTGATGCCGGGGCTCAACGGTCGCGAACTCGCGGAGCAGCTCGAAATCATGCGACCGGGGCTGCGCGTGCTGTTCGTGTCCGGCTACACCGACGACGCCGTGCTCCGCACCGGCATCTCGATGGACGAGCGCACATTCCTGCAGAAACCGTTCACCTCGCTCGATCTGGCGCGGCGTGTGCGCACGGTGCTCGATCTGCCCGCGCCGGTCGGCTGACCGCGCCCGATCCATGTACTGGATTCTCGTCATCATGGCCGCCATCGCGGCCGCTGTGATTGCGCTCGTCGTCGGCGGGATGGCCTCTCCGCGCGAGTATCGCGTGGCCCGCCGCCTCACGGTGCCGGTGGCGCCGGCGGTCGTGCACGCCCTGCTCGGCGACATCGATCGCTACGAGAACTGGGTGGGTGCCCCGTTGTCCCTCGTGCGCGAGGACGGGGCGACGCCGGGACAGATCGCGTGGCAGGTGGTCGATGACGACACCGGCGTCCGCCGGGGATGGGTGTGGGACGTGGGTGCCGCGACACCGACGACCGGCGCGTCCGCCACGGTCATCGCGCTCCACGAACGGGGCAGCATCGAGAACCCCGTCATGCGCTTCTTCGCCGCGTTGCTCGGACACGCCGGCGGAACCGAGCGCACTCTGCAGCGTCTCGCCACGCACCTCGGCCACGCCGGGACCGTGATCGAACCGTGCCCTTGAGCTCGGCGTGGCCGACGGTGAATGTCCGTCGGCTGACTGGTCGTTTATATGCCCGCTCCGTAGAGTTCAAGGTACTCCGCATCAAGGAGGCCCTTACCGGAACGGCATGACCACCCGACCAGAGCAACCGGAGCGCGGGATTTCTGCCCCGCCCCTCTCTGACCGCCCGCTCGCCACGCCGGAACCCACGGGCACCGCCGTGCCGCGTGTCACTGGGCATGGCCGGATCCTGCTGGTCGAGGACGACGACGCCGTCCGCGCCGTCGTGCACCGTGTCCTCAGCAAGGCGGGCTACGTCCTGTTCGAAGCGCGCGATGCCATCGAGGCGCAAGACGTCTGGCATCAGCACGACGGCGCCGGGCACGGCATCGATCTCGTGATCACCGATGTCATCATGCCGGGGGCCACGGGGCACGAACTCGTCCAGACGTTACGCAGCGAGCGCCGCGACGTGCCGGTGCTCTTCACCTCCGGCTACCTGGACGGCGGCGAAACACGGGACGACGACGGCGGCACCACGTGCTATCTGGAAAAGCCCTTCACCTCACGCCGTCTGCTCGATGAAGTCCGCGCGCTCCTTGTCCCGCCTCGTTGAGCCAGCCCCCGCGGCCGCCGCTCCCGTCGGCGACTCGCACCCGGATCGCTGGCGCATGCTGGGGCTGCTCACGGTCGGCGAGTTGCTCGGGATGACCCTGTGGTTTGCCGCCAGCGCCGTCTCGGCGCAGTACACCGCGCAATGGTCGCTCACCAGCAGTGAAGCCGCGTGGCTGACCACCATCGTACAGCTGGGCTTCGTGGCTGGCACCGCGATCTCGGCGCTGCTGAATGTGGCCGACATCGTACCCGCGCGCGTGCTCTTCGCGTGTTGCGCGATGATCGGCGCCGTCGCCAACCTGATGCTGCTCACCGCCGATGGGCTATCGGGCGCACTGGCGTGGCGCTTCGTCACGGGTCTCGCGCTGGCCGGCGTGTATCCACCGGCCATGAAGATGATCGCCACTTGGTTCCGTGCGCGTCGCGGCCTCGCGGTGGGCACCATCGTGGGCGCGCTCACCGTGGGCAAAGCGATGCCGTATCTCGTGCACGCGATCCCCGGCGCCGGCATCACGCCGGTCGTCATGAGTGCATCCATCGGCGCGGGAATCGCGTCCCTGCTGGTGTGGTTCGGCTATCGCGAAGGGCCGTATCCGTTTCCCGCGCGGCCATTCTCGTGGCGCCTCGTGCACGATGTCGTGCGTACCCCGGCGTGGCGCCTCTCCACCGGCGGGTATCTGGGGCACATGTTCGAACTGTACGCGGCGTGGACGTGGCTGCCGGTGTTCATTGCGGCCAGCATGGCAGCGCATGACCCGACAGCGGGCGCACAGGGGGCCTCGGTGGCATCCGCCATCGCCTTCGCCGCCCTCGCCATCGGTGGCGTCGGCTGCATCTGGGGCGGACTTGTGGCCGACCGCCGTGGACGCGCGTGGCTCGTCACGCGGGCAATGGCCATCAGCGGTGCGTGCTCCGTGCTGATCGGCTTCGCCTTTGGCCGCTCGCTCTGGCTGCTGCTGCCGATCGCGCTGGTGTGGGGCTTCTTCGTGATCGCCGACAGCGCGCAGTTCTCGGTGTTGGTCACCGAAAGCGTGCCGCCGCATGCGGTGGGCACGGCCCTCACGCTGCAAACCTCGCTCGGCTTTTTGTTGACCGCCGTGGTGATTCAACTCGTGCCGCCCCTGGCCCAACTGGTGGGCTGGCAGTGGGCGTTTGCCGTGTTGTCGCTGGGGCCGGTGTTCGGAATCGCGAGCATTGCGCGGTTGGTACGCCACACGGCGGGCCGCCGCTAGGAACCAGAGGTTCCCGCAACGACCCGCCGTGTCATCACTGCACGAGCGGCCAACAAACCTGCTTACATCCCCGTCGTCTCTTCCTCAGCGCCGATGCGGCGCGGGGTCTGCACATCACCGGCCTTCACTTCGATCGCCGGCAGGCCGTGCTTCTTGAGGATCTCGTCGATCGGCGGCAGCAGCTCCTTGTACGCCTTGCGGAGCTCCACGAGATACACCTCGAGCTCCTTCGACAGCGTGTCGTACACGACCACCGACTGCTTCGTGGGACGCGCTTCGGTGCTGCCCACTACGCCCGCCAACGCCGCGATCTGGTTGTTCACCTTGATCGGGTAGTTGAGCGGGTCCTGACCGCTCTGGTTCTTCACCTGATAGATCTGCGCTTCCATCTCGCTGATCTTGGCATCGAGCGTCTTCACCAGCTGCGCGTACTGCGCCGAGTCGGCACCCACTTCCTTCGAGCGCGATACGGCCTGTTGCCGCACGTAGCGCACGGTGCGCACGGCGTCGTTGGCATCCGTGGTCCGGTCGCGGATCTGCATGAGCATCTTGTACTGCGCCACGAGATCGGCCGGCGTGGCCTCGCTGCGCGGGTCCTTCTTCACCAGCAGCTTGGTCTCGGACACCGGTGCACCATCCACCAGCAAGCGCACCGAGTAGTTGCCCGGCAGCACCAGCGGACCCGTAAGCACACCGGCCCACATGATCATGCCGTTGAACGTGGTCGCGTCACTCTCGCGCAGATTCCACGAGAACGTGTTCATGCCCACCTTGTTCGTGGGCGCCGCATCAGCGGCGACACTGCGACGACCGCCCGCCGGTGCGGCACCCGCACCCGCGCCCGCCGTGTCGCTGGAGAACGTGCGCACGGTGCGGCCCGTGGAATCCTTAAACTCGATCGTGACCTTGTTCGCCGCCGACTTGAGCCAGTAATACACGATCGCACCGTTGGGCGGATTCGCACCAACGGGCGACGTGCTGCCGCCCCCGAAGAATCCACCGCCCCAATTGATGCGGTACGCCGCGCGCGGCGTGAACAGGTGCGCGCGCTCGGCCATTGCGCTGGCCGTGAGCTGACGCAGCACGTTGATGTCGTCGATCACGTAGAACGAGCGGCCGTGCGTGGCGGCGATCAGGTCGCCTTCCTTGATGGCCAGATCGTGCACCGGCACGATCGGCATGTTGCGACGCATCGAGAACCACGTTGCACCATCATCGAGCGACCCGTAGATGCCGCGCTCGGTGCCGGCGAACAGCAGCCCCGGACGCACTTCATCTTCACGGATCACGCGAGTGAACTCGGTGGCCGGGATGCCGTTGGCCTTGCCACTGTTGTCGATGCGCGACCACGTTTTGCCGAAGTCGGTCGTCTTGAACAGATACGGCTCGTTGTCGTCCATCTGGAAGCGGTTCGCGGCCACATACGCCGTGCCGGCGTTGAAGTGCGACGCATCGATGATCGAGATGCGCGCCCACTCCCGCTCCTTGAGCAGCGCCGGCGTCACGTTGGTCCACGACGTCCCGCCGTTGCGCGTGACGTGCACCGTGCCGTCGTCAGTCCCGGCCCAGATCACGCCCTTCATTACCGGCGACTCCGACATCGCGAACACGGTGCCGTACGTTTCCACGCCCGTCTGGTCCTTCGTGATCGGGCCGCCCGACGGCCCGAGCGTGCGCGGATCGTTGCGCGACAGGTCGGGGCTGATGGCGGTGTAGCTGTCGCCCTCGTTGGTGGTCTTGAACAGCACGTTCGACCCCACGTAGATCGTCTTCGCGTCGTGCGGGCTGACGGCGATCGGGAAGGTCCACTGCATGCGGTACTTCGAATCGATGGCCGAGTGTCCCATCGGATTGAGCGGCCACGGATTGATGTCGCGCGTGAGGCCGGTGCGCATGTCCTTGCGAGTCAGGTATCCGCCGTAGCTGCCGGCGAACACGATGTCCGGATTGTTCGGCAGGGCGGCGATGAAGCCCGACTCGCCGCCGCCCGCGTCCTGCCACATGTCAATCGTGATGCCACCGGCCGCCCGGGACGGACCGCAGAGCGTGCTGTTGTCCTGCTGCGCGCCGCAGATCTTGTACGGGAAGTGGTTGGTGGTGGTCACGTGATAGAACTGCGCGGTATTGAAGTCCTGCGCCGTCCACGTCTTCGCGCCATCGGTGCTTACGTTCGCGCCGCCGTCGTTCGCTTCGATCATGCGATCGCTGTTGTCGCCCGCGATCCAGAGATTGTGCGAGTCGCCGTGCGGCGTATTGATGTTGCTCCACGTCTTGCCGCCATCACGCGAGACCTGAAACTGCACGTTGCTGGCGTACACGACGTCGGGATTCTTCGGATCGGCGTAGATCTTAGAGTAGTACCACGCGCGCTGACGCAGCTTGCGTTCGTCGTTCACGCGCGCCCACGTGCCGCCGCCGTCGTCGCTGCGGTACACGCCGCCTTCATCGGCTTCGATGAGGGCGAAGATCCGCTGCGGATTGGCCGCGCTCACCGTGAGACCGATGTTGCCCCACATGCCGACCGGAAGCCCCTTGTGCTTCGTGATCTCGGTCCAGGTATCGCCGCCGTCGGTGCTCTTGAACAGCCCCGAGCCCTTGCCACCCGACACCAGCATCCACGGCTTGCGGTGCATCTGCCAGAAGCCGGCATACAGCACGTTCGGGTTGCTCGGATCCATCGCGAGATCGGCCGCGCCGGTGGAATCGTCGCGGAACAACACCTTCGTCCAGTTCTTGCCGCCGTCCTTCGTGCGGAACACGCCACGCTCGGCGTTCGGACCCCACGCATGTCCCTGCGCCGCCACGTAGGCGACTTCGGGGTTGGTGGGATGCACCAGCACGCGCGAGATCTGCCGCGTGTCGTTCAGGCCGATGTTCGTCCACGTCTTGCCGCCGTCGGTGGTCTTCCAGACACCGTCACCGTGCGACACGTTGCCGCGGATCGTGAACTCGCCGCCGCCCACGTACACGACATCGGGATTGCTGGGCGCCACACCGATGCTGCCGATCGTGCCGCCGAAATACTTGTCGGTCATCGGCACCCACGTATTGCCGCCGTCGACCGTCTTGAAGACACCCGAGCCGGTGGTGCCCATCCAGTATTCGTTGGGACGGGCCACGCTGCCCGCCACCGCCGCCGAGCGACCGCCGCGGTAGGGACCGACTTCGCGCCATTTAATGGCCGAAAGCGCACCGGTATCGAATGGGGCGGCGAGTGGCGCGATCGCGGCAGGACGTGCTGCCGCGCGGGCGACGGGACGCGCCGGCTGCGCACCAACCGACACACAGGGAATCAGAACGGCGGCAGCGAAGGCCAACCGTGGGGTAAATCGTGTCACGACATGCTCTCCAGATACAGGGGACGGGGCAACAACATGCGACTATTGCTCCGCATTCCGCCGCTGGCAAGACTGGTTTTTCGGACGGCTGTAGGCTGTGGGCGTAGTGCCATGGGCCTTGGGCCATGAGCCATGGGGTTCCTGCAGTATTCAGCTCTGAGTTCTCAGGGAGGCCCACGGCCCAAGGCCCAAGGCCCACGGCCCAAAACCCAAAGCCCACAGCCCACAGCCTGAAACTTCCCCCTCCCCCCCTGCCGTACTCCGATACTAAAGTGATATCATTCTAGTACCACCTTCTCTCCCGAGGCTCCCATCATGTTCCGCGAAGTCGAGGCTCGACCCTCCCCCGGCCTCCTCATGGCCGTGTTCGTCACCATCGCCCTCCTTGGCGGTGCCTTCATGTTCTATCTGGGCGCGCGCTATCAAGACGGGCTGCACGCCATCGGCGGGATCCTGCTCCTCACGGCCGGTGTCGCCGCCACCCCCGGCTTCTTCACCGTCGCCCCCAACGAAGGCAAAGTCCTCACGCTCTTCGGGAAGTACAAAGGCACCGCCAAATCACCCGGCCTCTGGTTCACCAATCCGTTCATGACCAAGACGGCCGTGTCGCTGCGCATCCGGAACTTCGAGACCAACAAGCTCAAGGTGAACGACGCACGGTCGAACCCGGTGGAAATCGGCGCCATCGTGGTCTGGAAAGTGATCGATACGGCGGAAGCCAGCTTCGAAGTCAACGACTACGTCCAGTACGTCGCGGTGCAGAGTGAGTCGGCGGTGCGGGCGCTGGCGTCGTCGTATCCGTACGACCACCATGGCGACGATGCGATCGCGCTCAGCACGCACCCGATGGAAGTGTCCAAGGGACTGCTCGAGGCGTTGCACGACCGGCTCGGCAAGGCGGGCGTCGAAGTGCTCGAGGCACGCATCAGCCACTTGGCGTACGCCCCCGAAATCGCGGCGGCGATGCTGCAGCGGCAGCAGGCCAGCGCCATCGTGGCCGCGCGCCAGACGATCGTGGAAGGCGCCGTCGGCATGGTGGAAATGGCCCTCGATGCCCTCTCGGCACGGCAGATTGTCACCCTCGACGATGAACGCAAAGCGTCGATGGTCAGCAATCTGCTCGTGGTGCTCTGCTCCGATCGCGCGGCGCAACCGGTGGTCAACACCGGCACGCTCTACTCCTGATCGCGGGAGCGACGTCTCATGGCTGAACGCAAGTCATTCCTCATTCGCGTGGACCGCGAGGTACTCGACGCCGTCCAGCGTTGGGCCGACGATGACCTGCGCAGTATGAACGGACAGATCGAGTTCCTGCTGCGCCACGCCCTCCGGCAGGCCGGACGCGTGGCGCCGCAGGCGCCGGCTGACCGCAACACCCCGGTCGACAACGTCGATCACGAGTCCGCATAACCCGCACCGCACTCTTCCATGCTGCACCTCCTCTTCAAACGCTCGCGGCGCGGCGGCGCCATCGCGCTGCTGCTGGCCGTGGTGGCGCTCCTGGTGGGCATCGTCCTCGCGACCACCGCCCACGCGCAAACCGCCCCCGCCTACCACTTCGTGTATTTGCGCAGCACCGATACGCTCGGCACCGAACTGGTCACCCCCGGTCCATCGTCCATCGTCGGACTGCTCACCATGCGTGGTGCACCGGTCATGCGCTGGGAACAGCAGCACACGAACACTAATCCCGGCCGCCTCACCCTGGCCGTGTTCGCACCGGGCACGCCAACCACCGGTCTGCCCACGCAGAACATCGTGGTCGCCATGGTCCGTGACAGCGCGAAGCTCACCATCTCGGCCAATGGTACCACCAACGAACAGGCACTGCTCAGCGCGAGCGGTGCAGTCGCGCTGGTGGGCAACAGTGTGTTGCACACCGCGCTCATGGCTGATCATGCGCGCGGCGCCAAGAAAGCCACGCTGCCGGTGTTTCTCACCAACGGCGGCCGCACCATCACGGCCACCATGGCCGAGCAGGGCGACACCACCGTGATGTCCATTGCCGGGATGGCCGTACGCATTCTGTGGGACATCAACGGCGGCCCGCGTGAGATGTTCATTCCCGCGCAGAATCTGCGCGTGGTGCGCACCACCGGCGCCGCAAGCGGCTCCAGCGCACCCGCGAAGATCGACTACGGCGCCCCGGCCAACGCACCGTACACCGCCGAAGACGTGGTCATTCCCACGTCGCGCGGCTACACGTTGGCCGGCACCCTCACACGGCCAAAGGGTGCGGCGAACGTGCCCGCCGTCGTCACCATCAGCGGCAGTGGCCCGCAGGACCGGGATTCGCGCATCAGCATCGTGCCGAACTACGCACCGTTCCGTGACATCGCCGACACGCTGGGCCGCCGCGGTATTGCCGTGTTGCGCTTCGATGATCGCGGCGTGGGCGCCAGCGGCGGCGCAGCGTCACGCGCGAACGCCACCAGCGCCGACTTCGCGGATGACGTCGCCTCAGTAGTCGCGTATCTGCGCGCGCGCGCCGACATCGATGGCACGCGTATCGCGCTCGCGGGACACAGCGAAGGCGGCTTCATCGCCCCGATGGTGGCCGCCACGGATCCCACCGTGCGCGCCATCGCCCTGCTGGCTGGCCCCGCCTACAACGGGCGTCGCGTGCTCGAATTCCAGAACGAGAACGCGATCAAGTCCGCCACCCAGCTCACCGAAACGCAGCGCGATTCTATCCGGCGCACCGTCCCGAAAGGCCTCGATTCGATCGCTGCCGCCAACAGTTGGATGGGCTTTTTCATGAACACCGAACCGTCCGCCGCGCTGCGCCGCGTGAAGCAGCCCACGCTGGTGCTGCAGGGGAACACCGACCAGCAGGTCACCCCCGAGCAGGCCGACTCGATCGTCACCATCCTCAAGAGCAGCGGCAACACGCGCGTCACCCTGCGCCACTTCCCCGCCACCAACCACCTGTTCTTGCTCGACCCATCCGGCGCACCCGCCGGCTACACCGCGCTCAAGGACACACGCGTACGGCGCGAGGTGCTGGGGGCGTTGGCGGATTGGGTGGTGCGGGTGATGAAATAAACGGCCAACAGCCTAGTAGCGGTGTTAAAGGTCAAGGGGTGGAGGGGGTCGGCACTTCCCAGTGCCGGCCCGTTTTCATCATGGTGTTCAGGATCACGAGCAAGCGACGCATGCAGGCCATCAGGGCGAGCTTGGGGGCTTTGCCGGCG
>JARIEV010000038.1 GCA_031127225.1 Gemmatimonadota bacterium | reverse complement strand
GCGCGGCCGCCGACTCGTTGGCCGCCCATGAGGTCATCGACGCGGCGTGGCTGTTCCGCTGGTACACCGCCGCCGCCGGGCGTGCGCGCACGATCAAGCCGGGCACCTACCGCTTCCCCTCGGGGGCCGGCTACGCCGACGTGCTCGACGCCCTCGTCACGGGGCGTGGGCTCATGCGCACGGTCGTGATCCCGGAAGGGTTCGATCTCCGCGATATCACGCGCGTGCTGACGAAGTCGCTCGCGGTCCCCGAAGACTCCGTGCGGGCAGCCGTCACCGACACCACGTGGCGACGCACGCTCAACGTGCCGGCCCCCTCGCTCGAGGGGTATCTGTTCCCCGCCACCTACGCGTTCGCCGACGGCACCACCGCGCGCGAGGCCGTCGCGGCGATGCTCGAACGGTTCACCGCCGTGTGGACGCCTGAATGGGAGGCCCGCGCGAAAGCCATGGCGATCTCGCGGCACGACGCGATGACCATGGCGTCCATCGTGGAAAAGGAAGCGCGCAAGCCCGAAGAACGCGCACTCATTGCAGCGGTGTACTGGAACCGCGTGCAGAAGGGGATGCTGCTGCAGGCTGACCCCACGGTGCAGTACGCCCTGCCGCAGCATGTCGAGCGCGTGTTCTTCAAGGACCTTGAAGTCGAGTCACGGTACAACACGTACAAGTACACAGGGTTGCCCCCCGGTCCCATCGCGTCACCCGGCGCGGCCTCGATCGCGGCGGCGCTCGCACCCGCCAAAGTGCCATACCTGTTTTTCGTGGCGCGCCCCGACGGTGGCCACGAATTCCGCACCACCTTTGCTCAGCACCGGCAGGCCATCGCCGACATCAAGCGCGCCAAGCGTGCCGCTGGCGCGAAATGAGCCTGGCGATGTCGCTCCTGATCGCCACGTACAACTGGCCGCGCGCGCTCGAACTCGTGCTGGCCAGTGTGCGTGCCCAGCGCGTGCTGCCGCACGAAGTCGTCATTGCCGATGACGGCAGTCGCGACGACACGCGCGCGTTGATCGCGCGCGAAGCCCTGACCTTCCCCTGCCCGCTGGTGCACGTCTGGCACGAAGATACCGGCTTCCGCCTCGCTGCCATCCGGAACAAGGCCATCGCCCGGGCCCGCGGCGACTATGTCGTCCAGATCGATGGGGACATTGTGCTGCACCCCGCGTTCGTGGCCGGGCACGCCCGTGCCGCGCGGCGCGGCCGCTACGTCCAGGGCTCGCGCGCCTTACTGTCGGAAGCGGTCACCCGGCGCCTGTTGCAAGGCGAGTCGGTCGCGCTGGGCGTCCGCACGCGCGGCCTCGAGAACCGTCCCAACGCGTTGTATGCACCATGGCTCTCGCCGCTGGTGCGCGGAGCCACCGATGCGCTGCGCCGGACGCGCGGCTGTCACATGGCGTTCTGGCGTGACGATCTCGTCCGCGTGAACGGCTACGACGAACACATCGAAGGGTGGGGGCGCGAAGACAGCGAACTCGCCACCCGGCTCATCAACGCCGGCGTCCGGCGTCGCAACCTCAAGTTCTCCGCGGTCGCGTATCATCTGTGGCACACCACCGCCAATCAAGAGGCCGTGGACCGCAATCATGAGCGGGTCGTGCGTGCGCAGCGCGAACGCCTCGTGCGTGCCGAATGCGGCCTCGATCAATACCTCAGCCAACACCTCGCGTCATCGGAGTCCCTCGCATGAGCCGTCCCCCGCGCACCGATGGTGCCGCCGTCGTCTCACGGCGGGCCGTCCAGCGCCTGCGCCGCGGCCATCCGTGGATCTTCCGCTCTGATGTGGAGCGGCGCCCGTCGGCCCCGGCCGGCATTGTCCCCGTTGAAGGTCCCGACGGCGCACCACACGGCTACGCGCTCTGGAGTCCGCTCTCGGAGATTTCGCTGCGCCGCATCGAGACCGATCTGACGCGCGTTCCCGACGCCAGCTGGTGGCACGACAAGTTGCGCACGGCCATCGCGCGACGCGCCCCCTTGGCGGCGCACGCGAATGCGTATCGTCTGGTGCATGGCGAAGGCGACGGCTTGCCGTCGCTGGTGGTCGACCGGTACGGCGACGCGCTCGTGGTGCAACTGCTCTCAGCCGGTGTCGATGCATGGACCGACGAGATCGTCGCCGCGCTGGTCGATCTCACCGGGTGCACGGGCATCCTGGCGCGCAACGATCCGGCGGCGCGCGGGCGCGAGGGTTTGCCTCGTGAGGTGCGCCTGTTGCACGGCGATGTCCCGCGGACCGTCGAGGTGGAGGAGCATGGCGTGCGCTATCTCGCCGCCCCGTGGGACGGACAGAAGACCGGTGCGTTTCTGGATCAGCGGGAGAACCGCGTGTTGATCGGATCCTTGGCGCGCGGTCAGGCGCTGGACTGTTTCGCGTATCACGGCAGCTTTGCGCTCCATCTCGCGAAGCAGGCGGAACGGGTGGTCGCGCTCGACGTGTCGGCGCCCGCGCTCGCGCGCGTGCACGATCATGCCGAGCGCAACGGCTTCCGGAATATCGAGCCCGTGGAAGGCGACGCGTTCGACGTGCTGCGCGCGTGGTATCGCGAGGGTCGACGGTTCGACACCATCGTGGTCGATCCCCCCGCGTTCGCCAAAACGAAGAATGCCCTCGACGGCGCGCTGCGCGGTTACAAGGACATCAACCTGCAAGCCATGCGACTGCTCGCGCCCGGTGGGCTGTTATTCACGGCGAGCTGCAGCTTCCATTTGTCGCGCGGCCATTTTTTCGAAATGCTGCAGGACGCGTCGGCCGACAGCGGCCGCGCCTTCGCCCTCCGCGCCATCACTGGCCAGCCGCTCGATCATCCCGAGCTCATCACGGTGCCTGAAACGGGCTACCTGAAGGGTGCGTTGCTGGAGGCGATGAACTGAGGCTGCACCGTGCGCATGCGATGATGAGCCGTCGCGCGCGCAATTCGGCGGTGTACGCATAGGGTTTGGCGCGTGGTGCGTGTTATGTACCGGAGAGGCACGTCGTGCGCGTGTCCCGTTTCAACGGCCCCGTGCATCTCGGTATCGAAGCGATCAAACTGCTACAGGAGCGCCGGGGCATCGGCCGCTACGTGCGCAACGTGCTGCAGCAGTGCGCCCTCCGGCATCCGGAGCTGCGCGTCACGCTCTTCGTGAGCCGCGAGCGCGACGGGGCGCCGCTGCGGGCGTTGCTCGAGCTTTTGCATCACGGACTCAGCGCGCGCACCACGATCGCGCCCATCGCCCGTCTCGCGGACACGGACGTGGACGTGGTATGGTATCCGTGGAACGTGATCACGGTCGCCGCGAAGCGTGCGCCGATGGTCGTGAGTACGCTCGACCTCGCCCCGATGCTGCAACTCGATCACCGGTGGTGGAAGGTGCTCAAGCGCGCCAAACACTGGTACCGGTTTGTGCGGTCCATGCGACTGGCGCACCGCGTGCTCACCATCTCGTCGTTCAGCAAGCAGGAGCTGGTCACACGCCTCGGCGTCGATCCCGCGCGCATTTACGTCACGATGCTGGGGGCCGACGATTTGCCGGTGGATGGCGCGGATCAGCCGCGCCCGCTCGACGTAGCGGGGATCACCGGTCCGTTCTTTCTCACGGTGGGCGGACAGGAGGGGCGGAAGAACCTCGCGACGCTGTACGCGGCCATGGACCGGCTCCATGCGGCCGGCATCCGCGTGCCGCTCGTGCAGTGTGGCCCGGGGATGTCGGCCCAGACGCGCGCGCTGCATGGGCGCGCGCCCTGGCTCTCGCATGTGGGCTACGTCTCCGACGCGGAGCTCGTCACGCTGTACCGGCGCGCCACGGCACTGGTGTATCCCTCTAGTTACGAGGGATTCGGTCTGCCGGTGCTCGAGGCGATGCTGGCGGGGGGCGCCGTGATCTGCGCTGACGCGAGTTCACTCCCCGAGGTGGCGGGGGACGCGGCGCTCACCTTTCCTCATGCGGACGTTGACGCGCTGGTGCGGTGCATGCGCCGTCTGCTCGACGAACCGTTGGTGCGCGACGCTCAGATCGCGCGTGGCCGCGTGCGTGCGTCGCTCTTCTCGTGGGAGCGCGCGGCGGACGAGACGTGGGGCGAGCTCGTTGCCGTAGCGGAGCAGGCACGCAGGACCAACGACGCCACGAACGGCGGCGATCAGCGGCGCTGACAGCGCCCGCAGTAGAACGTGCTGCGCCCAGCTTGTGCCAGACGGGTAACCGTACCCGTACACCGACGACACCCGGCCCCATCGCGACCGTACACCCGCCACTCGTCGTCGCCGGGCTCACCATCACGCGCGTAGTAGCGCTCCCGTGGCGCCCGTTCGAGCACGAGCCGGATCGCGTCCCGCAACCGTTCCACGCGAGCGCGCGATAGGGCATTGGCCGGAGCCGTGGGTGAAATCCGAGCCTCCCATAGCGCTTCCGAGGCGTAGATGTTGCCGACGCCGGCCACGAGCTTCTGGTCCAGCAGGGCCGGCTTGATTGGCCCTCGACGGCGGGCGAGCGCGGTGTGGAATGCCGCGACCGCAAAGGCATCGGTGAGCGGCTCCGGTCCGATCGGCGGCAACACCAGCGCGCCAGGGGCGTGCCGGCGCACGAGACCGAAGGCACGGGAATCGACCAGCGACACGCACACCCCGTCGGTGGTCTCGATGCGCACCCGCTCGAAGCGCGGCGGCGGATCACCGATGCGGCTGAACGCCCAGTCCCCGGTCATGCGGAAGTGCACCTCCAGCACGGACCCATCCGCCAGATGGATGAGCTGGATCTTGGCGCGTCGCTCAACCCGCGCGATGACCAGCCCAGCGGCCGCGCGGCATGCGGCCAGCGGCAAATGACGACGCGGCGACGGGTGCAGAACCTCGATCCGGGCGATCACCCGTCCGGTCACCGCCTCACGGAGGCGGGTCGCAGCAAATTCGACTTCGGGAAGTTCAGGCATCTTCGCTGTCCTGATGAAAGCACGATACTGTCGCTATTCGTCACGTGTCTTTGGTGATGCAGACACGCTGGTGTACGACGTGACGTGCCGGTTGTGCGCACTGTCGCGGCACCATCCCAACTGTAACGTAGAAAGCGACTTGGAAGTTCGGAGATCACAAATCCGGTAGTGCACGCCTCTTGCGTTCCTGCCGTTGCCACCTACTTTATCCACATTCATCCACACCCACGGGGCACCGCCATCCATTCTCCCCGATCTCTCAAGTACGAGTACGAGCTGTACGTCGAGCGCGAAATCGAGGACTACAAGGACTCGGTGTCGCGCAGCGCGTTGCTCAAGATCGGCGATGAGGCGGTTGAGGTCCTGCGAAACGCGGACCAGATCGCGCTCACCGAGATGGTCGTGTGGCAGGAAGTCGACCGGCTCATCACCAAGCGCCTTCGGCTGCCCACGTACGCCACCTGGAAGCGTCGGCGCCTCAAGATGCTCGCGCAGTTCCAGCGTCCCGAACACTGGGGCATCGACCCCAATGCGATGCTGGTGCGCGCCTTGGCCGACTCGAGCGATCGACACGTGCTGGTGGCCGGCGCCGAGCGCGAAGGCCCAGCGCTCTATTTGGCGGCGCGTGGCTGTGCGGTAACCGCCGTGGAGCCTGCCGTGGACGCCGTGGAGCGCGTGGTGCGCGCCGCCGAGGCGGCGGGCCTCACCGAGCGCGTTCGGAGCTACTGCGCCGATCTGGGGGGCTGGGCACCCGACGTCGAACTGCATGCCGTCGTGTGTTCGCCGACCGCGTTTGCCGGGCTTACCTCGCACGACCGCGCGCGCGTGATCGAAGTGCTCAAGAGTGCCACCGCCGATGGCGGTGTGCATCTCGTGGAAACGATTGCGGCCGGCGCCGAGAGTCTGCACGACGGCTTCCCGCTCGAGGAACTCCGTTCGCGGTACCTGGGCTGGACCATCTCGGTCGAGAAAACCGTCGGGCTGCGTGAAACGTTCATGGCGCGGAAACAGCTGGCCGTCGCCTAGCGCAGCGTGTCATTTCAACACGGACCTGATACGTCGTTGACGTGTCAGTAGGACACCGCCGACGGCTCTCCGTCGGCGTTTGTTTTGCAAGCCCTTTATTGGCAGTGCGTTACAAGTTGCACCCGTGTGGCACTGCATATGCACTGTATAACAGCGAAGGGTCATCGACGACGACGACCTGCGTGCCATACTATGGGGTGGAGGATTGCCCGCCATGCGTCTCAAAGAATCCATGCAACTGCTGCAGCAGCGCGAACCCATCGGTATCGTGATTGCCGATGGTGGCCCTGGTGATCGGCCGTCACGTTTCGCCGCGTTCGTCTGGGGCCCGGTGCCCGATGACGTCCTCGCGGTGGTGGACGACCTCATGATCGAGCCGGAGACAATCGCCGCGGCCTCCTGAACGGCCGGCCGCTGGCCATCCAAGTGCAGAGAACGTGAAAGGCGCCGGCAGACATGCCGGCGCCTTCGCGTTTGATCACCTGCAAACGGCACGAACGCCTGATTACGCGGCGACCGGAGCCGGAGCAACAACCTTCTTGGCGCGCTTGGTGGCCTTCTTGGCAACCTTCTTCGCAGCCTTCTTGGCAACCTTCTTCGTGGCCTTCTTCGCGCCCTTCTTGGCAGCCTTCTTAGCCACCTTCTTCGTGGCCTTCTTGGCAACCTTCTTCGTCGCCTTCTTGGCCACCTTCTTCACGGCCTTCTTCGCGCCCTTCTTGGCGGCCTTCTTCGCGACCTTGCGGGTCGCCTTCTTCGCGACCTTACGGCCACCCTTCTTTGCCGCCTTCTTGGCGGCCTTCTTGGCAGGAGCCATTTCGAAAATCCTCTCGAGGAGGTTTGGATCGCACTCCCTTTCCCCCGGTGGAAAGGTGAGCTCACACCAGGCGCGGCGCATGCACCGCGGTCTGATGCGCTACACGGTCTCCAAAGGAGTCGTGCAGGTGGAGGTCCGCATCGCACGGCGACGGGACAAAGCAACAGGCGTCACCGGCGTGAACCACGGCCGTGACGTACGCGAACGCATGAAGGGAATCCGGCGGACATGGCACTGGAGGCCGATGGTGCCGGTGTTGGCGCTGACACCGAGTGCGCGCGGCTCACGCATCGCGACGGCGACAGCGGAGCGCACCGTCGCTCCGCGCGTGGGCGCGAGCAGCGACAGCGAAACCGTGGCCGGAACCGTACCACGGTCCGCCACGCAAGAGGTGGCCGCCGAGGCGGCCGAGAGATGCTCGAGGAACTCGTGCCGTTTTATGGCCACGCGTTGCCGATGAGGATTGCGCACCCTGTTGCCGTGTTGTGAGAACCACGGAGACCCGGATGTGGACAGCGCACGCAAGTCGTTGAATTCACGCGAATATACGCGTGGATAATTCATCGGCGCAATAGCGCGTATAAAGAACGCGCGCGATTACATCAGTCGAATCCAAAATCGGACGCGGAAATCCGGCCTTCCACGCGCTCCGTGCGCGTGCGACTTTTCGCGTTCGAACCGCACGACGATCTCTCCTGGGAGCGACATGAAAGCGCTGGTGAAGCAAACGGCTGGGCGTGGCCTGACTCTGACCGAGGTGCCGGAGCCCACGATCCGCGACGACGAGGTGCTCATTCGCGTGCGCAGTGCCGGCGTCTGCGGCACCGACGTGCATATCTACGAATGGGACGCCTGGGCCTCCGGTCGCTGCAAGCCGCCGTTCATCTGCGGCCATGAGTTCGCCGGCGATGTCGTCGCGGTTGGTAGCTTCGTTGAGAGTGTGAAGGTCGGCGATCGCGTCACCGCCGAAGGGCACATCGTCGACGAGCGCTCCCTGTTCAGCCGCACCGGCAACGCCCACGCCGACCCGTCCACCAAGATCATCGGCGTCGACCGCGACGGCTGCTTCGCCGAGTACATCGCGATGCCCGCCACCAACGTCTGGCACCTCGACGATGCGATCAGCTACGACATCGGCGGCATTCACGACCCGATGGGGAACGCCTTTCACACGGCGCTCACCGCCAACATCCCGGGCGCAGTAGTCCTCATCACCGGCTGCGGACCCATCGGCGCGTTTGCCGTCGGCATTGCCAAGGCCGCCGGCGCGGCGCGCATCATCGCCACCGACGTGAACCCCAAGCGTCTCGAGCTGGCCCGCATCATGGGCGCGCACGATGCGGTGCATCCCGACGATGCCAAAGCGGCCGTCATGAAGGCGTCCGACGGCAACGGTGCCGACGTCGTGCTCGAAATGTCGGGCGTTCCCTCGGCGGTCCATCAGGCCTTCGCGCTCTGCCGCCCCGCCGGCCGCGTGAACATGCTCGGCATTCCCTCCAAGACGATCGACATCGATTTCGCCACCGAGATCATCTTCAAGGGCCTCACCATCTACGGCGTGGTCGGCCGCCGCATGTACGACACCTGGCACCAGATGTCGCGCTTCGTCGCCTCCGGCAACTTCGATCCGACCCCTGTGATCACGCACCGCCTCCCGCTCGAAGCGGTCGACGACGCGATGCACCTCATCAAATCCGGCGACGCCGGCAAGATCATCTTCCAGCTGTAGACCGGGTTTCTCCATGTCACTCAAGACGGAACTGCAGGCCGAGCTCGACGCCCTCAAGGCGGCCGGCACCTACAAGCGCCTCAACTACCTCGAGTCGCCGCAGGGCGCCCGCGTGCGGATGGAAGGGCGCGGCGAGGTGATCGTGCTGTCGTCCAACAACTACCTCGGCCTCGCCAACGAACCGGCGGTCGTGCAGGCCGGCATTCACGCGCTCGAACAGTACGGCGCCGGGACGGCCTCGGTCCGCTTCATCTGCGGCACCTTTGCGGTACACCGCGATCTCGAGACGGCGCTCGCCCGGTTCGTCGGCACCGAGGCGTCGCTCTCGTTCGTGTCGGCGTGGAACGCCAATGAAGCGCTCACCCCCACGATCGCCCGCGAAGGCGACTTCGTGGTGTCCGACGCGCTCAACCATGCCTCGATCATCGACTCCGTGCGGCTGGCCAAGTCGATCACCAAGTGCACCACCGCCGTGTACAAACACAGCGACATGGACGACCTGCGCGAGAAGCTGCGCGGGGCGAAGGACGCCAAGCGGAAGATCATCTGGACCGACGGCGTGTTCTCGATGGAAGGCGCGATCGCCAAGCTCCCCGAGATCCTGCAGATCGCCCGCGAGCATGACGCCATCGTGGTCATGGACGATTCGCACGCCACCGGCGTGCTGGGCAAAACAGGGCGTGGCACCGCCGAACATTTCGGCGTCATGGGCGAGGTCGACATCATCACCTCGACGCTCGGCAAGGCCCTCGGCGGCGCCGCCGGCGGATTCATCGCCGGCCCGGCCGCGCTCTGCGACATGATGACGCAACGCTCGCGCCCGCAGCTGTTTTCCAACGCCCTCCCGCCCACGGTCACCGCCAGTTCATTGGCCGCCGTGGAGTACACCGAGGCGCACCCCGAGCTGGTCACCAAGCTGCACGACAACGCCGCCTATTTCCGTGCGGCGATTCAGGAGGCGGGCTTCCATCCGCTCCCCGGCGAAACACCCATCATTCCGATCATCGTAGGTGAGACGGCGCTGGCCATCAAGGTCAGCGAGATGATGCTCGACCGTGGCGTGTTCGTCACCGGGTTCGGATTCCCGGTGGTCCCCAAGGGGGAGGCGCGCGTGCGCTGCCAAGTGAGCGCGGCACACAGCAAGGACGACCTCGACACCGTGATCGCGGCGTTCAAGGATGTGGGGAAACTGGTGGGGCTGCTGCGCTAGGCGCCACCACTCGAACCACCCCAACCCCGATGGGCTAACGCAAAAACCCGGCACTCACATGAGTGCCGGGTTTTTGCGTCAGGGCGGCGAATTACCGCTTCTTCGCGGCCTTCTTGGCCGGAGCCTTCGCCGCCGCCTTCTTGGCCGCCGGGGCCGGAGCCTTGGGCGCCACCTTGGCTGCCTTAGCCGGAGCCTTGGCAGGGGCCTTGGCCGGAGCCTTCGCCGCCTTCTGCGGTGCCTTAGGCGCTACCTTGGCCGCCGGCTTTGCCGGAGCCTTGGCCGCCCCCTTCTTGGCGGCAGGCGCGGGCGCCTTCACCGGCGCCGCCTTCACCGGCGCGGCCTTCACCGGCGCGGCCTTGGCCGGCGGCTTGGCACCACGCCCACGAACCGCGGCAGGCGCCGCAGCGGGAGCGGGCGTCTCGACCACCGCCGGAGCGGCCGGCGTCTTGACCGACACCACCGCCACTGGGGCAGTCTCCACCGCAGCGGAGACCACCGGCGTCGTGCTGATCGGAGCGACCGACCCGTTGGCCGCCGGCGCACCGGCTGCTGCGGGACGGGCACCGACCACGCCGAACATGAGGAGGTCGGCCGGCGGGCCCACTGGACCGCGTCCACGCGATCCACCGCGCGGAGCAACACCACGGGCACCCATGCCACGCGGCGCCTGCGGCAGCAACGCTGCCGCCGCCTTGGCCTCGGCCTTCTGGGCCTCATCCACCACCTTGAGCTGTTCCACGATCGACGCGGCATCGGCCGCCCGCGCGACTTCGAAGTCGTGTCCACGGCGACGCAGGTCGATCATGTTCGCGTCATGCGCGTCCTGCAGAATGCGCTCGAACATGCGGGCGCTCAGCGACTCGCTATCGCGGCCGAGAAGCTCAAACGCCTTGGTGCGCGCCGCGCTGGCGCTGGTGGAATCGTCTCCCTGCACCAGCGCTTCGACGGCACGGCGCACGAGGTCGAACGCCTCGCTGCGTGTGAGCCGCTCGCCGCTGCTACCGATGTGACCGGCCACCACCGAGCCAAAGCTCGGCGCCGCCGCCACAGGCGTCTCGACCGCCGCAGCGGCTGGGACGAACGCCGGCGCCACCGCGGCCACCGTCACGTCAGCCGGCGCGTCCACCGCGACGTCGGCCGCAGCTTCCGCAGAAACCTCGCCTTCAACGCGCGGCTCACGACCCTCACGATCGCGGAAGCGATCGCGGCCACGGCCCCGACGGTTCCGACCGCGACGCGCTTCCCGCTCGCCCTCGCCGGCCACCGTCACGTCTGCCGCTGGTGCACCAGCCTCCACCGCGACCTCAGTGGTCGCGTCGGACGTCACCGACTCACCGGCCAGCTCGGCGGCTTCCGCCGCCGCATCGGCCGCATCATGCTCGGCGTCGGCGGCATCCTGCGCCGCATCACGCACTTCACCCTCGACCGGTGTGCGATCGAAGCGATCGCGCCCGCGGCCACGACGCCCGCGGCGCCCACGACGCTCGTCGCGCTCACGCTCGCTCTCGTCGCGACGCGCTTCCGTCGGCGCGGCCGCACCCGGCGTCGAGGCCGGGGCGATGCTGCCGTCGGGGGTGTCGACTTCGAGCTGGCCACTCTCGAGCTTCGTGATCTTCAGCAGGCCCTTATGAGCGGCGTCCTGCACGAAGCGCGAGAACTTCGGCATGCCGAGATTCTTCTCGTCGAACGACGAGTCGATCTCCTGCATGACCTGCTTGAGCCGGTCGGAGCGCATCACATCACCGTTGCGCTTCATGCGATTGACCGACTCGGTCACGAGCTCCCACGGATCCCAACGGGTGGACTCGTCGTCGCCCGTCTTGGTCAGGCCGGCGAGCGCATTGTACGAGTAGTACTCGTCGCAATTCATGACGAGCAGGTCGCTCGACGACTCGCGGATCCCAACGCCGATCACGTACTTCCCGTACTCCTTGAGCTTGATCACCATGCTCGAGAAGTCCGAGTCGCCGGAGAGCAGCACGAACGTCCCGATCTCGGGGCGGGTGAACACGAGCTCCATCGCGTCGATCGCCAGACGGATGTCGGTGGCGTTCTTCTTGGACGAGCCGTAGGCCGGGGCGAAGATCAGGTCGATCGAGGCTTCGGTGAGCGGCACGATGTACTGCGGATAGCGGCGCCAGTCGGCGTAGGCGCGGCGCACGGCGACCTTGCCCTTGACGATGTCCGACGAGAGCAGGTTGTTGAGCTCCCCCTGCAGGTCTGAGCGGATACCCATCGTGACGTTGTCGAAATCGATGAGCAGCGCCGCGTTCGGCGCGTGGGCCGGCGGGGCGGCGTTGGGTGACGTCACGGGCGAGACCGCCTGAGGGCCGCGATGAAACGGCGCGATGGTGCGGGACGGCGCCGCGGAGCGGGACCGGTAATCTTGTCGACTCATGAACTAGCCTGGATACGAAACGGAGTGATCGAGTGCGTTGCCGTGCAGCGCCGCGGCGCTCATCGTGTTCGCACTCAGCGCGATTGCCCGCGCGAGTTCTCGCCGCCGCACTTTGCCACTTCCCGTCATGGGAAAGACATCGAAGAAGCGGACGAAATCGGGAACCTTATCGGCGGCCATCGTGTCCTGGGCGAATCGTTTGATCTCGCTCCCGGTGATGACCGCCCCTTCGACTGGCACGATGCACGCGCACACCAGCTCTCCCATGACATCATGGGGCACGCCGATCACGCACACATCGTCCACTGCCGGATGCGCACGCAGACGATCCTCGAGTTCGCGCGGGTAGAGCTGCATGCCCCCCCGCGAAATCGTCTCCTGCCGCCGCCCGACAATCTTCACATAGCCATCCTCATCGATGATCCCCAGATCACCGGTCAGGAAAAATCCGTCCGGCGTCGTGACCTTGGCGGTCTCGGCCGGCATGCGGAGGTACCCCCGCATGAGATTGGACCCGCGAACGGCGATCTCGCCGACCGCTTCCGGCCCGTGCAGCTCTCCCGTCATGAGATCCATCGCCATGATCTCGACGCCCGGCAGGGCGCATCCCACACTGCTCACGCGACGGTCGTCGCTGTCGGCAAAGCGGGTGATCGTGACCACGGGTCCGGTTTCCGTGAGGCCGTACGCCACGAGGACATCGCACCAGCGACGCACCCGGCGCAGCAGCGCCCCGTCCACCGAACTGCCGGCCATGACGCCGGCGCGTAGCGACGTGAGTCGCGACGGGTCGAACGACTCCTCACGCATGAGGAGGTGATACTGCGTGGGCACGCCGTGCAGCACCGTGACCTTGGCGTCGGCGATGAGCGCGAGGGCGCGCGCCGGGTCGAAGGACGGTTGCAGCACGATCGTCGCGCCACGTGCCATCGTGCCCAGCATGACGCCGAAGCCGAAGATGGCAAAGAACGGGACCGCTCCGAGCACGCGGTCGTCGGGCGAAATCTCGAGGATCTCCGCCACACGGACCGCGTTTTCCACCAGCGCCCGGTGCGATAGTGGCACGCCCTTGGGCTTGCCCATCGTTCCCGACGTGTACATGACGGCCAGGTCGGCCGCTTCGTCATACACCGCTGGCCGCGGAACCGGTCGCCCGGCCCCGCTCGAGACGAGATCTTCGAACTGAAAGATCCGGTCGTCGTACCACAGATCCTCGTCGCCGACCGTGACCACGTACTGCAGGTCGGGCAGATCGCCGAGGAGTTCTTCGAACCGCTCCAGAAAATCGACGCCGTCCCACTGTTCGATGGTGACGACAGCGCTCGCTTCCGCATGGCGCAGTTGGTACCGCAGATCGTGCACGCTGAGCTGCGGACTGACCGGCACCACGACCGCGCCGAGTTTCGCCGCGGCCAGTGTGGCGATGATCCACTCCACGCCGTTCGGCAGGTTGACCGCGATGCGATCGCCCGTGCCAAGCCCCAATTCGGAGAAAGCGGCAGCCAGGGAGGACGCGTCGGCGTCCACCTGCTGATAGGTCCACGTCCGTTCACCATCAGTGGCAAGCACGCGCGCGGGATGCTCCTGCGCACAGCGCTCGACCAGGGGGGCGAGGGACCACGACGATGCCATTCCACTCCGGGACCGGGTACAGCCACGTAAATTACTGACTATGAACGAGATGCGGAAGCCAAACCGTGATGCGGGGCATTCCGGCGATTCGCCCGCCGCCGAGGGCCCGGTGGAGAAACCCGCCCCCGAATCGCGCCGTAGGGGGGCATCGCTGGCTCCGTTCCGCTCGCGGCTGTTCGCCACGCTCATCCTGTTCGCGCTCGTGCCCACGGTCGCGGTCACGCTGGTCTGGGCCGGGGCGGCCAGCCGCGCGCTGTCGCTCCTCTCGGCCCGCTCGGCGTGGGAACGGATCGCCCAGAGTGGCGAGCAGGCCGTCGCCGCGACCCGGAGCGCACCACTCACCGCGGCGGGGCGCGAGGCGGTGCGGCGTCATGAGGCCGAGTTGCGGCAGTCCGTAGAGCTGGCGCGGCGGTTCGACTACGTGGCGGGTCGTTCGATGCGGCTGGTGGTGGCGGGCGCGGTGCTGGTGGTGGCGCTGGTCGCGGTTGGGGCCTCACGGGTGGCGGGGCACTTGAGTCGGCAGCTCAGCCGGCCGCTGGACGAGTTGGTGGGCTGGACGGGGCTGATCCGCATGGGGCGGGCGATCCCGGCACAACCGGAGCGGCGCGGCGCCCCGGAATTCGAAGTCCTGCGGACGGGGATGCGGACCATGGCGCACGAACTCGAGACCGGACGGCGGCGTGCGCTCGATGCCGAGCGCGCCGAGGCGTTTCGCGAGTCCGCGCGGCGGTTTGCGCACGAGCTCAAGAACCCGCTCACTCCCATCCGCTTTGCCGTCGACCGGCTGCGACGCACCGCGCCCGAGGAGCTGCGGGATACCGTGGAGGTCCTGGCCGAGGAAGCCGCCCGGCTGGAAACCATGGCGCGGAGCTTTGCGCAGTTCGGTCGCCTCCCGGACGGCCCCGCCGCCGACATCGACGTGGCGGAGCTGGTGACCCGGGTGGCGCGCAGCACCGTGCCGGAGCGGCTGGCGGTCACGATCGTGTGCGACGACGCCCTGCCATTGGTCCATGGCTTTCATGAGCCGCTGGTGCGCGCGGTCACCAACGTGCTGCTGAACGCCGTCGATGCGTGCGGACCCGCGGGGCAGATCGACATCGCGGTCCGTGCGGTGGCGGCGCAGGTCACGATCATCATCCGCGACAACGGCTGCGGTATCGCGCCGGAGGCACTGGCGCGCATCTTCGATCCGTATGTCACCACGAAGCCCGGCGGCACGGGGCTCGGCCTCGCCATCGCCCGGCAGACCATGGAAGCCCATCGGGGATCCATCGACGCCACGAGCACCGTGGGCGTCGGCACCACGATTTCATTACGTCTGCCGCTGCATGAGCGGGCTGATTTCACGGAGAGCTGATGACGCGTCAAACGCAGGGACAACCAGACCAGCCACTCGTGCGGCTGCCAAGCGGACAGCTCATCGTCGCCCCCGACGCACCACTCCCGCCCGGCACAATCGTCTTCACCGGCGACGGCAGCGGCGAGAGCGTGCGCATCAACGTGAAGGGCGGCAACGTCGTGCTCACGCAGGGCACCAACACCACGACCATTCCGCTCAACGATGTCGTGCCGCGGGGCTTGGTGCAGATGTCCTGGGCGGTGGCGGCATCGGTGATCGCCGTGTTCATCGGCTGGCCGATTGCCCGCGCCGTGGCGCGCTACCTCGACCGCCGCGGCCGCGCGGTGCGGGCGGATAATGTGCTGGAGACGCAGCTCCAACAACGCGTCGACGCGATGGAGCGCAACATCGACACCGTTGCCATCGAGATGGAGCGACTGAGCGAGGCGCAGCGCTTCACGTCGAAGCTGCTGGAACAGCGACCGGCCGCCGTCGCGGTCCCGATCGACGCCAACCGGTAGGCCGCCGCCGCGATGCCCAGCGTCCTGATCGTCGACGACGAACCGAACATCCGGCGCATGGTCGGCGCCCTGTTGAGCGCCGAGGGGTACGACGTGCGCGATGCCGCCGACGGCGTGGCCGGACTCGTCCTCGCCGAGGCGAATGAGCCGGATGTCGCGCTGGTCGACCTGATGATGCCGGGCGAGCTTGACGGACTCGCGCTCCTGCAAAAACTGCGCGAGCGCCGCCCCGACATGCCGGTGGTCATGATGAGCGGGCGCGCCGCGCTCACCGACGCGGTACGCGCCACCAAGCTGGGCGCGTTCACGTTTCTCGAAAAGCCGCTCACTCCCGAGGGGGTGCTGCTCGCCCTCGCCTCGGCGTTCGAGCTGCGTCAGGCGCGCCGCGCCGCGGCGGCGCTACGCGAAGACCTTGGCATCTCCGGCGAGATGGTGGGTGAGTCGCCCGTCATGCATGAGGTGCGCGCCCTCATCGCCCGGGTGGGGCCCACCGACGCACGCGTACTGATTACCGGCGAGTCGGGCACGGGCAAGGAACTCGTGGCCGCCGCCCTGCATCTGGCCAGTCCGCGTCGTGACCGCCCCTTCGTACGCGTGAACTGCGCCGCCATTCCACGCGATCTGGTGGAGAGCGAGATGTTCGGGCACGAGCGCGGTGCGTTCACGGGGGCCACCGATCGACGCCTCGGGCGATTCGAACTCGCGCACACCGGCACGCTCTTTCTCGACGAAGTCGGCGACCTTGGCGCCGAAGCGCAGGCCAAGCTGCTGCGCGCCATCGAAGCGCGGGAAATCGAGCGAGTGGGCGGCGGCAAGCCGATCAAGATCGACGTGCGTATTCTGGCGGCGACGAACAAGGACCTCGGTCGCGCCGTGGCCGACGGCAGCTTCCGCGAAGATCTGTTCTTCCGGTTAAACGTCATTCCGATTCAGCTGCCGCCGCTCCGTGACCGACCCGGCGATCTGCCGGCGCTCGTGCGGCACTTCTCGGCCCGGCATCGCACACGTACGGGCCGGCCGCTGGTGGAGTGGCATGAGTCGGCACTCGGCGCCTTGAGCGGGTATCGCTGGCCGGGCAACGTCCGTGAACTGGCCAACGTCGTGGAGCGCCTCGCGATTCTGCACGCCGGTAGTACTGTTGGGCGCGCTGAAGTCGTGCAGGTGATTCCCGCGGCGGCCGCCGACCCCTTCACCACCGCGGTCGGCAGCGGCGCGACGTCGACGGACGAGAGTATCCCCACGCTACCGCTCAGCGACGCCATCGATGCGTACGAGCGGCGCCTGATCTCGGCCGCCCTCGCGCAGAGCGACGGCAACGTGGCGGAGGCTGCACGCCGACTGCAAACCGATCGCCCCAACCTGTATCGCCGGATGCGCCGCCTCGGCTTGGCCGCGCTGGGTGAGTGACGTCGTGTTCTTTTTCCGGAGTGTTGCATGATGGCTGGAATGCCCCGCCCGTTGCGGGCCCGAGGGCTGCGCGGCGCGATCGTCCTGTTGGAGATTATCGGTGCGGGAATGGCGCTGCCGGTGGCGACCGCTCGCGCCCAGCAGGATCCGGCACAGGAGGCCGAGCGCACGCGGCGGCTCGGCGGTGTGCCACGTGAGATCTCACTGGCCGTCACCGCCGTGTGGAATGCACCGTCCACACGACGCGTGCGTGGCGACTTCGCGCTGGCCGTCAATGACACGGTGCGTGGCGACCTGGCCGTGCTGAACGGACGCACCCGGCTGGCCGGTGTCGTGACGGGTCAGGTGGTGGTGCTGAACGGCGACGCGCTTCTGGTGGAGAGTGCCCGCATCGCGGGCGCCCTGACCGTGATCGGGGGCACCGTCGAATCGCCCGGCCGCCCCGGCGTCGGCGGCGATATCCGCGTGTGGAGCGCGCGCTACCGGTACCGGGAAGAGGGCGACACACTGGTCGCGGCGACGGAATTCTTCGGACGCTGGTCGCGCTGGATGGTGGAGAACGAGCGCGGCGGCGCGCAGAGCGACCTGTTCGTGACCACCGCGCATACGTATAACCGGGTGGAAGGGCTGCCCGTCTACATCGGGCCGCGCGTGCGCGTACGCAACGGCGACACCCGCGTACGGGCGGAGCTGTTCGGCATTGTCCGCACGGGTGACCGGCTGGCGTGGGAGCGCGAGAATCTGGGCCATCGCCTGCTCCTCGAGCTCCGTCAGGGGAACAGCACCGGCATCGCGGTGGGGGGCCGCCTGTTCGACGAGGTCGACGCGGTGGAGAAGTGGCAGCTCACCGATACGGAGATCGGCCTGAATACGCTGCTGTTCTCCCGCGACTACCGGGACTACTGGCAGCGCCACGGCGGGCACGGCTATGTGAGCCTGTTCTCGGGGCGAGGCTCCGAGGTGCGGGCGTCGTACGGCCGGGAACGGTGGAGCGCCCGCCGCGCACGCAATGTGTTGTCGATCGTGAACGACGACGTGCCGTGGCGCGTGAATCCGGTGGCAGATGAAGGCGTGCTGGGGCTGCTCACGCTGTCGGCCACATTCGACACGCGCAACAGCCCGACCGATCCACGGTCAGGATGGTATCTGCGCGGCGACTATGAGCACGGAGACGGTACGCTCACGCGGCTGGGCTCACCCGGTGCGCCGACGGTGGCCAGCACCAGCGCCGAAGGCGCACAGTATGCGCGGGCCCTGCTCGACCTACGCCGCTACAACCGGCTGGGGCCGTCAACCTCGCTGAACATGCGCGCGGTCGCAGGAGGTTGGCTGTCCGGCGATCCGCTGCCGGCGCAACGTCGTCTCGCCGTGAGTGGCATCGACGCCCTGCCGGGGTTCGACTTCCGCCGGCAGTGGCGCACCGCCGACGTGGGGACCTGCGCCACGGGGAGTGAGTCGTCGTACGCCGCGCGCGGTCGTCCGGCGCAGTGCGACCGGATGGTGCTCGTCCAACTGGAGTGGAAGGGGGACTTCCGCATCGGTTGGTCCGGCGACGGCACGGATGACCTCGGCGACCGCCGCTGGGTATTCAGCCGGGTGAAGGCCGACGGGGCGTGGGTGGTGTTCGCCAACAGTGGACGCGGCTGGCTCGTGGGCACGCCCGACGAGACCGGCCTGCGCGTCCCCAAGGGCGCCGTCCCCGATCTGTCCTCCTGGCGCACTGACGTGGGCGGCGGCTTCGACTTCGGAACCTTCGGCGTGTACGTGGCGCAGGCGGTCTCTGAACGCGGCCAGTCACCCAACGTGTACCTGCGCTTGAGCCGCCGCTTCTGACCCGCGTGAACCTGTCGGTGCTCCGCTCCGCCGTGCGCCGTGGCGCACTGATCGCCGTCGCCCTGCTGCTATGGGGCGCGGGGAGCGTGGCGCACGCGCAGGTGGGTCCCGAAATCGATATCCGCGTGGCGCCCACGTCGTATCCACCGCTGATCTCGGTCCGCGGCGTGCTGTCCGAGAAGCCGTTCGACGAATTGTTGCAGAGCGGGTTCCCGGCTCGGCTGCATGTTCGTGCCGAGCTGTGGTCGATCGGCCGCTGGTTCGACGAGGTGATCGGTCGTGTGGAGTGGGACATCGTGGTGCGCTACGATGCCATCGATCGTGTGTACGAGGTGGGCCGGTTCGTGGGCGGGCGATTGACCCCGCTGGGGAGCTACGCGCGCTTCGCCGATGCCCGGGCCGCCAGTGAGCTGCCGTTCCTCCCCGCGCTCGCCGCGCCACCGCGTGGCCGCAAGAGTTATGTCGCGGTTCAGGCGGAGCTCCAGACGCTCGACGTGAGCGATCTGGACGAACTGGAGCGCTGGTTGCGGGGGGAGGCGTCACCCGCCGTGCGCGGCCAGCGCAGTCCGGGCACCGCGCTCACGCGTGGTGTGAAGTCACTGGCCAGCCGGCTGTTGGGCGGCGAGATCCGACGGCTCGAGGCACGCAGCCCCGCCGTCCGCTACTGACTCAGACGGCGAGCGCGCCGTCGATCTTCTCGAGTTCGTGCAGCGTCTCTTCGCCGTAGAACACGCGGATGTACTGCGCCTGAATGGGTGTAAGACGCCGGACGGCCCAGCTCAGATGTACGAAATGCGGTTCGCCAGGCGCCCGAAGCGGCGCCATGCCGATTTCATTGGGCAGGCGATTGGCCTTTCTGGTGTTGCAGCTGCTGCACGCCGTGACCACGTTCGTCCATTCGTTCGACCCGCCGCGCGAGATCGGGATGAGGTGATCGCGCGTGAGCGACTCACGCAGCTTGAGTTCGGGGGCGCGACGGCCGCAGTACTGGCACTGGTACTCGTCGCGGGCGAACAGGAAGGTGTTCGTGACTTGGCGACGGAAGCGGCGCGGCACATGCACGAAGCGTGTGAGCCGGATCACCGCGGGACGCGGAAACGCCTGCCGTTCGGAGCGCACGGGCGCCCCCGTGTCGGCTTCCACGATTTCCGCCTTGCCGTCGATGACCAACCGCAGCGCACGCCGCAGCGGCACCATCGTGAGTGGTTCGTACGAGGCATTCAATGCGAGACATCCGGCGCTCACGCCCTACCCTCCCCTCTACAGTGCCAAGGTCGATGGGTCCGCTTCCTGAAGCATATCATGCCATGGAAGCCTCTCGCCACTGCTGCAGCCGGTCGCGCCACGCCCGCAGACGTAACGACACGGTCTCGTCACCGGGGATGACAGCGCCCTGCTGCACCAGTTCCTCCCCTTCGACGGTGACCAGCACCGCGGCGACTTTGCCGGCCAGCACGTGCACGAGCGCGACCGCGGGATCGAACAGCGGTTGCGCATCGTCGTGATCGAGCGGGAAGGCCGCGAGATCGGCATCCTTGCCGACTTCCAGCGTGCCGATGCGCGCACCGAGTCCGAGCGCCTCGGCACCGCCGCGCGTGGCGAGCGCCAGCGCCGCATGCGCCGTGAGCGCATCGGGCGCCCCAAGGCGCAGCGACTGCAGCAGTGTCGCCTGTCGCGCCTCGCCCAGCAGATCCATGCGGTCGTTGCTGGCCACGGAGTCGGTACCGAGCCCGGTGGCGATGCCGTACGCCAGCATGCGGTCCAGCGGCGCGATTCCGTGACCCAGCTTGGCGTTGGAGATCGGACAATGCACGATGCTGGCACCCGCATCCGCAATGCGAGCGAAATCCTGATCGTCGGCTTGGATCACATGAATGAGCAACGGGCGCGCCGCGAGGACGCCGGCGTCATCCAACAGCGCGATCGGTGAGCGGGCCTGCGGTGCGACGTCGATGCCCCGGGCGCGCAGCCGGTCGGCGAACGGGCCGGCGCCGTCACGCACGAAGAGCAACTCGCCCGGACTCTCCGCGATGTGGACCGCGATCGGCAGCGCGTCGGCGCGCGCCAGCTCGGCGGTCGCCCGGAAGAGGGCGCTCGACACGGTGTACGGCGCGTGGGGGGAGACGCCAACGCGGACGCGCGACGTGTCGTGTGCCCGCGCCTCATGCACCCGCATCCGCAGCTGTGCGATGGCCTCCGCGCACTGCCGTGGGTCGGGGCCGAAGACCTCGACGTAGCCGATCCCACGCACACCGTACTCGCGCATCGCGGCCAGCGGCGCCGCCGAGTCGGTCGTGTCAGCGAGACAGGTGATGCCGTTGCGCAGCGCCTCGCGGATCCCGGCGCGCGAGGCATCGAGCAGCACCGCGTCCGTCATCAAGTCGCGACGGATCAGCGTGAGGGTGCGCAGCCAGTCGCGGAAATCGAGGCCTTCGAGAAACCCGCGCAACGCGGTCAGCTCGAGATGCGAGTGGGCATTCACCAGCCCGGGGAGCAGCGCCGCGTGGCCGAGGGCGACCGTGCGCACGCTGCCGGGCTCGTACGTCACGGCCGATGCCGCGCCGACGTACGCGATCCGACCGGCGTCCACGAGCACGGCACCGTGGCGGATCGGCGCCGTCGCGATGGGGAGCACCCAGTCGGCGGTGTACAGCGTGCGGGACACCGGCACTAGGAGGGCGGAATCCGGAACGGGCTCGAGGAGTCGGCGCGGGCGCGACTCCGGTAGGTGCTGTCCACCGTCTGCATCGACGGCGACGCGGGATCGCTGCACGTTGCGGTGGGTTCGGTGCCCTGCACGAAGAACTCCGTCACGACCGCCGTCATGCACGTGCTGTTCGCCAAGCGCCCCGTGATGGCGTCAACGTCACGCACGACAACGCCATCGGGGCGCGGCCAATCCGGCGGCTGCGGCTTGCGACGATACACTTCCGTCATGAACGACGTCCACGCGGGCGCCGCCAGTTCACCGCCCTGCGCATTCGACTTGATCTTCTGGGGCTTGTCGAAGCCCATCCAGACGCCGGCCACGAGATCGGCGGTGTAGCCGATAAACCACACGTCGGCCCCGTCGTTGGTGGTGCCCGTCTTGCCACCGGCCGGCACACGGAACCCCGAGCTCCAGATGCGGGCGCCGGTGCCGCGCACCACCACGTCCTTCATCATGCTCACCATGAGCCACGACTCTTCCGGCGACAGCACCGCCTCCCGCTCCACGGGCGGCTGCCAGACGATCTTCCCCTGCGCATTCTCGACCTTCAAGATGGCGTGCGGCGTGGTGCGCACGCCGAGGTTCGCGAACACGGAATAGGCGGCGATCATCTGCACGGGGTACACGTCGGCCGCCCCGATGAACATCGCCGGGTAGGGCGGGATCGGCGTCGTGATGCCAAAACGCCGCGCCATCGTGATCACGTTGTCGGTTCCCACCGCCAGACCAGTGCGGATCGCCGCGAGATTGCGCGACTGATACAGCGCTTTCCGCATCGGCATCGCGCCCTGGAACTTCATGTCGTAGTTCTGCGGGGTCCACATTTCGCCGGCCAGCTGCTCGAGCGCAATCGGCGAATCGTCCACCACGGCGGCCGGACTGAAGCCCTCGTGCACGGCCGCCGCATAAACGATCGGCTTGAAGGTCGAACCGGGTTGGCGCAGCGCCTGCACGGCCCGGTTGAACTTGGAGTCGCCGAAGTCACGCCCGCCCACGAGGGCGCGCACGGCGCCGCTGCGCGGATCGACCGCCACGAAGGCGCCTTGCAGATACGGTGCGTTGGCGGCACCGCGCTCGCCGCCCTCGGCAGAGCGCGCGAGATACGCCTCGTACGTGAGATGCTTGTACGCGCCATGGCGCCCGGCTTCGACCGCCTGCAACTGGTTCTCCAGCGCGCGCTCGGCGGCCCCCTGCATATCGACATCGAGGGACGTGAACACCTTGAGCCCTTCATCGTACAGGCGCTTGCCGAAGTGCTCCTCGAGCTCCTGCCGCACCCACTCCACGAAGTACGGCGCCACGTCACCGGATTCGGTGCGCTCGGCCAGCTGCAGCGGATAGGCTTTCGCCAGCGAGGCCTCGGCGTCGCTGATCGCGCCTTCGCGACGCATCAGTTCCAACACGGTGTTGCGGCGCAGGATGGCGCGGTCTGCGAAGCGGCGCGGATTGTAGCGTTCCGGTCCCTTCAGCAAGCCGGCCAGTACCGCCGCTTCGGCCACCGTGACCTCACGCAGCGGCTTGCCGAAGTAGCGCTGCGACGCCGTCTCGACCCCGTAGGCGCCGTTGCCGAGGTACACCTGGTTCAGGTACAGCTCGAGGATCTTGTCCTTCGAGTAGCGCTCCTCGATGGCGCGGGCCACACGGGCTTCCTTGATCTTGCGCAGCAGCGTCTTCTCCCGGGAAATGCGATCGGAAAAGACGTTGCGGGCCAGCTGCATCGTGATCGTCGAGAAGCCCTGGACGTACCCGCCCGCCTTCACGTTGCGGGCGAGGGCCCCGAAGACGCGGAAGTAGTCGATCCCCGAGTGGGAGTAAAACCGGCGGTCTTCGGTGATCACGACCGCATCGCGCACGTGCTTGGGGATGTCCTGGAGCCGCACGAGCGTCCGGCGCTCGAGACCGAGTTCCGTGATGAAGCGCCCGTCGGCGGCATAGACCTTGGAGGTCTGCCGCGGCACGTACTGCTCGAGCGACGCAATGGAAGGGCAGCGGCCGTCCCGGCAAATGACGCTCCAGGCGCCGAACAGGCCGCCGGCACCGATCATGCCGCCGAAGATCCCGGCCACGAGCAGCCACCCCAGCCACGGGCGCCGCGAGAATACGGAAGAGAGAGCCATAAGGTCCCTGAACGCTACCCGAACGCGTGGGGGCGCGCCAAGAGCCGGACCGGCGATAACTTGCAGAAATGTCCGAGCCATCCGCCCCGATTTCCGAACTCGCCTGGCGCGAGCTGCTGTTCCAGCACACCGAGGGCCTCCCGGCCGCCTTCGCGGCGGGTCCGGTGACCGGCTACTGCGGATTTGACCCCACCGCCTCGAGCCTGCACGTGGGCAACCTCGTGCCGGTAATGGGACTGGTGCATCTCCAGCGGGCTGGTCACCGGCCGATCGCGCTGGTGGGTGGGGGCACCGGCATGATCGGCGACCCGAGCGGCCGGAGCAACGAGCGTACGCTGCAAACGTTGGAGACGATCGCCGAGAACGCCGCGGCGATCCGCGCGCAGCTCGCGAAGTTCCTGGACTTCAACGGCCCGCACGGGGCCAAGCTCCTGAACAACGCCGACTGGCTCGCGCCGTTGTCGCTGCTGGAATTCCTCCGCGACACGGGCAAGCACTTCTCGATCAACTACATGCTGGCGAAGGACTCCGTGAAGTCACGGCTCGAGACCGGGCTGTCGTTCACGGAGTTCTCGTACATGCTGCTGCAGGCGCACGACTTCCTCGAGCTGCATCGCCGCGAAGGCGTCTCACTGCAGATCGGCGGCAGCGACCAGTGGGGCAACATCACCGCGGGGCTCGAACTGATCCGCAAGACCACGGGCGGCGAGGCGCACGCCCTGACCTTTCCGCTGATCACGAATGCCGACGGCTCGAAGTTCGGTAAAAGCACCGGCGGCGGGTCGGTGTGGCTCGATCCGGCGCGCACGTCGCCGTACAAGTTCTACCAGTTCTGGATCGGTGCCGACGACCGCGACGTGTCACGCTATCTGCGTTTCTTCACGCTGCTGGAGCGCGTGGAGATCGAGGCGCTCGACGAGGCCGTACGCACCGCCCCCGGACAGCGGGCCGCGCAGCGGGCGCTGGCGGCCGACGTGACGACCAGAGTGCACGGTGCGGACGCGGCCCGGGTGGCGCAGGAAGTGTCGGCCCTGCTGTTCGAGAAGGCTGATCCTCTGGGGCTGTCCGATGCGGCGCTGGCCGCGCTGCGCGAGGAGATCCCGTTCGCGGTCTATGCCGCACCCGCTGACGGTCCAGCACTTTTGGAGGGGATTGACGTATACGAGTGTCTGACGACGCTCGGCATCGCCGCCTCCCGTGGGGTCGCCAAGCGGCTGCTCGAGCAGGGTGGCGTGAGTATCAACGGCACCAAGCTCACCGCGGCCGACCGTGTGGTCGGGGCCGAGCGGTTGCTGCGCGGCCGGCATCTGCTGGTGAAGAAGGGGGCGCGCGAGTTCGGGCTGGTGCACGTCCCCGCATAGTTCGCCCCCGCTCCACCCGTTCCCTCCACCGAGCGCCCCATCGCATGGACAAGTCGAAGCTCCCGAGTCGTCACACGACCGTAGGCCCCGAGCGCGCGCCGCATCGCTCGTACTACTACGCGATGGGTCTCGACGAAGCACAGATCGCGCAGCCGATCGTCGGCGTCGTGTCCAGCTGGAACGAGGCCGCGCCGTGTAATATCTCGCTGCGCCGGCAGGCCGAGGCCGCCAAGCGCGGCGTCACGGCGGCCGGCGGGACGCCGCGCGAGTTCACCACGATCACCGTGACCGACGGGATCGCGATGGGGCACGCCGGCATGAAGTCGTCGCTGGTGAGTCGCGAAACGATCGCCGACTCGGTCGAGCTCACGGTGCGCGGGCACACCTACGACGCACTGGTCGCCATCGGCGGCTGCGACAAGGCGCTGCCCGGGCTCATGATGGCGATGGTGCGGCTCGATGTGCCGTCGGTGTTCCTGTACGGCGGCTCGATCATGCCGGGTCGTTATCAGGGACGCGACGTCACCGTGCTCGACGTGTTCGAAGGGGTGGGCAAGCACTCGGCCGGCACCATGACGCTCGAGGAGCTCACAGCCCTCGAGAAAGTGGCCTGTCCCGGTGCCGGCTCCTGCGGCGGCCAGTACACCGCCAACAGCATGGCCTACGTGTCGGAAGCGATCGGGCTCGCGCTCCCCGGCTCAGCCAGTCCGCCGGCCGTGCTCGAGTCACGTGACATCTACGCGGAGCGCGCCGGCGAAGCGGTGATGCGCCTGCTACGCGATGGCCCGCGTCCGCGTGAGATCGTGACGCGGAAGTCGCTCGAGAACGCCGCGGCGGTGGTCGCGGCGACCGGCGGCAGCACGAACGCCACGCTGCACTTGCCGGCGCTGGCGCATGAAGCCGGGATCGCGTTCGACCTGTTCGACGTGGCCGAAGTGTTCGCGCGCACGCCGCTCTTGGCCGACCTCAAGCCGGGCGGCAAGTATCTCGCGAAGGACGTGCACGAAATCGGCGGTGTGTCGATCATCCTGAAGGCGCTGCTTGACGGCGGCTATCTGCACGGCGATTGCATCACCGTCACGGGGCGCACGCTGGCCGAGAATCTGGCCGACGTAGTGCTCCCCGAGGGGCAGGATGTCGTGATGCCGGTGTCGCGCGCGATCTCGATGACGGGGGGATTGGTGGGGCTGCGCGGCAACCTCGCCCCCGATGGCGCGATCGTGAAAGTGGCCGGGCTGCACACGCGCGTGTTCTGCGGTCCGGCGCGCGTGT
>JARIEV010000037.1 GCA_031127225.1 Gemmatimonadota bacterium | reverse complement strand
CTGACGCGACCGGCCCCCACGCGCGAGGCCGCCAGAAGCAGCAACCACGCGATCACGAGATAAAACACGAGGATGCCCGCGGCGTTGCGCAGTGCGCCCAGCAGGCCGAGGTGGGCCACGTCCACGAAAAAGTACGGATAGGTCCCCACCACTTCGCCCCGCCCCACGATGTAGCCGAAATAGGCAGTGGGATACGCGCTCAGATGGAGGGCGCGGTCTGCCCAGCGGGCGCCGGTCACATCGGTGCACACCACCCACCACACGGCGTACATGGCCGGCACCAGATAGTGCAGGCCGATGTTCGTGATCGCCTCTCCCCCGGTGGGGTTATGGGTGGCGCGTAGCAGCAGGTGGTAGGCGATGCCCACCACCAGAATGGCCGCCGCCGCGGTCCACGTGACACGAAGATCCGCGAACGCCCGTCCGACCCGACGCCCCGGCGCAAGCGCGGGCAGGGTGAGCACCAGCGCCACCAGCAGGTTGGTGAGGATGGTGAAGTACGCGAAGTAGTTCGCCAGTGCGCGCGGGACACTCTCGCCGCGCGCGAGTCCGTTGCGCACCGAGTACACCAGCTGCACGAGCACGCAGACCCACGCCACCAGCGCGGTCGCGGCACCAAGGACTTTCCGGAACGACATGAACGGGTGCTCCATCACGCAGAGGAGAGGGGCGCGACGCTTGCGCGCCGACCGACAGCGGGAAAGTTACTGTCACGAGCGCGAAATCCCCTGCCCCGTCCGAGCCCCCTCATGCCGCTTGCCCGCCACGCCCTCGCCGTCACGCTGTTCTCGCTCGCCGCCGCGTCTCCTGGGCGGGCCACCGACCGGACCGCGACACCGCCGTCCCGCGCACGCGGGGCCGTGGACACCGTTATGGTGGCCCGCATCCGCGAGGAAGGGCTGCAGCGCTCGCAGGTGATGGAGTTCGAGGGGTACATCGCCGACGTGCTGGGCGCACGGCTCACGATGTCCACGGGGATGCAGCGCACGCAGCGCTGGGTGCTGGGCACGATGACGCGCATGGGGCTCACGAATGTGGCCGCCGAGCCCTACATGGACTTCGGGGTCACGTGGGACAACGAGTACGTCTCGCTGCATATGCGGGAGCCCGACTACGCCCCTATGGTGGCGTACCCGATCGCGCACACCGCCGGCACCAACGGCCGGCAGGTGGCGGCGGCGGTGATCGTGGACCTGCAGTCGCGGGCGGATCTGGCGGCGCTGCGCGGCACCCTCAAGGGCAAGGCGGTGCTCGTGACGCCACCGCCCACGATCGATCTCGCCCCCCTCACCAACGGCGTGCCCCGCTACACGGCCGCTGATCTGGAGGCGCTGGAGCGCACGGTCATCGCGCCGGCGCGCGCCACGCCGCCGCGCGCAGTGCGCAACGCCGACCTGCTCTCGGCCGAGGAGAAGGTCGCGTTCTACCGGGCCGAGGGGGTCGCGGTGATGCTGCAGAGCGAGAGCGGCTGGCTGGGGGCGGTGCGTGGTTTCTCACGTCCCGGTGCGCGGGGCGACGGCTGGTCGCGCGCGGGGATGCTGGCCGGCCCCGCCATCGTGGCCGTGACGCCCGAGCACTACAACCGCATGTACCGCATTCTCGCGCGGGGGATTCCGGTGCAGATCGAAGTGGAGGTGCGCAACCGGATCGGCGACCGCGTGGAGCAGGCCGAGAATCTGGTGGGGGAAATTGCCGGCTCCGATCTGGCCGACGAGGTGGTGATGCTCGGGGCGCACCTCGACACGTGGCACGCGAGCCCGAACGCCAGCGACAACACCTCGGGGGTGGCCGTGGCGCTCGAGGCGATGCGGATTCTCAAAGCCGTGGGCGCTACGCCGCGGCGCACCATCCGCGTGGCACTTTGGTCGGGCGAGGAACAGGGGCTGTTCGGCTCACGCGCCTACGTGCGCGCGCACTTCGGCGACCCGCGCGATCCGGCCGCCCGCCCCACGCCGGCTTACGAAAAGCTCTCGGCCTACTTCAACCAGGACTACGGGGCCGGCCAGTACCGCGGCATCTACCTGCAAGGTAACGAGCAGGCCCGCGCGCAGCTTACCGCGTGGATGGCGCCGTTCCGCGACCTCGGGATGACCGCCGTGTCCAACCAGAGCGTGGGGAGCACCGACCACATCGCGTTCGATGAGGTCGGTCTGCCCGGCTTTCAATTCCTGCAGGACCGCACCCCCGGCACCGGCGGGCACACGAATCTGGATTTCTACGACACCATCCAGAGCGCCGATTTGATGAAGAACGCCGTCATCATGGCCTCGTACGCGTATCACGCCGCGATGGCCGACACGCGGATGCCGCGGAAGGCGCGCCCCACCCGCTGACGGCCGTTGCCGGCCGAGCATGGGGTAACGACGTCGTTGGCCGCAACTTCGTGGGCCTCGAATGTCGAGCGACGGTGTGTGGACGGTCGTCCACGGTACCCGCCGATTATCTCATGATGGACGGCTGCGCCGTGGTTGCGGTATGGACCAAACGAGGGTTTGGGAACGTGCCGGTACTTGGCCCGCAACAGTACAAGTAGAACGGATGAAGGGGCGGGGGTACTCACCACCGACGGTTGAATAGGGCACGCGCCCAGACTGGCGCGCGACTCCCCTTCCGGGCACGTCATGTCGAAAGAGGACGTTCACGACTGGAGCGCGTCATGGTCGCGGCACCACCCAGCGGCAGACACCCGACCCACGACCCGAGGGACGGGGCGGGTGAGGCGGTGCGAGGTGCCCGCCGCGCCGTCGACTGGTAGATTGAAGAAATGACGACCACCATCCTGACCCGTGCCGACGTTGAAGCCTCCGTCGCTGCCGCTCGCCCGGAGATTCTCCGGTTGGGGGTGCAGCGCTTGGCGCTCTTTGGCTCCGTGCAGCGGAACGAGGCACGCGGCGATAGCGACGTGGATGTCTTGGTCGAGTTCGCTGCCGGCCAGAAGACCTTCGACCATCTCCTCGCGCTTGGCGAGCTACTGGAAGGCGTCCTGGGCCACCGGGTGGAACTGGTCACGATTGAATCCCTCTCCCCGTATCTGCGTCCGTACATCCTCACTGAAGCGCAGGATGTCCTTCGCGCCGCGTGAGTACCTGCGGCATATCGCGGACGAAGCGGCTTTTCTCGAGCACGCAACGGCCGGAGTGAGCCGGGTGGCCTTTCTCGAGGATCCGACACTGCAGCGCGCGTGCGTCCGCAGCTTCGAGATCATCGGTGAGTCGACGAAGAAGATCCCTGCGGAGTTGCGGGCGGCGCACCCCGACGTGGCGTGGCGCGCCATGGCGGGCATGCGCGATCGGCTGATTCACGACTACTTCGGCGTCGATCTCGACCTCGTCTGGGACGTGATACAGGAGAAGATCCCGCCGCTCCGCCGCCAGATCGAGCTCATCCTCGCCACGATCTAACGCAATCGTGAAAGAGCGGCACGCAGTCCCTGCGACACAATCGGCATCCTCGGCGGATCAGCGCTCGTCGCCGACGACGACGCATTCCACAGGCGCCGGCCTCGACAAACGATCTCGCTTGGACGCGCTCGTCGGGTGGCTAACAGTCTCTGGCGGTGAGAAGGAAGGTGTCGATGGTTCACGGACTACCCGCCGGAGGAGCAGCGCACCATGCAGCCGGCAAACGCTACCCGATGACCTGCGACAACACACGATGCATATTGCCGCCGGACACCTTGGCCACATCACTGGCTGACAGCCCCTTGGCTCGGAGCGCGGCCAGCCAGTCCGGTAGCTGTGCGTAGTCACCAAGCACCGGCTTGAGGTTGCCATCCATGTCGGTGCCCAGGCCCACGTGGTCTACGCCGACCGTGTCAATGAGCCGCACCGTGTTCGCGACGAACTCGTCGAAGCTGGCGTTGAAGCCGCTGGGCCACGCCCCGATCACCCCGCCGGTGCCGGCCACCAGCTTCGCGTGTTCGACGCTGATGGCGCGCGCCGCGAGCAGACGCGCGTCATGCATCGTGAGAATGCTGTGCGAGAGGATGAGCGGCGCCGAGGTCTGCGAGGCCACATCGCGCACGGTCTCGAACGACGCGTGCGCCACATCGATCACGATCCCCTTCGCGGTCAGCCGCTTGACGACCGCCTTGCCGGCGGCCGACAGTCCGCCGTGCTGTCGCGGCTGCGTTTGGAGATCGCCCAGCACGTTGGGCACATAGTGCACCAGCTGCAGCGAGCGCACACCGTCAGCGTAGAGCTGATCGACACGTCCCGCGTCTCCCTCAAGGAACTCGCCTCCTTCACAGGCGAGGTATGCCGCCACCGTGTGCTCACGCTGCGCACGTTGCAGGTCCGACGCACGCGTGGCGATGAAGGCGGCCGTCGGCCGCATGAGCGTCGTGAGGTCAGCGAGCTGTCGCTGATACTCACGCGCCCCATCCCCTTTCGCGTATCCGCCGTGCGTGACCACGCCGTTGGGCGTCAGTTCGATCAGCGGACCGTCGGCCACCAGGCTGAAGAAGGCGCCGGTCAGTCCGCCCACCTGCATCCCGGCGACGGTCTTCCCGTGCGCCTCGTCACCCAAGTACTCCGGTTTCCCCTTCTGAAAGGTGGCGCCGGGATGCGCGTGAAGATCAAAGACGATCGGCGCGGGTTGTGCCCCGTGCGTGGCGTTCGAGACCGCGCGCTCGACGGATCGCTGCGCGTATGCCGCACGTGCCAGCGATGAGACGCCGGCCGTAGCCAGCAGCCCGTCATGAAGGAAGCGGCGGCGGTTCATCATGCCAGAATGTTCAGCCGCCGGTGCAGTTGAGCAAGTGTACCGTGCGGCGTCGAGCGCGAGTCATCGGGATGGCAATTCGAAGCGAGCTGAGTCGACGATCCGTCGAGCATGCGGCGTGATCGCTCGGTGCAGCCGCGCGAATTTCTCACGCAGAAGCACGCAGAAGCACGCCGAAAACTGCCGATGAAAAGCGAGTCGGTTCCGGATTGGGACCCCCGCGTCGCTACTTCATCACGGCACGCGGCACCACCACCGGCGCGAGCCCCAGCTTCGCGATGGCGGCGTTGAACGCGCTCACGTCCTTGTCCAGAAACGTGCGCAGCTCCGCGGCAATGGCGTTCCATTCCTGCGTCAGCGCGGTGGTGCGCTCGAGGGCGCCCATCGTGGGCGCTGCGTCGGCGCCGCCGTTGATGTAGCCACCGGTGCCGGTGAGGTTGCCGTACAGCTCGTTGAGCTGATTGTCGAGGCGACCGCCAAAGCGGAGAATGTCGTAGCCCACCTTGTGGCGCGGATCGGTGAGCCGCCCTTCGATCGCGTCCCCCTTGGCCACCAGGGCGTCGGTCCCGGGCTGCACCGCCTCGCGTGCACCGGCACGGTCCGCCTGCGCCAGCGCGGCGCGCGCCTGCTCCCGCACGGCCCGCAACGTCGCGACCGCCTCGTTCACCACCGTCATGGTGTCGCGCACGGCCATCGCCGTGCGAAACTGCAGGTCGTACGCCTCCGCCGTGGTGCGTAGGCGCGGGTCACCGCGCACCGTCAGCGGCTGCTCCTGCACGATCGCGCCCTGCGTGAGCCGCACGGTGTAGCGTCCCGGCGGGGCCTTCACACCGCCACTGTACCCCCACAGCAGCTGCCCCTTGGCCGGAACGGGCGGCGCATAGGTGAGGTCCCACGTCACGCGGTGCGCGCCGGCAGTGGTGGACAGCGCCGGCAGTTGACGCACCCGCGCCGCCGCCGTGTCCGACGTGAAGGCCCGCACCACGCGCCCGGCCCCGTCGCGCACCTCGAGAGTGAATGGGCCAGTCACCGCGTCCCGCAGCCAGTAGTGCAACAGCGCGCCAGCCGGGTACGGATCGAGCGGCGCCTCCACTCCGCCGGCCCCGCCGGCACCTCCCAACTCCGCGCGCGTGGCGGTGCGCGGTGCGAACAGATGCACGGCGCCGTCGGGGCGCGCGGCCGCCAGCTGCCGCAGCGGCGTGATGTCGTCGAGAATCCAGAAGCTCCGCCCCTGCGTGGACAGCACGACGTCATCGTTCGTGAGCGCCACGTCGGTGACTGGCACGATCGGAAGGTTGCGCTGGAACGGCTGCCAGCGCGCGCCGTTGTCCAAGGACACGTACAGCCCGAATTCCGTGCCGGCATACAGCAGACCGGCGCGCACGCGATCCTCGCGCACCACCCGCACCGGCGTGGTGGCCGGAATGCCGTTGGTGCCATCGGCAATGCGCGTCCACGTGGCCCCGTAGTCGTCGGTACGCCACACGTACGGCGCCCAGTCGTCCAACCGGTAGCGGTGCGCCGTGACGTAGGCGCGCCCCGGCACGTGGACCGACACGTCGATCCGGTTCACGGTCGCGCGTGCCGGCATGCCGGTGGGCGTCACGTTCTGCCAGCGGCGCCCACCATCGCGCGTGAGGTGCAACCGTCCGTCGTCGCTCCCCGCCCACAGAATGGCGGCATCCTTCGGATCCTCGGCCAGCGCGAACACCGTGTTGTACATCTCGACGCCGGTGCCGTCGTAGTTGATCGGACCGCCGGCGGGCTGCTGCGTGACCGGATCGTTCGTGGTCAGGTCGGGGCTGATGGTTTCCCAGCGCATACCCCCGTCGCGCGTGCGATGCACGAACTGCGACGCGTGGTACACCACCTCCGGATCGTGCCGCGACACGAGAATCGGCGCGACCCATTGGAAGCGGTAGCGCACATCCTTCGCCGCCTGCCCCACGAGCTGCTGCGGATACAAGTTCACGTTGCGCCGCTCACCGGTGGACAAGTCCCAGCGATTGATGGCACCGCCGTAGCAGCCGCCCCAGATCACGTCGGGATGATCCGGATGCAACGACACCGGGCCGGTCTCGCAGCCGCTGGCGTAGCGCCACCCCGCGAGCGGATGCAGATCGTTGGGGCCGCTGGCCGACGGCACGCTGATCGACGTGTTGTCCTGCTGCGATCCGTACAGACGGTACGGAAACGCATGGTCCACGACCACGTCGTACAGCTCCGCCGTGGGCATCACGTTCATCGAACTCCACGAGCGGCCACCGTTCAGCGACACCACCGACCCGCCGTCGTCGGACAGCGCCATGATCTTCGGCTGCGCCGGGTTGATCCACAGGTCGTGCGTATCACCGTGCGGCACGCCCACGGCCTCGAGCGTCTTGCCGCCGTCGATCGAGCGATGCAGTTGCACACTCATGATCCACACCGTGTGTTCGTCCACCGGGTCGGCCACGAGCCGATAGTAGTACCACGCGCGCTGCCGGATGCGGTTCTCGTCGTTCACCCGCGCCCAGGTCGCGCCGGCGTCATCGGACCGGTACAACCCGCCCAGCGGCTCCGCCTCGATGATGGCCCACACGCGCTCCGGAGTCGCAGGGCTCACGGTGAGCCCGATCTTACCAGTAAGCCCCGTCGGGAGGCCGCCCCCCAGCTTCGTCCACGTGTCGCCGGCGTCGGTGGACTTCCAGATGCCCCCCTCGCTGCTGCCGGAGATCATGGTCCACGGCTTCCGCTCACCGCGCCAGAACGCGGCGTACAGGATGCGCGGATTTTTCGGATCCATCACGAGGTCGGAGGCCCCGGTGGAGTCGTTCAGGAACAGCACCTGCTGCCACGACGTCCCGCCGTCGCGCGAGCGGTAGATCCCGCGCTCGCGGTTGCGGCCGAACGGATGGCCCAGGGCGGACATGTACACCACATCGGGATTGGTCGGATGCACAGCGATGCGACCGATGGCACCGGTTTCGCCCAATCCGATAAAGGTCCAGCGCTTGCCGCCGTCGGTGGACTTCCACGCGCCGCGCCCCGTACTGGAGTTGCCGCGCACGTCCTGCGAGCCGGTCCCGACGTAGATCACGTTGGGATCGGAGTCCGCCACGCGCACGGCGCCGATCACGCCGCCGAAGTACCCGTCACTGATGTTGCGCCAGCTCTGCCCCGCGTCGTCGGTGCGCCACACGCCCCCGCCGGTCGAGCCGGACAGGAACGTGTGAGGCTGCGACGGGATCCCCGCGATGGCGGTGGACCGTCCCCCGCGCGTGGGCCCCACGGAGCGAAACCGCATCGACGCCACCAGCGACGAGTCGAGCGGAGCGACAGACGACGCGGCCGGGCGGGCGGCCACGGGGCGCTGGGCGAACGCAGGGCCGGAGACGACGGCCACCAGCAGGAGGGCGAGCGGGAGTCGAAGCATCGATCGAAGGAGTCGGATGTGGCCGGGTGTTGGTGGGCGTCGGCTGCCCGCGTAACTTAGGGCGCCGAGCAGCCTGATGGGGGCTGCCGATCCTCTACCCGGAGTCCGCGTGACCACTGCGACCGACGGCAGCGTCGCTGCCGGGACCACCCCCCTCGTCGGCGTGGTCATGGGCAGCGCGAGCGATTTCGATACGCTCGCCCCCGCCTGTGAAGTGCTGGCCGAGCTGGGCATTCCCTACGAGGCACGCGTCGTGTCGGCTCATCGCACCCCCGACTGGCTGTTCGAGTACGCCGAGACCGCGTTCCCGCGTGGCTTGCGTGCCATCATCGCCGGCGCTGGCGGTGCGGCGCATCTGCCCGGGATGCTCGCCGCCAAGACGCTGGTCCCGGTGCTGGGCGTACCGGTCGTTGCCACGCCCCTGAATGGGATGGACGCGTTGCTCAGCATCGTGCAGATGCCGGCTGGCGTGCCGGTGGCCACCTTTGCCATCGGCAAGCCCGGTGCCGCCAATGCGGCCCTCTTCGCGGCCCAGCTGCTCGCGGCCCACGATCCCGCGCTGGGCGCACAGCTGGCGGCACGCCGCGCGCACAAGGCCACCGACGCCCTGTCCCGTCCACTGGCGGCCCCGAACGCCATCCCGCCGCAGGCCTCGTGACGCCGATCCTGCCGGGCGCCACCATCGGATTCCTCGGCGGCGGCCAGCTGGGGCGCATGACCGCCTTCGCGGCGCGCGCGATGGGATACGACATCCATGTGCTCGACCCCGATGCGGCCTGCGCCTCACGCGCCGTGGCGTCGCGCACCATCACGGCCGGCTTCAACGATGTGGCCGCCGCCGTGGAGCTGGCGCGGGGCTGCGATGTGGTCACGCTCGAAATCGAGCAGATCCACCCCGACGTGCTCGATGCCGTGGCCGCGGAGACGGCGCTGCGGCCGGGACGCGCGCCGGTGTACATCATTCAGGACCGGATCCGCCAGAAGCAGTGGCTGCAGCAGCAGGGCTTCCCGCTGGGCGCCTTCGTAGCGGCGACCACGGCGCAGGAGGTGGAAGACGCGGTCCGCGCACACGGAGCGTGCATCGCCAAGTCCACGCACGGCGGTTACGACGGCCGCGGCCAGGTGCGGTTGCGCGAGCCCGAGCAGGCGGCCGGGGCGTGGGAGGCGCTGGGCGGACGTCCGTGTCTGGTGGAACAGATGGTGTCCATCGACTACGAGATCTCCGTGCTGGTGGCCCGCCGTCCGGGGGGTGAGATGGCGGTGTACCCGCCGTCGCGGAATCACCACACCGGCGGCATCCTCACGTGGGCGGTGATCCCGGCCGTGATTCCCGATGCCATGACGACACAGGCGCAGGCGATGGCCGCCGCGATCGCCGAGCGCATTGGCATCGTGGGACTGCTGGCGGTGGAGTGTTTCGTGACCACGGACGGTGCCCTGCTGGTGAACGAACTCGCGCCGCGTCCGCACAATACGTATCACCACAGCGAACGCGGACTGGCCACCAGCCAGTTCGAGCAACTGGTGCGCGCCGTGTGTGACCTGCCGCTGGGAAGCACCGCAGTGCACGCGCCGTCCGCGATCGTAAACTTACTGGGCGAAGTGTGGCTGCAGCCCGACGCGCCGCACGTCACACACGCGTTGGAGGTGCCGGGCACCCGCCTGCACCTGTACGGCAAAGCCGGGGCGCGCGCGGGGCGCAAGATGGGGCATCTGTCGTCGGTGGGCGATAACGCCCAGCAGGCCCTCGGGCGCGTGCTCGAGAGCTACCGGCGCCTCTCGCCCGGGACCATTGCCAGCTTCGACGTGCACGAACCCGTGCTTCACTCCACTTTCTGACCGGACCCATGTTTCCACGCGACTTCTACGAAATCCTGCACATCATCGGCATCGCCATGCTCTTCGTAGCGATCGGCGGCGTGGCCACCCACGCGGCGAACGGCGGGAGTAAGGCCACCAGCACCACGCGTCCGCTGATGGGGTCGATGCACGGCGTGGGAGCACTGCTCATTCTCGTGGGCGGCTTCGGCATGCTCGCGCGGCTGGGCTTCCTGCATGGCTCCAGCTTTCCCGGCTGGCTGTGGGTGAAGATCATCGTGTGGGTGATCCTGAGCGCCGTCGTGCTGCTACCGTACCGCCGCCCCGCGCTGGCGCGGCCGTTCCTGCTGCTCCTGCCGCTGCTGGCGGGCGTGGCCGTGTACATGGCGCTCTACAAGCCATTCTGACCGCCGTGCGCCGCTAATGCCGTCATCGCCGCCACGCGCACGCCCGTGAACATTCTCGTGCTCAACGCCGGCTCGGCGACGCTCAAGTTTCAGGTCGTGGTCACCGACGCGGATCGCATTGCCGGCGACCACGACGCGCGGCTCATCCGCGGGCAGATCGAGCGCATCGGCGGCGAGTCGGTGATCACGATCCGCGCCGCGGATGGCGGGACCCGCACCCTCACGGCGGCGCTGCGCGACGTGCGTGCCGCCGTGGAGTGGCTGGTGCACTTCGTGACGTCGCCGGAGAGCGGCACGGGACTCACCGCGCGCGGCGACCTGCACGCCGTGGGGCACCGCGTGGTGCATGGCGGCGAGCAGTTCCGGCACAGCGTGGCGATCGACGAGGCGGTGCTGCGCGGGATCGAGGCCAACGTCGAACTCGCCCCGCTACACAATCCGCACAACCTCCGCGGCATCGAGGCGGCCCGCGCCGCGCTTGGCAGCGGTGTCCCGCAGGTGGCGGTGTTCGACACGGCGTTCCATCACACGCTTCCCGAGCACGCGTACCTGTACGCGATTCCGTATCCGCTGTACCGCCGCCACAAAGTGCGGCGCTACGGATTCCACGGCACGTCGCATCGCTCCATCGCCTATCGCTGGCGCACGATCACGGGCCGCGCGCGTGCCGATGTGCGCATCGTGACGCTGCATCTGGGCAACGGCTGCTCCGCCTGCGCCATCGAGGGCGGCGAGTCGATCGACACCAGCATGGGCTTCACGCCGCTCGAAGGGCTCGTGATGGGCACGCGCTCGGGCGACATCGACGCCGCGCTGCTCGACTATATCGCGGCCAAAGAAGGGCTCACACTGCCGCAGGTTGAGGCGCTGCTCAACAATCAGTCGGGGCTGCTCGGCATTTCGGGACTCACCAACGACATGCGCGATCTCCTCGCCGAGGCGCACGAGCACGACGACCGACGGGCCCGGCTGGCGATCGACATCTTCTGCTACCGCGCGCGCAAATACGTGGGGGCCTACCTCGCCGCGATGGGTGGTGCCGACGCGATCGTGTTCGCGGGGGGCGTGGGGGAGAACTCGAGCGAAATCCGCCGGCGCATCTGCGACGGCCTCGAGTGGGCCGGCCTCCGTCTCAACCCTGACGAGAACGAGCGGCTCGTGGGCGGACGCGAGGGGCGTATTTCCGCCGACGATGCCACGCTCGCGGCGTGGGTGGTGCCCACCGACGAAGAGCTGCTGATCGCACGCGATACCTATCGCGTGATCGCCGGTGTCGAGACCGCTTGACGCATTTCCGGCGACGGGACTTGCAGAACGCGGTGGAACGAACGATACTCGAAGTGTGCGCGGCGGTTTCCCCGATTTGACGGGCCGCGCACTCGGTGCCTGTGGCACTGACTATCCGTCTAAGTCGAGGTCCTGACGGCCTGCGACGAGAAATCGGCGCAGGCCGTCAGTGTTTTCGCGTCCTTCGGATCGCGGATGCACGCGCGACCAACGTACAAAAAAACTGAAGGTGAAGGGCCATCGGCGCGCGCCGGTGTCGCTTCCGTGGTGATTTGCCGCCGATTGCCGCCACGTATAACAAGGAGCTAAACTGCGAGAGCGCCCGGCGGCCATCTCACCGCCCGGGCGCGTTCGTGTAGTTGGGCGGCACTCACCCCACCTGGAGAGTGCCACGATGTCGGTTGCCATTACTGCGGTGCCCCGTCCACTGGCCGCTGACACCCTTGCTCTGCATGTGGGCCAGCAGCGCAGCGAGCACGCCGCATGAGCACACGGCCCTCGGATCTGTTGTCCGCACCGATACCCGTGCGAGACGAAACGATCACGCTCCACGACGTCGCGCTCGAGGGCGGCGATCGGCTGGATCGCCTCGAGGTGCATTATCGGCTCGAGGGCACGGTCAACGCGGCACGGGACAACGTAGTGTTGGTGGTGCATGCCCTCACCGGCACCACGCACGCCAGTGGGTGGTGGAAGGGGGTGATCGGGCTCGGCGCCGCCATCGACCCGGCGCGGCACGCCGTGCTCAGCGCGAATCTGCTGGGCGGGTGCGACGGCACTACGGGGCCGAGCGATGCACACCCCGACGCGCTGCCGCCCTTTACCACGCGCGATCAGGCCGCCGTGCTGGCGCGACTGCTGGACGCCCTCGGCGTTGACGCGCCACTGCTGGTGTGCGGCGGTTCGCTGGGCGGCATGGTGACGCTGGAGTTCGCGGCGAGCTTTCCGGCGCGCGTGCGGGCGGCGGTGGTGCTGGCCGCGCCCGGTGTGCAAACCGCACAGGGCATTGCGTGGAATGTGCTCATGCGGCGCGCCATCGCGCTCGGTGGCGCGCGTGAGGGGCTCGCGCTGGCACGCATGATCGGCATGCTGAGCTACCGCACACCGGAGGGGCTCGAGCGCCGCTTCGGCGCATCGCGCAGTGCGCGTGGCACCTTCGAGGTGCACGACTGGCTCGACGTGCACGGCGAGAAGTTGGTCGCCCGCTTCGATATCACCAGCTACGGCGCGCTCATCGATGCCATGGACACGCACGACGTGGGCCGGGATCGCGGTGGCGTGGCGGCCGCGCTGTCGGCACTGGGCGACCGGCTCACCGGCGTGGGTATTCCCGGCGACCTGCTCTACTCCGCGGAGAGCGTCCGCGCGTGGACGACCGCCGCGCAGGCCACCTACGTGGAGCTGCCGTCCATTCACGGGCACGACGCCTTTCTCCTCGAAGTGGAGCGCGTGTCGGCGGTGATCGCGACGGCGTTGGCGCAGGCAGAGACGCCGCCGGCGCAGCCGCCGGCGTCGTAACCAGCCGCCTCAGGGTGCGGCCACCGCCGGCACCGTCACATCGAACGCCGCCGTTTCCACGACCTCACCGCGGCGCACCTGCACAAACACCCGGAACGCGCCGACGCCCGGGAACGCAAAGGGAAACGACAGCGCTCCGGCGTCACCCATGTGCATGCGGTGCGCCGCGTCGTTCATCACCTCCACCGCCGGCATGGACGCGATCTCGGCGAGCATCTGCACCGAATCGCGCCGCGCGCTGTCGCCACGCTCGCGCCGGATCAGCTGCGCCTGCGCCGTCATGCTGGCCGTCCCCATCGGATGCAGATGCATGAACACGCCGGCGTCACGGCGCAGCACCATCGCGTGACCGGCCATGCCCATGTACGGCGTCAGCACCGACGGCGTGCCGTCGGCGTCGGCGACCTGCACCGTGAGCCGCAGGTCACGCCCCGCCGCCACCGCAGCGTCGGCCGCCAGCGTGAGCGTGCCGCCGCCGGCCAGCGGATACGCCGCGCCCAACGTCACGGGCGTCACGCGACTCCACGCGTCGTCAGGGTCGAGCGCGGGGAGCACCGACGTGAGTACCGACGCGACGCCCGCCTCGCCGGGTACCACCGGCGCCACCGGCACCTCGATGGTGTCCACGAGCGTCCGCTGCGCGCCGGTTTGCAGCAGCAGATCACCGAACAGGACGTAGCGGCCCGCCGGCAACGGCGGCACGCGCGTCACGAACGTGTCGGCATGCACGCGCACGGGGTGCAGATGGGCCAGCGCACTCTCCGTCTCGGCGCCGTCAGCGCGCATGAGGAACAGGTGCATCAGCTTGCCGTGATCGGGCACCAGTGGCGGGAAGCGATCGGTCCGCCAGAGTGAATCGGTGATCGCCATCGTGAGCACCCGGTCGGCATCGACCAAGCGCACCGACGCCTGCATCGCGATGGGCTTGAGTAACCGACGCGCGTAGGCCTGTTCCTCCACCTTCCACCACGCCGCCCCGACGCCGAGCGCCAGCACGAGCAGCGCAGCCCCCGACGCCATCGCGATGCGTGCCCCACGCTGCCGCTCGGGCGAGGGCGCCTGCCCCGGCGGGACCGGGCCCTCGCGCACCGCCGCGCCGATGATGGTAAGCATACCCGCCACGAGCAGCGTCCCGAGGGCGGCCAGCAACGCGCCCATGCCGCGCTCCATCCCCATTGTGCGGGTGGCGCTTGTTTGCATCGGCACCAGTACGGCGCCGTTCCCCGCCGGTCCCTCGACCGCGACGTACACCGCGTAGACGTTGGCCGTCATGATCCAGAGATCGTGCGCCCACACCCCGGCATCGCCCGGCACCGGTGCGGCGTCTTCCGCCGGCGGCGCGCCCTTGGTACCCACGTTCCACTGCGCCGCGCGCACCGTGACCCGTGTGGGCGTGCCCGAGAGCACGCGCACCGTGATCGGCACCTGCGCCGGCACCACCCCCGGCGGATCGATGCGCACGCGCACGGGATATCCCCCCGCCTGCCCTTCGAAGACCACCTGATTGGTGCCCACGTGCGCCGAGAGCAGCACGCACGCCAACAAGGCCGCCCCGACGGCGGTGAGCCGCGCACCCACGGTCGCGAGCAGCGCGCCCACCGACCGACGACGGCGCCTCAACGGCGCACCGCTCGCAGCCACGAGCCCCACGCCAACCCCACGCGCGCCGATAGAACCGCCAGCACCAGCGCGATCGCGCCGCCGCGCACCGTCACCGCCGCCGGCTCCGCGAGGAACGTGCGCAGCGACCGCGGCCAATCGGGCGGCATCTGGTACGGCACGTTGTCCGTGTTGAAGAACCAGTTCCGCGACGCGTCGCTCACGAGGAACTCCGCGAACGGCCACTGCGTCACGACGTGCGCCACCAGAAACACCGCCCCGAGCACGACGGCCTGCGTCCACGCGCCCCGCGTGCGGAGGCGCTCCATCACGACATCGAGGCACAGCGCCGGTGCCAGCAGCAACAGCGGAAAATCGAGCGACACCATGTGCGTGACGGCGGTGCGGATGGGACCGAGCTTGGGCGACCCCTCGAACAGCGGCAGCACCCACAGCTGCACGCACATCAGGGCCGTGTACACCAGCGCCGCCGCCGTCGCGCCGTAGCGCAGGCGCGTGCTGCGGGACGCGGCCACGAGCGCGAACGGAAACACCAGCGACGACACCGCATAGAAGCTGCCCAGGTGCATGGCTTCACGGCTGTGGAACTCCGTCGTGAACACGGACAGCATGGTCAGCACGAGGCCGCTCATGTACGCCACCACCCACGGCATCAGCGCCGACGGCGCGTCACCCGTCGCCGCGTGATCCGCGTTGCGCCCCTGCACGGCGTTGGCCATCACAAGCGCGCCGCCCAGAATGCTGATGAACCCGAGGGCGAGCACCGCGTGCGGCGGGCTCACGATTTTCACGTCGAGGCCGTACGCGGCGTGCCACCAGTCGTCGAACGGCGCCGACGTGACCATCGCCACCGCGCCCCAGATGCACAGCCATCCGCCCAGCGGCCCGTTGAAAAGCCGCCAGACGGTCACGCCATCGGGCGGGCGCACCGCCGCGAAGAACGAGCGTCGGAGCACTTCGGCACCGCACGCCAGCCCTGCCACGGCGCCGCCGGTGTAGATCGCCAGATGCGCCGGCGTCCAGAACGTGTCGCGGCCGATCGTCATGTGCCACGAGATGTCCCACACCAGTCCTACGATCACGCTGGTGGCCGCGAACACCACGGCCGACAGCTGCCACGGCACGGCGTTCGCGGATGCTCGCGCGACGCCCTGCGAGCGGCCTGCCGCGTGGTCGCGGGTCGGCATGGGAATGGCGGAAGAATTCATAGCAGGAAAAGTACGAGGCAACACGACCCGCACGAGAGCGCGATCTGGAAAATTACCGGGCAGGGCGGATGCCCCGCGCCTCGAGCAGCACGCGCACCGAGTCCACCGGCAACGGCGACACGCGCCCCGCGCGCGAGGTCACCGGCGTGGCCGTCAGCAACGCGTTGTACAGCGCCTCCTCGGTGGCCTCCGTAACCGCCTGAAACAGCGCGGACATCGCGTCGTTCCCCACTTCGTCGTTGGTGTTGAGCGCCGCCTCGGGCGCGCGCCGCACCCGGCGCGACGTGGAGAACGCGATCACGTAATCGCCCGACCCGTTGGACGCGCTCGACCCGGTGCGGGCCAGCCCCATCACGGCGCGCGCCGCCAGCCGTTCGAGGTTACGCGACAACAACGGGGCATCCGTGGCGATCACGATCATGCACGAGCCGTCGCCGCGTTCGGCCCCGGCGTCCCCCGGCGCAGGCGCCTCAAACGGCGAGCGACCGGCCCCGGCCGGTTGGACGTCGCGCTGAAAGGCGTACCGCCCCAGCAGCTGCCCCACGGGCACCCCCGCCATCTGCAGCACGCCGCCGTAATTGCCCTGCACCAGCACCCCGATGGTGTGACCGCCCAGCGAGGCCGGCAGCACCCGCGACGACGTCCCGATCCCGCCCTTCCAACCGAACATCACGGTTCCGTGCCCGGCCCCGACACTCCCCTCGGCCACCGCGCCGCTATCCGCCGCCGTGAGCGCGCGCCCCACTGCCGCCGCGAGTCCCGGGCGCGAACGAGTGGCGTTGAGCTGCCCGTCGTTGGTCTCGCCCACTACCGGATTGATGGAGCGCACGTTGTCGTTTTCCGGCTTGGCCAGCATGTACTGCGCCAGCGCATCGCCCACCTGCCAGATGCACAGCGTGCAGGTGAGCAGCACGGGGGTTTCGAGCTCGCCGAGTTCGCGCAGCTGGGTGACCCCGAGCAGCTTGCCGAAGCCGTTCCCCACGTGCAGCGCCGCCGGCACGCGGTCGCGGTACAGATCGCCCCCGTGCGGCACGATGGCCGTCACGCCCGTGCGGATGGAGTCGCCCAGCGTGATCGTGGCGTGTCCCACCCGCACCCCCGCCACGTCGGTGATCGCATTGTGCGGGCCGGGGGTGAACACCCCGGGGGCGAGCCCCAGCGTGCGGGCGCGCGACTGGGCGGCGGCGGGGACCGTGGCCAACACGAGGGCAAGCCCGAGAACCGGGGCAAAGACGCGGCGATACAACATAGAGAAAGACATCCGGGCGCTGAAGGCGGACTGACGGGGACGACGGTGACCTCTGCATATTGCGCGCATGTCGCTCCGCCCGCTTTACGGACATGTCGCGCTGCGGCGCCGGATCACCGCGGCCGCCGCCGATGACCGGCTGCCCGCCAGTCTCATGCTGCAGGGGCACCGCGGGGTGGGCAAGCAGCGGCTCGCCCTCTGGCTCGGGCAGTATCTGCTCTGTGACCGCGCCCTGCGCGGGCGCCTTGACGCGCCCTGTGGCGAGTGTCAGCAGTGCCGATACGCCGCGCGCGCCGTGCACCCCGACCTGCATTGGTTCTTTCCGCGCCCGCGACTCACGAACCCGTCGGTGGACGATGTGAAGGCCGATTTCCGCGAGGCGATTGCCGAGCGGATGGAGGCCGAGGGACTCTGGGCGCCGTCGTCGGGGACCGAGGGGCTGCATGTGGGCACCATCCGGGCGCTCGTGCAACTCGCCGCCGTGCGCCCCGCGATGGCCGCCCGCACCGTGTTCGTGGTGGGCGACGCGGAACGCATGGTGTCGCAGGAAGGGGCCGACCAGGCGGCGAACGCCTTCCTCAAGCTGCTCGAGGAGCCACCGCCCGGCACCACGATCATTCTCACCTCGAGCGAACCCGGGAACCTGCTCCCCACCATCAAGTCGCGCGTGGTGTCGATCCGCGTGCCGACCCTGACCCGCGCGGACACCGAGGCGTTTCTCGCGGATCCGGTGGTGGCGCGTCGCGCGGCCCGGATGCCGCACGACGAAGCGATTGCCCGCATGAACGGCGCCCCCGGTGAACTGTTGGCGGGCGATGCCATGGCGGCCGCCGTCGCGGGGGCGCGCCGACTGCTGGAGGCGGCGCTGCAGCCGTCCACGCCCGATGGCGCGGCCGAACGCGTCAAGGCGGCGGCGCGGCAAGGCGTGGCGGGTGCCCGTGGCTCTTTCACCGATACGCTCGACGCGCTCACGCATCTCCTGCACGCGCGCGCGCGCCAACTCGTGGGTGGAGGACGCGACGCCGACGCGCGGCGCGCGGCATCGGCGGTCGTGCTGGTGGAACAGGCGAAAGCCAAAGCCCAGGGCAACGTGAGCCCGCAGCTGCTTGGCGCGTCACTTCTTGCTTCCCTTCACCGGACCCTGCGCCCGTGATTCCAGACAAGCCGGAACAGCCCGGACGCGCGTTCTCACACCTCGATGCGGCCGGACATTTCACCATGGTGGACGTCGGCGACAAGCCGATGTCGGTGCGCACGGCGCTCGCTTCGGGGGCCATCCGGATGGCGCCGGAAACACTCAAAGCCATACAGGACAACACGTTAAAGAAGGGTGATGTGATCCCCGTGGCCCGTCTGGCGGGGATTCAGGCCGCCAAGCGGACCGCCGACCTCATCCCCCTCTGCCACCCGCTCCCGTTGTCCGCGATCGAGGTCCGGGTTAGCATTGATACATCCCTGCCGGGCCTTCGGGTCGAGGGATTCGTCAGAACCACCTCGACGACTGGGGTGGAGATGGAAGCCTTGACGGCCGTTTCCGTGTCCTTGCTCGCGATCTACGACATGGCGAAGGCCGTTGACCGGACGATGGTGATTTCCGACATCGTGCTGCGTGAAAAACGCGGCGGCACGACGGGAGACTTCATCAGCAGTCCGTGAGTGACCTGCTGATCGGGAGGGCCAATGCACCACTCGTCCGACAGAATCCCGAGCCGCGACGCGGTGGCTCGTCGGCGACGGATGTCTCGTCGCCACGTTACGCGTCCGTTGCTCCGGGTGTTCACGGCCGCCGTGGTCGTTGCCACCCTGGCCGTGTCGGCTACCGCCACCCGCCGCGTACCCCCCGTACCCGGCACCCCGGTATCGGTGGAGCCGGGCACCCCGAGCACCCGCCGGGGACCGCTGGCGTCACCGGTCGCCATGTTGCCGCTCCCGCCGCTGTGGCGGCCAGCCGGCGACGTCCTGTCCCGGACCACGCGCGCCACCGGGCGCACCCTGCCGTTCGGACTCGATCCCCAGGAGGGGGTCCGTGGCGAATCGCTGGGCCGCTGGCATCGCGTGTATCTCTACAGCGCGAAGTACCGGATCAAACTGGAGTTGGCCCGCAAAATCTTTGACGCGGCGGTCGCCGCCGGCATTGAACCGGAACTTGGCTTCCGCCTGATCCGCGTGGAGAGCGTGTTCAACCCGCGTGCGGTCAGTCCCGCCGGTGCCCTCGGGCTCACCCAGCTCATGCTCGGCACGGCCCGCGAATTCGAACCCACCGTGACCCGCCAGCAGCTACTCGACCCTGAGGTGAACCTCCGGATCGGCTTCCGGTACCTGCGCGCTCTGATCCGCGAACAGAAGGGCGATCTCAAGCTGGCGCTGCTGGTGTACAACCGCGGCCCCGTGGCCGTGCAGCGGTCCATCAGCTTGGGGCTTGACCCGGCGAACGGCTACGAAAGCCTGATCACGAAGGGGTACCGCGGGCGGGGCGTGCTGGAATGAGGCGGGGGCACGGCACGTGTAAGGACTGCTAGCGCGGCGGCGTCTTCTTTTTTGAGGACGCCGTCTTCTTTTTCGCGGTCGACTTTTGGACGGTGGGCTTCTTGGCCGTCGACTTCTTGGCGGTCGACTTCTTCGCCGTCGACTTCTTGGCGGTCGACGTCGTGGCCGCGCTGCTGCCGCTGCGCACCCGCAACGTCTGGCCGGCCATCACGCGCGACCCTTTCATGCCGTTCAGCGTCTTGAGACGGGTCACCGTGGTGCCATAGCGCTTGGCGATCGCCCCCAGCGACTCGCCACGCTTCACCACGTGGATGCCGCGCGAGGTGAGCGTGGTGGGCGACGACCCGCCGTACCGCTCGATGGAAGGATCGGGAATGTCGCGGGCATAGCTCAGCGCCAACGCGGTGGGGATGCGGAGCGACTGCCCCGCCACGAGCCTTCCCTTCCGGGTGGACTTCATGGTGGGATTGAAGGCGCGTAACTGCTTGAGCGTGAGACCGTGCTGGTCCGCGAAGCGCGTCGGCGTGGTGCTCGTGCCCACCACCGGGCGAACGTGGTACCCAAGGCGCTCCTCCTCGGGCATGCTGTCCAGCGCCCAGCGCGCCCGTTCGGCGGTCCCGGCGGGTATCCGAACCCAGACATCGGCATCCGGCGGTGCAATGCCGCGCAGGATGGCCGGATTGAGGTCGCGCAGCTCGAGCTTCGTGGCACCGGTGGCGGCGGCCACGCTGCCCAGCGCCGTCCCGGCCGCCACCAACACCGAGTCGTACCCGTACAGTGGCAGCGAGTCGATCACGAGGCCGTACCGCGTCGGCATCTTGGCCACCAGCGCCGCTGCAATCAGCTGCGGCACATAATTCTTGGTTTCCGCGCGCAAATAGTCCTGCTCGGCCAGCGCAAAAAAGCGATCATCACCCGCCGTGCCATCCAGTTCGCCGGCAAAACGCGTGAGCCCGCGCGCCACCCGCCCTGGACCGCCGTTGTACGCGGCAGCCGCCAGATACAGGGAGCCGTCGAACTGCTTCTGCAGGTCCCGCAAAAAGCGGATGGCGCCGTCGGTGGCACGGGCCGGATCGCGCCGTTCGTCCACCCACCAGTCCACGCGCATCCCCACGCCACGCGCGGTGCCGCTCATGAACTGCCACATCCCCACCGCGGCCGCGCGCGAATACGCGTGCGGGTCGTAGCCGCTTTCGATCAGCGCCAGATACGTGAGGTCCTCCGGCATGCCGCCGGCCCGCAGCTTGGCGCGAATCATCGGCTCGTAGCGCGTCCCACGTGACAGGCGCGCCGAAAAGGTCTCGCGACCGCGCCCCGTGGAAAACAGCCCCACGTAGTGCTCCACCCGATCGTGCGTTTCGTACGAGCGCACGTCGAGATCCCATAAGGGCTCCTCGATGGCATCCGCCGTGGAATACGCGTCGGCATCCGCCGCGGCATCGCCGGCATCGCCGATCGGTCTGACCGCCGGCTGCAGCAGCGCGCTGTCGCCACCGAACACGGCCACCGCGGTGCGCACGACCTCGTCGGGCGTGGCACGATCGGCCGGCGCGGGCGCGACCTCGGGCGCCTCGACCGTCGGCGCCGCCGCCGGCGCCACGGCACTGGGCGGCAGCGCGACCGTCAGCGGCGCCGCGCCTCCCCCGAACCGGGCGCAGGCGCCCAGGAACAACAGGGGGAGGCACAGCGGCCCGCGGACCGACAGACGGTTCGGTCGCGAGACGGCGCGGAAAGCGGTCAGAAAAATCACATGAGAATTCTAGTGGATCATCGGCCAGTCGGCCGATCCGTCGCCGGCTGGTGCGCCGCGCGCTCCGGCCACGGCGCGCCGTTACGCGTCAGCCGACGGCGCCTCGACCAGCGGCATCGCCAGCCGGTTGGCGGCGTGGCACGCAGCCCGCGCCGTCGCGATCAACGGATCGCCGTCCACCAGGGCCGCCCCCACGATGCGCGTGACGACGCCGTCGCGCGTGGCGAACGCCGCCACCATGATCACGGTTGCGTCAAACGCCCGCACGGGTTTCACGCCGATCAGTTCGAAGGCGCACGTACCGCCCGCGACCTGCGCCAGCGCCGCGAGGGTGGCCAGCGCGGCCAACCGGAGATCGCCGCCAGGGCACGCGGTGCCCTCCTGCCGGCACACCACCGGCGGCGCATCGTCCGGTCCCGCCAGCGCCACGGACACGCGCGACATCGCCGACGGGCCGCGTTCCAGTCGGCAGTGCAACAGCCGGAGGCGCGGGTCCGCCCCCTCCGCCACACCGGGGAGCGTGGTCAGGCGGTCGGCGTACAACGCAGAGAGGATCATCAGGGGACCGTCGAGCAGAAAGGTGAGCCGCTACCGGGGTGACGAACCGCCCGTGGTACTGTCACCGCGCGCTGTGACGCACGTCGCAGAGGGTGAGTTCTGGGCGAGGCGCGAGCTCGGAAATGGCCAACTGCTGAGGCGGCAGGAAGGAGGGGATCAGGACGGCGAACGCGGGACCGCCGCGTTGTGATCCTGCCTCCTCCTTCCTGACACCCTCCTCCCTGCTCACTAAGCAGTTGGCAGTTCCTACCGCAGCACCGGGTACGCCGCCACCAGCGCGATCGCCTGCCCGACGACGACATCGCCCGGATAGTGCACGCCCAGCATCACGCGCGAGAAGCCCACCAGCAGCGCGACGACCAGCAGCGGGATGGTGAGCGACGGCATCGCGGCCGCGAGTCCGACGGCCACCGCCATGGCGGCACAGGCGTGTCCGCTGGGGAACGAGAACTGATCGGGGACGAGCACGAGGGGATCGGGCCCGTCGCCGCCACGCCACGCCGTGGGGCGCGGGCGGCCCGCCAGACGCTTCACGATCTGTACGACCGCATGCGACGCGCCCAGCAGCAGCAGGGTGCGCCACGCCATCGCGACCGTGACCCCGGGCAACGCCGCCGAGGCGATGCTGAGGGCGATGCTGGCCCGCGCGCCGCCCACATGGGTGAGCGTGGTCCAGAAGCGACGGCGCGACCGCGCGGACGTGGCCGTCAGCACGAGGCGGAGAAACAGCGCGCGGTCGCGCGCATCGAGTCGGGCCAATAGTGGGCTCATGAACCACGATGATCGCGCAACTCGGCCACGGGCGGGTGATCAGCGCGCCACGCGCCGGTCACACCACGATCTCGATGTCGTCACAACGCCAAGGGCCGGTGCCACGCCGTCTGTGCCGGGTGACCTCTGCCGTGCGGCGTCGCGAGGATCAGACGTCGGGCATCAGTCCGGCTTCCAGCGCAAAGCGGGTGAGCCCGGCCACGCTGTGAATCTCGAGCTTGCGCATCAGACTTTCGCGGTGCGCCTCCACCGTGCGCCGACTGATTCCCAGCTCTGCCGCGATCGCCTTGTTCGTGAGCCCGCGCGCCACGCCCCCCAGCACATCGCGCTCCCGCGGCGTGAGCAATTCGAGCTGGAGATGCGTCGCGGACACCGGCGCGGCCTCGCTGGCGCTGAGGCGCTTCACCACGGCGGGACTGAAGAACGTGCCGCCCGAATGGACCGCGTGAATCGCCGCCCGCAGCTCTTCGCCCGCCGAGTCCTTCAGCAGATACCCGTGCGTGCCGATGCGCATCCCTTCCCGCACGTATTCGCTCTGGTCGTGCATGCTCAGCATGAGGATGCGCGCCGACGGCAACAGCGCACGCAACCGCGCGGCCGCGTGCAGGCCGGTCTCCTCGGGCATGGTGATATCCAGCACGACGACATCCGGCGCGTGCTGCTGCGCCAGCTCCACCGCGATGCGTCCGTTGGCCGCCTCCGCCACCACTTCGATGCCGGGATCGGCATCGAGGACGTAGCGTAACCCCTCACGCACGAGCGCGTGATCGTCGGCAATCAGCACGCGGATGCGCGTCGGAGCCGGCCCGGACTGCTGAAAAGACGTCACGCGTGGCTCACGAGGGACTGACAGGGTTGGCGCGGCCGACATCGACACGCGGGGCGCGGATCCGCACCTCGGCGCCCTTGCCGCGATTGGCAATCACCACGTCACCACCGATCGCGAAGATGCGCTCGCGCATGCCGGTCAGCCCCATGCGATGCTCGGCGTCGCGAATGCGCCCGTTGCGCCCCACGGGAAATCCCGTGCCGTCGTCACACACACAGAGCGCTAAACCGCCGTCATCGACGGTGACCAGCACCTCGACCTGCGTGGCGTGCGCGTGACGCACGACGTTCGACAGCGCTTCCTGCAGCGCGCGGAAGAGCGCCAGATCAGCGTCGGGGTGCAACGGCGGGAACAGGGCGGGCGCATCGAAGGTGGCGCGGATGCCGCTGCGCTCGGTGAAATCGGTCACAAGTGAATGCAGCGCCGGGCGCAGCCCTAAATCATCGAGCAAGGTGGGGCGCAGATCGCTGGTGACCTGCCGGATGCTGGCAATACCGGTATCCACCAGCGACAGCAGACGATCGAGCCGCGGCGTTGCGCCCTCGGCCAGCAGCGGGCGCAACGCTTCGAGCTGCATTTTGACCGCCGAAAACACCTGCGCCGTTTCGTCGTGCAGTTCGCGCGACAGGCGACGGCGCTCGTCTTCATGCTGGCGCACCATGCGGGCCGACAGCCGCTCGAGCGCCGTGGTGCGCGTAGCCAGCTGCCGGTCGAGCGCCGATTGTTCAAGGGCCGCGCCGACCTGCTGTCCCAGCGTGAGCAGGAAGTCGTCGTCGAGCGCGGTGAATGGATTCCGCACGTCGCCCGCCATCACGAGCGCGCCCACGAGTCGCGTGCCCGATCCCACGGGCAACGCAGCGATGAACGGCTGCTGGCCGGCCGCCGACACCAGCTGCGGACGCCGCGACAGCCGCATACGCGTGAGGGCGTCGAGTACCGCCTGTTCGGGGGTGGCGTTGTCCCACCCGGCGCACGATCCGGCGCCGCGCACGAAACGCCCGCGCGTGGCCGACGACACCGCGTCGGCCGCCGCCTCGTCATTAGCCTCGCCCGCCATGGGCTCTCCGCCGTCGCGCCACGCGGTGAGGGCGCCTTCCAGCGCATCGGTCCCCCCGGTGTCGTCGGCGCCGTCGGCGTCGAACACATACATGGCCGTACCCCGCACGCCGGGCAGGGCGAGCGGCCGTGACAACAGCACGTCGAGCGGGTCGGTGGTACGATCGCGTCGCTGCAGATCACCGGAGAGCGCGGAGAGCGCGCGCACGCCGCGTCCGAGATCGTCAAGCACCAACAACACCAGTCCGAATCCAACCAGCAATTCGAACGAGATGTCGAGATAGTAGCCCCACGGCGTCCATGCCCCCTGCGCCCGCAGGAACGGATAGTCGAGGTGGTGCAGCCCCCACAAAAAGAACGACACGGCCAGTAAGCGCGCGCCGGTGGACTGCGCAATGCGGTGATGGCGCCAGAACACCCACCCCGTCCACAGCGTGGCCCCACTCAGGAACAACACCGCCGGCAGCGCGGCCCACAGGAAGTGATCGAGCTGGTAGATCGCCACATACGACCAGAGCGCCGGAAAGAGCGCCAGCAGCAGATACGCCGCACGCGCCTTCGGCTGTCGCAGGAACACGATGGCCGACCAGAGCAGCGCCAGCGCGGTCCAGCCGGTGGTCACCTGATGCCAGTACAGCCACACCCGTTCGCCCGTGAGCAGAAAGCTCAGGATGCACAGCAGCCGCGCCACGTACACGCTCCACGCCACGGCAAACCAGCCGAACCACGGACGCCGGTAGCGCACGTACAAGTGCGCACACAGCGCCGCGAGTCCGGTGGTGATGGCGCCTTGCAGCAGCGTGGCGGCCAACTCGGTGGCCAACAGCGGCGGCGGCGCCTGCAGCATGTCGCCCTGCGCCATGGCCGGCAGCACCGAGAGCACCCGCGACGCGACGGCCGCCAAGAGGGGCATCATGTGGTCAGGCGTCCGGTTGCACGTGATACACGGTGCGCGACGGGTACGCGAAGCTCGACCCGTGCGCGCGGATGATGCGCATGAACGTCAGCAGCATGTCGTGCCGGATGCGCAGGAACTCCTGCCATTCGGTGGTCATGAACCACGCGAGCACATCGAGCCGGATGGCGGACTCGGTGAAGCCCACCACGTGCACGCGCACGATCTCGTCGAACGCCAGCGGGTGCGCGCGCAGCGCGGCCTCGAGGGCGTCGCGGATGCGTTCGATCTGCTCCGGGGTGGTGTCGTAGGTGAGGTCGATCGCGGTGCGCAGCAGGATGCGATCGCGCTCACCGAAGGTTTCGATGCGCTCGTCGGCCAGCCGGCCGTTGGGGATGCGCACGACGGTGCGGTCCACGGTGCGCAGGCTGGTGGAGCGGAGCCCGATCCGCTCCACGGCCCCTTCGGTGGTGCCGGCGCGCACCCAGTCGCCCACACGGAAGGCGTTGTCGGCCGCCAGCGACACGCTGCCGAAGAGATGCTCCACGGTTTTCTGCGCGGCCAGTGCCACCGCGATACCGCCGATACCAAGTCCGGCCAGCAGCGTGCCCACCGGATAGCCGAACTGCGCCAGCGCCACAAGCAGCGCCACGATGCCGACGGTGACCCGCAGGATATTGCCGAACAGCGGCACGAGCGTGCGGGCCTGGGCCCCCTGCCCCGTGGC
>JARIEV010000036.1 GCA_031127225.1 Gemmatimonadota bacterium | reverse complement strand
GCGATCACCGACGCGCCCTGCAGCACCTGCGCCGCGTGGAAGGCACGCACGGCCGCCGCATCCACCTGCGACAGCGACGCGTCGGTGCCGACCACCGAACGCGCGTAGGGATGGGAGCCATAGGCCGCCATCGCCGCCAGCCGCATCGGCCAGCGATACATGTCGTCACGCACCCGCGTGGATTCCGCCAGCGCGAGCGCGCGTTCCGTGGCGACGGCCTCGTCGGGGAAGCGGGGCTGTTGCAGCACCTCGGCCAGCAGCCCGGTAGCCGCCACGAAATGCCGCACGGGGACCGACATGGACCAGCTCAGACTCTCGAGAGCGGTCCCCACGCCGATGCTGCCACCCAGGGCCTCCGCGGCCTCGGCGATCTGCGCCGCCGTGCGCGTGGCCGTGCCCTTGAGCATGGACTGCGCCGTGATACGCGCCAGCCCCTCATGCCCCGCCGGCTCGGCGCAGGTGCCGCCACGCTGGAACACCCCGACGTTGACCAGTGGGGCGTTCGGCCGCGGCAGCACGAGCACCGGCACGCCCTGGGCAGTGCGGTACACGTGCACATCGCGTTCGACCCGCTCCGGCAGCATCGCGGTATGCGCCGCGGGCGCTCCGAGGCGCACACCGTACCCCTCGGGTTCGAGGGCCCGCTCAACCACGACGCTCGTGCCGAGCGATGCCTCGCCACGGAGCATCGCCCGTAAGGCGTCGTCCTCATCCGCGAGCGGCTCGGCGCCGGTGGGGCGATACGAAATCACCGACACCTGCTCAGGATCGAGATGGCGTTCGAGCGCCGCCTGCACGTCCGCCGCCTGGACCGAGAGCAGACGATCGTAGTACTGACCGGCGACGTCGAGTCCCCCCTCAGCCTCCCACGAGGCCAGATACGTGGCCTGCCCGTCCATGCTCTCGAGGCGGTGCAGCCAGCGCGACTCGATGATGCTCTGCGCCCGCGCCACTTCGTCGGGGCGGACACCGTCGCGTCGCGCAGCCTGCAGCTCCCGCCACATCGCGCGCGTGGCCTCGCGGGCCTGCGCGGCCGGCGCCTCGGCGTGGGCGACGAACACCCCGATGTCGCCCGCCGTGTAGTGCCATGCGCCGACCGACGACGCCAGCTGCCGTTCGCGCACCGCGCGATAGAGCCGTGACGCGCGCCCGGAGCCGAGGACCAGTCCGGCGAGTTCGAGCGCGGGGGTGTCGGGGTGCGTCAGCGACGGGGCACGCCACCCGAAGGCCACGTGCTGCTGCGCGATGTCACCGCTCCACTCACGCCGGCGAAAACCGGGCAGCGCCGTCTCGACCGGGCCGAGATCGCGGGCCGGCGTGCCGGGCGCCAGCTGTCCATGGCGTGCGGCGACAGCCTGCCGCACGCGGTCCACGTCCACGTCCCCGACGATGCAGAGCACCGTGTTGTCGGGGCGGTACCACCGACGGTAGAACGCCGTGAGCTGGTCCCGCGTGAGCGCCCGCAGCCCCGCCTCTTCGCCCATGCGCCAGCGCCGGATGCGATGCCGGTCGTGCAGCACCGCATACAGCGTTTCGATCGCCATCGACGAGGCCGTGTCGCGCTTGCGTTTCGTCTCCTCGATGATGACTTCGAGCTCGCGCGCCAGTTCGTCGGCATCGATCAGCGACCGGGCATACGCATCGAACTGGATCTCGAGCCCCTGCTCGAACGACGACGACGGCAGCACCGTGTAGTACGTGGTGTGGTCGTAGATCGTATGCGCGTTGAGATAGCCGCCGTAGGCCTTGGTCTCGCGCGCGATCTGCCCCACGCCGCGGGTGGGGGTGCCCTTGAAGAACATGTGTTCGAGCACGTGGGCGATGCCGACCACGTCATCGGGTTCGTCGAAGTAGCCGACCTTCACGTGCGTGACGATGGACACCACCGGCGCCGACGGATCACGGCGCACGAGGAGCGTGAGGCCGTTGGGCAGGACCTCACGCACCGTGTCGCGATGCAGCGCGAGCCCGTCGCGCACTAGCGCACGATCCGCAGCATTCCGGCGTCGGCGCCGCCACGGAGAAACGTCTCCGGCGCGTCGGACGCCACGGACATCCCCGTGGCCCCGTAGTAGCGCCGCGCTTCGGCTGCCATGAACTCGGGCAGTGGACGACCGGCATCACGCGCATCACGCAGCGACTCCACGATCGCGACCCAGGTGCCCTCGAAGACCGTGCCGTCGCGCATGACGACGCGATGCGTGGTTTCGGCTGCCAGGACGTCGGTGGACGCCGGTTCCGCTTGTTCGCCCTGATGCTGCGTCACCAAGCCGGTGAGCAAGGAACCCAGCGCCTCGAGCTGCTCCTTTTCCTCGGGGAGGTCGGCAGTGTCCTGCTCAAAGAGCGCCTGCTCGACTTCCTCGAGGAGATCATCGATGTCGTCCGTTTCCCCGGCGAGTTCGATCAGGCGTAATTCCCACGGCTTCAGCTCGCCGTCGGTGTCATCGAGCTTGTACACCGACTTCTTGAGCTCGATGAGACGCCAGATCCCCAGCTCGTCCCAGTGGTCCTGTGGCGACGTCTTTTCGAACTCGACGAGCGCCTCGTCGAGATCGCCGGCATCGTACATGAGGTTGGCGAGATACACGCGCGCTTCGGCGAACTGCGGATCGAGCGCGAGCGCGTGGCGCAGCGAGGCGATCGCTTCGGGGTCCCGCAGCAGGCGATGCTGCGCGTAGCCCAGACAGGCCACCGCTTCGGCCGAATCGGCGGCGTGCGCCACGGCCCGCTCGAAGTAGGCGAGCGATACGTCCACAAACCCTTCGCGGAAGAGCGCGCGGCCGATCTGCAGCATGAGATCGACGTCGTCCTCGTAGCCCAGCGTGACGGTACGCTCGAAGGTGCGCATCCCGGCGTCCACCTGCCCGAACTTGAGCAGGACCTCACCGAGTCCGGCCAGTGCATCCTCGTGATCGGGATCGAGCACGAGTGCGTCCTCGAAGCTGCGCCGCGCCCAGGCGTACTCCTCACGGGCCAGTCGCGCATAGCCGAAACCCACGTGCAGCTCGACGGCGCTCGGGTACAGCGCCACGGCCTCACGCAGCAACACGAGCGCCTCGTCGTACTTGCCCTCGTCGTACAGGGCGTGAGCACGCTCGTCGTATTCCTCGGAACTCAGGAACGGGGTGGGCATGTGGTGTCAGACCTCCGGAGCGAGCGGGTTACCGGATAGTACCATGCACAACGTACTTGGTTCACACGTGATGCCGTCATGGCGCTGCCGTCATGGCGCTGCCGTCATGGCGCTGCCGCCTCGACGCGGGCGGCGGCCAGCGCCACGGCGATCTGTCCCGCCAGGACCGCATTCTGCTCGAGCAAGGCCAGATTCGCGGTCACGGAGCGCCCGGCGGTGCGTTGCTGGATATCGGCGAGCAGGAACGGCGTGACGGCCCCACCACGCACCCCGGCGGCGGACGCCGCCGCCAGCGCCGCGACGGTGGCCTGGTCGACCAAGTCCTCCGGGAGGGCGACATCGGCCGGCGGCGGCTGGACCACCAACATGGCCCCGCGGCACCCCATGGCCCGGTGCGCGCGCCATGCGTCGGCGATCTGCGCCGGCGTGTCGAGCGAGGCGGTCAGCATCAGCCCCGTGTGCACCGAGAAGAAGCCGGGGAGTTCGCGGGTGCGATAGCCCACCACCGGTACGCCAAGGGTCTCGAGCCGCTCCAGCGTGGCCGGCAGGTCGAGGATGGACTTGGCCCCGGCGCACACCACGATCACCGGCGTGCGCGCCAACTCCACCAGATCGGCTGATTCGTCGAAGGGGGCGTCGCGGTGCACGCCCCCGATGCCGCCCGTGGCGAACACCTCGATGCCGGCCAGCGCGCACAGGGCAAGCGTACCGGCGACGGTGGTGGCGCCGTCGGCCTGCTGCGCCACGGCGATGCCGAGATCGCGGGCGGACACCTTCCGCACACCGGTCCGAGCCAGAAAGCGCTCGAGGTCATCGGGCTCGAGGCCGAACGACGGCACGCCGCGCACGATCGCGGTGATGGCGGGCGTCGCGCCGGCCGCCTCGACGGCGGCCATCATGCGCGCGGCCGCCTCACGATTGTGCGGCGGCAGGAGCCCTTGGGCGAGAACGGAGCTTTCGAGGGCGACGACCGCGCCGCCGCGCGCGAACGCGGCCTCGATCACGGCGGTGCTGCGCGTCCGCACCCGGCGCTCGGGCGTCAGTCTGCGGCGTCCTCGAAGGTGTCGCTCTTCTTCGCTTCCACCAGCTCCCAGTCCTTCGACGTGGGGTCGTACATCGCCATGATCTTCACGGTCTCGCCCGCCCACACGTCGAACACCTTGCCGGTGTTCTGGTAGACCTTGATCTCGTGTCCGTCCTCGAACTTCAGGACCACGAGGGGATACGCGGTGTTCGCGTACTGCTTGCGCAGCTTCTGCGGCGGGCGGCTGGTGGGCGAATTCATCGTCTCGGGGTCAGAGGGTGTCCAGTCGATGAAAAAATGATCACCGGTCGGCCTTGGCGCCAGCCATTGCCGCGTCCCGCCGGGTGTCGAGCCAGCCGTACAGCACGGGGAGCACGAACAGGGTGAGAATCGTGCTGGTGATCAGCCCCCCGATCACGACGCTGGCCAGCGGACGCTGCACCTCGCTGCCGGGACTCGTACTCAAGGCCATCGGCACGAAGCCGAGGCTGGCCACCAGCGCGGTCATCAGCACGGGGCGGAGCCGGTCGGTGGCGCCCACGAGCACGCGATCGAGCACCGAGCGGCCGTCGGCGTCGGGCGCGTGCCGCAGGTGGTTGAGGTGTTCGACCATCACGACCCCGTTCAGCACCGCAATGCCGAACAGGGCGATGAAGCCGATGCTCGCCGACAGATTGAGATTGAGCTGACGCAGCCAGAGCGCGGCCACCCCGCCGACGAGCGCGAAGGGGACGTTGGCGAGCACCAGCAACGCCTGCGGGATGGACCGGAACGACAAATAGAGCAGTCCGAAGATCAGAACTAGCGCGCCAGGCACCACCAGCGTGAGCCGCGACATCGCGCGCTGCTGATTTTCGTACTGGCCACCCCACTCCAGAAACACCCCCGCCGGCAGCACCACGTCACGGGCGATGCGGGCCCGCACCTCCTGCACGAAACTGCCAAGGTCACGCCCACGCACGTTGCTCAACACGAGTGAGCGACGCTGTGCGTCTTCGTGGCCGATCATCTCGGGGCCGGTGGTGGTCTGCACATCGGCCACCGCCGAGAGAGGGACGAGCTCACCCCCCGGGGCGCGGATGGTCAGGCGCGCCAGCGAGGCCGCGTCTTCGCGGGATGCGGCCGGGAGCCGCACCACGATGCCCACGCGACGGAAACCGTCGATCAGTTCGGCCGCGACCTGCGATCCCATCGCCAGTTCGATCGCGTCACGGACATCGGCCACGGACAGCCCGTACTGGGCCAGTGCCTCGCGTTTGATCTCCATGCGGACCTGTCCGCTGCCGTCGGCGATTTCCACCGCGACATCGGCGTTGCCAGGCACGGCGGCCACGATGGCCTCGAGACGCTGCGCGACGGCCTCATTCTGCGCGAGATCGGGGCCGACCACCTTGATGCCAAGGTCCGTTTTGATGCCGCTCTCGGCTTCGTCGAGCCGCATGGCCAGCGGCTGCGTGAACGAGATCCACAGTCCGGGCACGGCGCGGAGCGCCGAGTCGAGGGCCGCCACGAGCGCTTCCTGATCGTCCGCCGTGGTCCACTCCTTCTGCGGTTTGAGGATGACGTACATGTCGCCCTCGAAAAGCCCCATCGCTTCGGTGGCCAGATCGGGGCGCCCTTCCTTCGTCACCACGGTCACCACTTCGGGGAACTGCTTGACGATGCGCTCGGCCGCCAGCGACAGCTTCGTGGCATCCTCGAGGCCCACGCTGGGCAGGCGGCGCGTCGTAATTAGAATCGACCCTTCGTCGAGCTTGGGCATGAATTCGGTGCCGATCTGCGACAACGAACCCACTGCGGCCACCACGAGCACGACGGCCGCGATGAGCAGCGGCTGCGGGCGGCGGAGGACGGCTGCCAGCAGCCCCCGATAGCGCGCCGTGAGCCGCGTGAGCCACGGCGCCGGTGCCGCTTCGCCATGACGCAGCGCCCAGGACGCCACCGCCGGCACGTACGTGAGGGCCAGAAACAGCGAGCCGAGCACGGCGCACACCACGGTAAACGCCATGGGCTTGAACATGCGGCCCTCCATCCCATCCAGCGTGAAGATCGGGATGTACACCGCCACGATGATGGCGATGCCGAACAGGATCGGACGCCCCACTTCGACCGCGGCCCGCTCGAAGAGTCCCAGCCGGTGCGTATCGTGATGCGATTCCATGCGGCGGATGAAACTCTCGATCATCACGATCGACGCGTCGACGATGAGGCCGAAGTCGAGCGCGCCGAGGCTCATGAGATTGGCCGAATAGCCGAACAGCGCCATGCCGATGAACGCCATCAGCATCGAGATCGGAATGACCGAGGCGACGATCAAGGCGGCGCGCACATTCCGCAGGAACAGGAAGAGCACGGCGATGACGAGCAGCCCTCCCTCCACCAAGTTTTTCACGATCGTGCCCGTGGTGCGCGCCACCAGATCGGTCTGATCGTAGAACGGCGTGATCGTCACCCCGGGCGGCAGCGCCTGCTGAATCTCCGCCATCCGCGCGCGGACCCGCGTGATGACGTCGCGCGAGTCGGCACCCTGCAGCTTGAGCACCATCCCGCTCACCACCTCTCCCTTGCCATCGTGCGTCACGGCGCCATTGCGTGGCAGCGCCCCGAGCACGACTGTGGCCACGTCGCCCACCCGCACGGGCGCCCCGTTCACCGCGCCCACCTGCACGCGGAGCACATCGTCCGTGCTCTCGACGCGCCCGAGGCCGCGCAGGGTGTAGCGTTCCCCGCCCTGTTCGAGATAGCTGCCACCGAAGGCGAGCGTGTTCCGCGCGAGCGCGTCATGCACGTCGGCCACGGTGAGACGGCGCGCCGCAAGCTTGGCCGGGTCCACGATCACCTCGACCCGCTCCGTGAGCCCACCCCACGAGTTCACCTCGGACACACCCGGCACGGTGCGCAGCCGCGGGCGGATGGTGTAGTCATGCAGCGTCTTCAGTTCGGTCAGCGAGAGCGAGTCGCTGGTGAGCACGTACTGGTACAGCTCTCCCATCGGGGTCGACACGGGGCCGAGCGCGGATTCGACGCCGGCGGGCAGTGCCCCCTTGGCGTCATTGAGCCGCTGCTGCACGAGTTGCCGCGCGAAGTACACGTCGACATCATCGGGGAACGGCACCGTGACCAGCGAGAGGCCAAACTTCGAGACCGACCGCACCCCTTCGGCGTCGGGGACCCCCATGAGCGACGACTCGATGGGATACGTGACCAGCCGCTCCACTTCCTCCGGCGCCATCCCGGGGGCCACCGTGATCACTTCAACGCGCGTCCCCGTCAGGTCGGGGAAGGCGTCGAAGGCGATGTGCTGCAGCGCATACAGCCCCGCGGCCATGAGCGCCAACGTGGCGCCGACGACGAGGCTCCGCCGGTGCAGCGCAAAATGAATCAGTGCCTTCACCGGATCATTCTCCGTCCGGGGATCGGCGCTTGAGCAACTCCGCCTTCGCAATCGCCGCACTGCCCGCGATCACGCGCCGGCCGGGGGACACCCCCGCGAGAATCTCGGTCCGGTTGCCCGCGCGACGCCCCACGCGAACGCGCACGGCCTCGATGTGGATGCCCTCGCCACGCTGATCGGCCACGATCACCACGGTGTCGCCTTCGAAGGCCTGCACCGCCGCCGATGACACCGTGAGCGTGGCGGCACCGGCCCGACCGGCAATCTCGGCCTGCGCAAACGACTCGGCACGTCCACTCCGCACGCCGCGGGCCGGCGTGGCGATCACTTCGATGGTGCGGGTGAGCGTATCGACGGTGGGGGCCACACGGGTCACGGTGGCGGCCAGCGACGTCGCCGGCGTTTCGGTGAGCGCGAAGCGCACGGCGGCGCCGGGCTGAATACCCGCGGCCGCATCAGCGCTGACGTGCATCTGCAGCTGCAATCGATCGGGATCGCCCACGGACACCAGCGGCGTGCCCGGCAGCACCACCGTGCCGGGCTGCGCGTCGCGCGCGGTCACCACGCCGGCAATGGGCGTCCGGATCAGGACGTCGTGCTCATCGGCGAGCGACGGCACGCCGCCCGAGCCCACCAGGTGCTCAATCATGGCCGCCGCCCGATTGCGCTCGGCGACCGCCTCCTGATACCCCGCGAGCGCCACGCGGCGGGCCACCTCGGCGCGCTCCATCTCGGCGCGCGACATCGCCTTGGCCTCGAGCAACCGACCGGCCCGCGCCGCCGAACTCACGGCCAGATCACGCTCGGCCTCGGCGGCGGCGACCCGAGCGATCGCGGCGGCGAAGGCGCCCCGCGCGTCCATGATTTCGTGGCTGTGAATGAGCACGAGGACCTGGCCGGCCTGCACCCGGTCGCCGACGCGGACCAGCACGTGCGTGATCCGTCCTTCGGTGATCGAGCCGATGGTTTCGAGTGCCCCGGGGTCGAGCATCAACCGCGCCGGTACCGTGACCACCGAACGCCACGGCACCAGACGCGCTGTATCGAAGGTGAAGCCACCGATCGCCACCGATTGCGCGGACAGGGTGGCGGTATCGGACCATGCGGCGGGCGCGGCCTCGGCGGCCGGCGACTCGCCGGTCGCGCCACAGCCCGCGGTCATTACGGCGACGGCCGCAAGACCGGCGAGGCGGAGGGTCCGGCGCGGTGCGCGGTGATGCGGCGAGCGAAGTTGTACGGACATCGTCAAGATCCGGGCGTCAGCGGGGTGGACAGCAGGGGCAGGTCGAGCGGACTGGTCTCGTCCAGCCGGGCGCCAAGGGCGCGCTCGAACTCGAGACGGGCAAGCCAGGCATCGACCGCCCAGCGCAGGTGGGTGTGCATCGCCTCGCTGGCCGCGCGTTCCGCGTCGAGGAGTTCGGTGAGCGTCGCGTGCCCTTCGGCATACGCGGCCCGCGCGATGCGGGCGACCTCGCGCCCACGCGCGTCGAACGTGCCGGCCGATTGCGCCGCGGCACGGGACGCCATGTAGGTGCGCCGCGCGGCCTCGACGCCACCCTCGACCTGCTGGCGCATGTCGTCGCGCAGGATCCGGGCTTCGGCGTATTCGCCACGGGCACGCTGCCGCGCCGCATCGTTGCGATGGAACAGCGGGATCGGCATGCCGAGGCCGATCTGCCCCGTCATGAAGCCACTGGTCTGCTTGGTGCCCCCCTGTAACTGCAGATCCCCGAACAGGCCGCGCCGCTCGGCCGCCAGCCGCCGGCTGGCTTCCTGGACCGCCGCGTCGCGCGCGCGCAGCTCGGGGCGCGCCGTCAGCGCCATGGTGGAGGCTGCCGCGCTGTCAGGAGCCCCCGGCATGCCGGGGGCCGCCAGTGGCGCCAAAGCGGGGAGCTGATCCATCGCGATCCCAAGCACACGGGCCAGCTGCGCGGCCGCCCGGGCGGCGTCACCGGTGGCCGCCACCCGGGCCACACGGGCGCGATCGGCTTCGAGCTGCGTCCGCAACCCGACCGCCTCCGCGACCAGCCCCTCGCGCAGACGGGTCGCATCCACATCGGCGATCTCGCTGAGCGCGGCGACGTGGCGGTCGGCCACCTCCAGCGCGCCCTGCGCCGCGGCGGCTCGCAACCATGCCCGGGCCACCTCGAGCTCGGCCTCTCGCCGTTCCGCAACCGCGTCGGCCTGCAAGCGCTGGCGCCCCGCCCCCGTCGCCGCCCGGAGCGCCACGCGTCGACCGGTCAGGTCGACCGGGAGATATGCGGTGACGAAGATGTCCGGCTGCAGCGCGCTGCCCAGATTCTCGCGGCGCCACTCGAGGGTAGGATTGGGCCACTGTCCGGCTTCCCGCACGCGGCCCGTCCCGGCGTCTTCGCGGGCATCGGCCAGTTGGCGCAGCGGTCCGCTGCGGCGGGCCAGCCGGAGTGCGGCGGGGAGGTCGAGCATGGCGGCCCCCGCCACCGCGGACGGGATCGACGGCGTTTGGGCGGACACCGTGCCCGTGCCCACGCCGCCGGAGCACACGAGCATGAACACGACGCGGACGGCCCACCCCGGGAGGCGGCGCGGCGGCGCGACCGGGCGCGGGTCGGGAGCACGAGAAACAGTCATGCGTCAGTGTACCGGCGCTTCATGAACACCGAATGAACGGACCGGGCCGCGCGGGCAACGACATTTCCTCAAGTTGAAACGGCCACCGGCCGAAGAAGACAGTGGGGCGCGGAATGATCCGCGTCCGGCGAGTGTCTCCAGCTTCCTGCACCGTGCCCGTACCAACGCCTGCCTATCCTCAGACGGTGATCGACGTCGATCACCAGGCGCCTGACCCACTCAGCCTGCTCGTACGCGCCTACGACCGCGCGATCCGTGCCTGCGAAGCGTTCGATCACGCCGGTGCTCACGAGGCGATCAGCGTGCTCCGCGGCGCCCTCGAGCTCGACACGGCCGCCTCCCGCAGTTTCGACGCGTTGTATGCGTGGTGCGAAGAGTCGGTGGACCATCACGATTTCGTCGGGGCGGCGCAGTGCCTGCGTTCGCTGCGCGACGCGTGGCGCCGTGCTTCCCAGCCCACCGCCGCGACCTTTTCCCGTCTCCGCGCCGACCAGCCCGTCTGCTGAGCCGGGAGGCTCAGCGCGGCTCCAACGGCAGCCGCACCCGCATCGCCGTACCGCCCGACGGGCCATCGTGTCCGTCGATGGTGCCCCGATGCCGCCGGACGATCCACGCCGCGATCGCGAGCCCGAGCCCGCTGCCGTCGGACCGGCGATGACGCGCCGCTTCACCACGAAAAAAGCGGTCGAAGATCCGGACCCGTTCCGCCAACGGGATGCCGATGCCGTCATCGATGACATCAAGACAGGCCAACGCGCCCTCGGGGCGTACACTCACCCGGACCGTCCCCCCATCGCGGCCGTAGCGGATGGCGTTGTCCACGAGGATGCTGATCAGCCGCGCCAGTAGCACGGGATCCCCGTTGAGTGGCGTTTCCTCGAGGGCGCCATGCGTGAGCGTGATCGTGCGGCGCTGCGCTTCAGCGTGCCAGCGCGGCACTTCGTCCGCCACGATATCATCGAGAAAGAGCGACGTCCCCGGCAGCGGCGTGTCCTCACCCGCCGCATCGGCGCGGGCAAGCTGCAGCAGCTCGTCGATGTGCCGTGAAACCGCCCGCAGCTCGTCGTCCACCGCGGCCAGCACGGGCTGCGCGGCAGCGGCGTCGGAGGCAGGCAGCATCGCCAGCTCCACCCGCGCCCGCAGTCGCGCGATCGGCGTCCGCAGCTCGTGCGCCGCGTCGGCCAGAAAGTCGCGCTGCTGCGTGATCGCGCCGTCCAGCCGGTCCAGCAGCGCGTTGAAGCGCACGCCCAGTCGGCCCAGCTCATCCGCGGGATCATCGATCGGCAGCCGGGCGCCACTCGCGGGGGCGATCCGCGACGCCGCATCGGCCATGCGCCCGACGGGGCGCAGGGTGCGTCCGGTCAGCCACCAGCCGGCCATTGCGGCCACCGCCACCAGCAGCGGGATGCCGATCGCGAACCAGCGATCGATGCGCGCCTGGAGCGCGAGCACATTGGCCGCACTGGCATCGACCTCGACGTCCCAACCGGGCGCGATCTCCGGATCGAGCGGGAAGCGCACCGTCCGCACGGGCCCGGCGAGCGGCCGTCGGGCGCGACGGACGGGCGCGCCGACCACCTGAAACAACGACCCGTCCGGGCGTCGCAGACGGATCGCGCGCCCCTCGAATACCAGCTCGCCGGCAACGTGCGCCAGCGTGGCCTCGACGGTGAGGTACTCCTCGACCTCGGTGCGAAAAAACTGCTGCACCAGCCCGGCCGATGCCCGGACCGACGCGTCGAACTCACGGTCGAGGGCATCGTCCAGTGCCACGCGCAACACCGCGGAGGCCGCCAGCAACACCACCAACAGCGTGGCCGCGTAGAGCACCGTCAGACGCCGACGGATGCGCGGACGGGGCGCCACGGCAACGGCCGCGCCACCCACCGGCCTCACCGGACCCTCACGGGCGCGGGACGATCAGGCGGTAGCCGGCACCGCGCACCGTGGTCAGCAGTGGCACCTCGTCGGCGCCGTCCACTTTCCGGCGCAGCCGCGCGATGTACACGTCGATCACGTTGCTCGTCGCGTCATAGTTGTCGTCCCACGCATGCTCGCCGATGTACTCGCGCGTGAGCACACGGCCACCGGCGCGCATGAGCACCTCCAGCACCGCGAACTCCTTGGTGGTGAGCGCAATCGGCCGGGCGCCGCGCCGCGCCGTGCGGGTGGCGGGGTCGAGCAACAGATCGGCCACTTGCAGTACGGTTGGCGCCGCATGATCAGGGCGCCGCAGTAGCGCCCGCAGGCGCGCCACCAATTCGCCCAGCGCGTAGGGTTTGACGAGGTAGTCGTCGGCCCCCAGATCGAGCCCGGCAATCCGGTCGCGGACGTCGTCCAGCGCCGTCGCCATCAGGACACGCGGCGCCGGCCGGCCGGCCCGGAGCGCCGTGCACAGCGCAAACCCGTGTTCGTCGGGGAGCCGCACGTCGAGGATGACGGCGTCGTAGGGGCTGACGGCAGCCAACGTACGCGCCATCTTCCCCGTGGCCGCGGCATCGACCGCGAAGCCCGAGGCCCGCAGGTAGGCTGTTGCGCTGTGGCGCAGCGTTTCGTCGTCTTCCACCAACAGGACTCGCATTCCGGAGAATCTACCGCGTGCATGACGGCAGCATGAACGTCCACGACAGCAACCAGCCTCACCCGGTGGCTGTCGACGGTGTGGCCGGCACGCTGCCGGTCCCGCGCATTGCGCCGCGGATCGGGGTGGTGTTCGGCGGTGGCGCGCTAAAAGGCATGGCGCACATCGGCGCCCTCAAGGCGATCCGCGAAGCCGGCATGACACCGCGCCTGTTTGCCGGCTCCAGCATCGGCGCCATGATCGCCGCCGCGGCTGCCAGCGGCCGCAGCGTGGACGAGCTCACGGAGCGGGCGCTGCGCTTCCGGCGCCGCGACCTGTTCCGGATCAACCACGTGGGGATGCTGATGGAGCGCATGCTGTCGCGCTCGATCTACCTCGAGTCGCCCCTCCGCGGCCTGTGCGACGATCTGGTGGCCGAGGGGACGTTCGCCGACTTCGAAACGCCCCTGCTGGTCACCGCCGTGGACATCGAGCGGGGCATCCCGCTGGTGTTCGGTCGTCCGGGGCTGCGCGACGTGCGCGTCCGTGACGCGGTGTACGCCTCGTGCGCGCTCCCGGGGTTCTTCCCGCCCGGCGTGGTGGGCGACCGGGTCTGCATCGATGGGGGCACCACTGACAACCTGCCGGTCTCCATCGCCTCGCTGGGCGTGGACGCCCTGATCGCGGTGGACGTCGGGATCGCCGACGTTCCGCTGGCGAGCGGTGTGGCCGAGCAGGGGTTCGCGTCGATTTTCATGCGCGCGGCCACGATGATGATGCATGAGCAGCAACAGGCCACGCTGGACCGCTGGACCTCCCCGCCGCTGCTGCTGGTGCGCCCCAAGGTCTCGCACATCGGCTGGTTCGACTTCTCGCATGTTGAGGAGCTGCTGCAGATGGGCTACGACAGCATGCGCGAGGCGCTGACGCACCTGCCCACCATGATGGCCGCGCCGGGCGGGATCTTCCCGCGGCGCGAAGTGGAGATCGTGGTGGACCGCGCCCGATGCACGGGGTGCGCGCTGTGCGTGGCGCGGTCGCCCGGGCTGCTGGCGCTCGATGCCCAGCGCAAGGCGTACCCGCTGGTCCGGGTGCATGAGTTCTCGCCGGCGGACGGGGCCGTGGCCCGCTGCTGCCCGGAAGACGCCATCACCGTCCGGCCCGCAGCGCAGCGAGACCTGATCGAGGATCGGCTCGACGTGAGCGCGTAGCCGTCCCCTCCCCTTCCCACGCGCGCGCCCCGATATTTCCCATAGCCTCGTCGGAACCGGATGCTGCCCGCAGGGTGGCGTCACGGCGCGATGAGTGGCTCCGTCCAGCAACGCGTGCGGTCGACCCCTGGGGAAAGGCCCGCGCAGGACCAACCCTTCCATGTCGCATCCCAATTCGTTCGGCAGCCGCTCCACCTTGGTCGTGGGCGACCGCCAGTACGCGTACTACCACCTCGGCGCCCTCGATGCGCTGCCGGGAAGCACGGCGCCCTCACTCCCGTTTTCACTGCGCGTGCTGCTCGAGAACCTGCTCCGCGGTGAAGACGGCGCCTTCGTGAAGCGCGCCGATGTCGAGGCGCTGGCCCACTGGAATGTGAAGGCCGCCATCGACAAGGAGATCGCGTTCCGCACCGCCCGCGTGCTCCTGCAGGACTTCACGGGCGTCCCCTGCGTCGTCGACCTCGCCGCGATGCGCGACGCGATGGTCGCCCTCGGTGGCGACCCCACGAAGATCAACCCGCTCCAGCCGGTCGACCTCGTGATCGACCACTCGGTGCAGGTGGATGAGTACGGCACCGAAGCGTCGCTGCTGATCAACACGGAACTCGAGTTCGAGCGTAACCTCGAGCGTTATCAGTTCCTGAAGTGGGGCCAGACCGCACTCCACAATTTCCGCGTGGTGCCGCCGGGCACGGGCATCTGCCATCAGGTGAATCTCGAGTACCTCGGCCAAGTGGTCTTCACCGCCGCCGACGGGGCCGAGACGCTGGCCTACTGCGACTCGCTGGTGGGCACCGACTCGCACACCACGATGATCAACGGCCTGGGCGTGATGGGCTGGGGTGTGGGTGGTATCGAAGCTGAAGCGGCCATGCTGGGGCAGCCGGTGAGCATGCTGATTCCCGAAGTAGTGGGCTTCAAGCTGCACGGCAAGCTGCCGGCCGGCGCGACGGCCACCGACCTGGTACTCACCTGCACCGAGATGCTCCGCAAGAAGAAAGTCGTGGGCAAGTTCGTGGAGTTCTACGGCACCGGGCTCTCCAGCCTCGCGCTGGCCGACCGCGCCACGATCGCGAACATGGCCCCCGAGTACGGCGCCACGATGGGCTTCTTCCCGGTGGACGAGGAAACGTTGAAGTATCTGCGCCTCTCGGGACGCAGCGACGAGCAGGTTGCGCTGGTGGAGGCGTACACGAAGCGCCAAGGCCTCTTCCGCACCGACGCCACGCCCGACCCGGTGTTCACCGACACGCTCGAGCTCGATCTCAGCACGGTGGTGCCGAGCCTGGCCGGTCCGAAGCGTCCGCAGGATCGTGTGCCGCTCTCGCAGAGCAAGGCGATGTACCGCGAAGCGCTCGCGGCGCAGCGCGCGGCCAACGGCGTGCCGAATGGCAGCGCGGCGGCCACGATGGTCGCCGAAGGCGGCCACGATGACGCCGGCGGCGTGGCGGTGGAATACCACGGCGAGCGGTTCACGCTCACCGATGGACACGTGGTGATTGCGGCCATCACCAGCTGCACCAACACGTCCAACCCGAGCGTGATGCTCGCGGCCGGCCTGCTGGCGCAGAAGGCCGTCGCCCTCGGCCTCACGACCAAGCCGTGGGTGAAGACGTCGCTGGCGCCGGGCTCCAAGGTGGCCACCGATTACTTCATCAAGGCCGGCGTGATGGACTCGCTCAACGCGCTCGGCTTCAACGTGGTCGGCTACGGCTGCACCACGTGCATCGGCAACTCCGGTCCGCTCCCCACGGTGATCAGCGAAGCGATCGACGCGGGCAAGCTCAACGTGGCGGCGGTGCTCTCGGGCAACCGCAACTTCGAAGGGCGCGTGAATCCGCAGACGCGCTTCAACTACCTCGCGTCGCCGCCGCTGGTCGTGGCGTACGCGCTGGCCGGCCGGATGGACATCGACATGGCCACCGAACCGCTTGGCGTCGGCGCCAACGGTCCGGTGTTCCTGCGCGACATCTGGCCGTCGGCACAGGAAGTGGAAGACACGATTCTCTCCAGCGTGAAGCGTGAACAGTTCACCACGCAGTACGCCAACGCCTTTCTCGGCGACAAGTACTGGCAGGCCATCGAAGCCAGCACCGGCGCGCGCTACGGCTGGCAGGGCGATTCGACGTACGTGCAGAACCCGCCGTACTTCGACGGGATGACGATGACGCCCCCGGGCGTCCGTCCGATCACCAGCGCAAAGGTGCTCGGCATGTTCGGCGACTCGATCACCACCGACCACATCTCACCGGCCGGTTCCATCGCCGCCGCGAGCCCGGCCGGCAAGTATCTGCTGTCGCTTGGCGTCGAGAAGAAGGACTTCAACTCGTACGGCGCGCGTCGCGGCAATCACCAGGTGATGATGCGCGGCACGTTCGCCAACATTCGCCTCAAGAACGAACTCACCGGCGGCAAGGAAGGCTGGTGGACGGCCACTGCGCCGGGCGCCGAGCCGGAAGCGCTGTACGATGTGGCGATGGCGCGTCAGGAAGCGGGCGTCGCGCAGATCGTCATCGCCGGCAAGGAGTACGGCACCGGGTCGTCGCGCGACTGGGCGGCCAAGGGCACGATGCTGCTGGGCGTGCGGTCGGTGATCGCCGAAAGCTTCGAGCGCATTCACCGCAGCAACCTGGTGGGTATGGGCGTGCTGCCGCTCGAATTCGTGAACGGCGAAACGCGTCAGTCGCTCGGGCTCACGGGCTTCGAGACCTACGACATCGTGGGACTGGACGACACGCTCACACCGCGGGCCACGCTCACGGTGAAGGCCACGGCCAACGATGGGACGGTGAAGTCGTTCAGCGCGCGCTGCCGCATCGATACGCCAGAAGAGATGCAGTACTACAAGAACGGCGGGATCCTGCCGTACGTGCTGCGGAGTCTGGTGGGCAAGTGAACCGGGACTGAAGAACTGGTGAGTTTCGAGTTGCGAGTACAAGTCGCGAGTCTTGAGTCGAACAACGACAGTCGAACAACGACTCGGATTTCATAGCAAACGGGCTGCGGAGAATCACTCTCCGCAGCCCGTCGTTGCACTCACGACTCGAAACTCAAACTCGCAACTCCACACGCACGTGAGTCTCAGTCTTCGCGCCCATCCCTGTCCCGATCCCGGAACGCCCGGAATGCCCCGCGGATGTTGTTCTGCACCTGCGCCCGGACCTGCCCCGACGCGTTGGCGTCGGCGGGTGGGTGCAAGCCGCCCGACGCCCGCAGGAACCACGTGCTGAGATCGATGGTCACGGTGACATCACCGCCGCCGGTCCCGATCACCAGCGGTGTGGTAAGTGGCACGGTGAGTTTGGCATTCACGTCGTTCACGAACACGAACGGCGTGCCATTGAAGGTGCCTTCCAAGCGCAGGCTGATGTCACGGAAGGCTGGATTGGCCTGACGGAACGCCACGTCAGCGGAATCGCTGCTCGTGACCTTGTACAGCCACAGACGGATCGACGAGTACGTGCCGGCCGGTACCGCGACGGCCACGCGCGCGCCGTCGGCGCCATTCACGGGGACGTCCACCAGATACGGCCCCACGCGGATCGCGGCGCAGTCATCATCGTCTTCGTCACGACTCGACGACGACCCCGACGACGAGCTGGACGACCGGCCCGTGGACTCGTCATCATCGTCATCGGAACAGACGGCCGTGGCCGACTTGAGCTTCACGTTGCGCACGACCAGCTGCGCCTTCGTCACCAGCAGGACGTCGCCGTCACGCGCAATGCGCATACCGGCCGCGCTGGTGGTGATGGTCGGTACGGTGCCGGCGGCGGCGGTGCTCCCCGCTGGACCACCCGCGGCCGGAGCGACGAGCGCCGTCGCACCGGACGTGCGGGCGAGCTGAAAGCCAACGCCGACCATGTTGTCGGACGACGGTCCGGTGCCCTCCTGGCACGCGGCCAGGGCGAGGGCGGACAGCACGGCGAGAGTCCGCACCACCGTGCGTGACGCGATGCGGACGTGCAACGGCAATCTGGTCATGTTGCGTTCTCCATCGGGACCACCTTGCGACATGGCGCCGAGATGGCGCCCGTGGGATATGTTGGGGGGATCGTTTGCTTTCCTCCGTGATGCAACGCACGTCCGGTCCGCGACGCCATGCCGTGGCCGGTACGGGCCGTCTCATCGTGCGATGCACGGCATGCAGTGTTGTACCCACCTTTCCCCTTGGTGTCACATGCCTGCCCCCATCGTGCTGTTGGTAAACCCTGCGGCTGGCGGCGGCCGGGCATCGCGGGTGGCCCGTGCGGCGCAGGAGGCCTTCGCCACGGCAGGGCTCGAGATCGTCGTGCAGGAGACCGGCGCGTCGGGCGACGAGGCCAGGATCGCGGCCGAGGCCAGCCGTGTCGGGGCCCGGGCGTTGGCAGTGGTCGGGGGCGACGGCGCGATCAGCCATGCGGCGAGCGGCCTGCTCGAGGGCGAGGCGGGCGGTGGCGCCCGTGTCCCGCTGGCCGTGTTCGCGGCCGGGACCGGCAACGATTTCGCGAAGTCGCTCACGGCGCCGGCGCACGACGTCCGACGCATGGTGGCTCACGTGGCCGCCGGAGCCACGCAGCGCGTGGACGTGGGCTTCGTGAACGACGTCCCGTTCGTGAATGCGGCCGGGTTCGGCTTCGACGTGGCCGTGCTGCAGCGGATGCAGGCACCGAGACTATTGCGCGGCACGGCCGCGTATGTGAGCACCGCGTTCGGCGCGTTATTCGGCTATCGCGGCTTCCACGCGCGGCGCGCCGGCATCGACGACCCCACGCGGCCGACGGACCGCTCGCTGATGGTGGTGTATGCCAACGGCCGCTGTTTCGGGGGGGCGTTTCGCATCGCGCCCGGCGCGGCGCTCGACAGCGGCGTTCTCGAGTGCATCACGATCCGGGACGTCGCCCCATTGGCCCGCGTGCCGCTGTTCGCCAGGGCGATCCGCGGGACGCACCTGTCATCGCCGCACGTGCAGGTCCATCGCGACGGCACGTTCGGGCTGTCGTTCGAGGCTCCGCCGCTGTTCGAGACCGATGGCGAGCTCCATCGGTCCGCCACCAGCGAGATCGCGGTGCACGTCCGCGCCGGGGCGCTCACGGTCGTTCGCTAGGCGGCCGCGCCGGTCGGGCACGCAGAACACCCCGCCACCGGAAGCCCGGCGACGGGGTGTGCGTGCCCCTCCACGAAGCACGTCCTGCACACTCTCCCCTCGACTACAGGTGTTTGCACAAGTCGTGCCACCGCGCATTTCCCCGTCCGCCAGAGGAACGGCCGGCGGAAACCGATGCGCCGGGCCGGACGTTGTCCTCTGGTGGCGCCAGTGCCCGTCCCCCGGAGGGGACACACGGCCGGTACGCGGCCGATGCAGCGGGCGGCGGCGCTAGCGCGTAGCATCCATGTCCGTGAGTGTGTCGCGCGATTGGTCGCGTGCACCATCCCCTTCCCTTCGGAGTCGTTGATGTCCATCCGCTCGTGCACTGTGCGTCTTGCCTCGACGCTCGCCGTCGCCCTCCTCGCGACCCCGACGTTTGCCTCAGCGCAGGCCCCCGCACCGACCGCGCTCACCGTCGGCGCCGCCGCGCCTGACTTCACCGTCACGGTGGTCACGGCGGCCGGCGTGGCCGCCAAGCCGTTCAAGCTCTCCGAGCACCGGGGCGAGACGGTCGTGCTGGCGTTCTTCCCGAAAGCGCGGACGAGTGGCTGCACGGTGCAGATGGAGTCGTATCGCGACCAGTACGCGCAGACCTTTCAGGGCGGCAAGAAAGTCACGCTCGTGGGCGTCAGCATCGATCCGGACACGGCGCTCATCTCGTGGGCCAAGGACGCCAAGTTCCAGTTCCATTTCGCGGCCGACACCGATCGCAAGGTGGGCGTGGCGTACGGCGCCAATGCAGGCACCGGGTACCACAAGCGCCATCTCTACGTGATCGACCCCAAGGGGAAGATCAGCTACATCGCCACGCCGTTCAGCCAGATGTCCGCCGCCGCGTACACCGACCTCGGCGCGGCCATCGTGCAGGCCGGCGGCACGAAGTAACCGCCGCACCCGTCAGCCCGCAGGCCGCGTGACCTCCACGCCGCCGCCCCGCGCCCTGCTCTCGGCTTTGTACCACGCCGCGGTGCAGGGCGCGGCGCCGTTCCCGCGCACGCGCGACGCGGTGCGCGACTGGTTCGCCGCGCGCCCCGCCCTCCCGGCCGACTCGCCGGTGTTCGTGATCGCGCTCGGGAAGGCGGCCCCGGCCATGATGGCGGGGGCGCTGGACGCCCTGGCCGGCCTGAGGCGCGCGGTACAGGGTGGACTCGTGGTCGGCGCACACCACGCCTCGCCTGATGCCCACGCGGGGAGCACGGACGTCGCCGAGCTCCCGCCGCAGATCCGCGTGATGGTCGGCGATCATCCCGTGCCCGGACCGGCTTCGCTGGAGGCCGCCGACGCCCTCGAATCACTCGTTCACGAGCTCGAACCGGGGAGCATCGCGCTCGTGCTGCTGTCGGGCGGGACAACGTCGCTGTGCGCCGCACCGATCGCGGCACTCTCGCAGGCGGTCGGCGACGCCGAGCGCGCGCAGGCGCATCTGGCCAATCTGGCGCAGACGCTGCTCGAATCCGGACTCGCCATTCACGAGATGAACGCCATCCGGCGCCGGGTGCTGCGTTGGGGCGCCGGGCGGCTGGCCGTGGCCCTCGTGGGCCGCGGCGCCGCCCACGTGCCGGTGTTCGCGTTCTCCGATGTCATCGGTGACGACCCCGCCGTGATCGGCTCGGGCCCGTGTACCGCCGATCCCCTCGACGATGCCACCTTCCTCGCGCTCCTCGACGCCCACGACATGCGGGCCCGCGTCGAGCGCGCCATGGGCATCGTCCTCGGCCTCGAAGGGGCTGGCCACCCGCCCGTGGTGCCCCCCGCCAGCCATCCCGCCTTCGCCCGAGTGGGATACACCCTCGTGGCCCGCAACCGCGACGCCGTACAGGCGATGGCACAGCACGCCCGCGCAACCGGCATTACCGCGCTCCACGTGCAGGAGGCCCCGCTCGAAGGCGATGCCGCACTGCTGGGGGACTCGATGGCGCGGCTCGCGCTGCAGATAGCGCAGCAGGCGCCGTCGGGAACGTCGCTGCTGCTCTGCGGCGGCGAACCGGTGGTCAACCTGCGTGAGACCATCGACCGCGCGCTCGCCCGCGGCGAGGAGGACGATCTGCGCCCGGCTGACCACGGCACCCCCGTGGCGGACGAGCCGCTCCGCGGCGGCCGCATGCAGGTGCTCGCCCTCTCGGCGGCCCTCGCGCTCGAGGAGGCGGCCGCCCACGGCGACCCCGCAGCGTGGCGCATCACGGTGCTGGCCGCCGGGACCGACGGCCGGGACGGGCCCACCGACGCCGCCGGTGCGATCGTCGATGCCGCCGTGCCCGGGCTGGCCCGCCGTGCGGGGCGGTCGCCCGAGGCGGATCTGGCCACCGGGCGCTCATGGCTACCGCTCGATGCCGCCGACGCCCTGCTCCGCCCCGGTCCCACGGGCACCAACGTGATGGACGTCGTCGCGCTGCTGATCCGCGACGGAAGACGCGGCTGATCCGTCCCGCCCCGCGCCGTGCATCGCGGGGCGCCGGTCAGTATCGTTGGCCTATGCCCGCCAAACGCGCCGCCCGTTCCGCCACTGGCACCGCCCGCGGCACCACCCTCAGCGGCGCCTCTGGTGCCAACGAGGACGTGCCGACATCGGGAGCGGTCCTGACCACACCCGGGACCACCGCTGACGCACCGACGGCCGACGCGTTTCGCCGACGCCCACGACAGTCACGGGGACAGGCGCGGGTGGAACTGCTGCTCGATGCCGCCGCGGCCGTCATTGCGGAGCAAGGGTTGCAGGCCGCCACCGCGGAAGCGATCGCGTTGCGCGCCAAGACCGCGAAAGGATCACTGTACCAGTTTTTCCCCAACCGGGATGCGGTGCTGGCGGCGCTCGCGCTCCGGTACGCCGACGAGATGCGCGCCATCCACGAGCGGGCGTTCCCCATGGATCCGCACGGCGTCCCGCTGGACCGCCTGATCGATCGCATCGTGAAACCGCTCGCCGAGTTTCACGACACGCACCCCGCCTTCCGGCGCGTGTTCGCCACGGTGGAAGGGCCCGCCGACGACACCCGGTCCGCGCCGACGCGCCTGCGGGCGCAGCTATTCGAATCGTTCGTGGATCGGCTGGACGTGCTCTTCGCGGCGCGCAATCCCACGCTCACCACGCGCGACCGCCGTCGCGTCGCGCTGGTGGCCGCTTCACTCGGCCAGTCGCTGCTCGCGCGCCGCGGCCGGGCGGTGGCCGCCGACAAGAAGCCGCTGCTGGACGATCTGCGGCGCATTCTGCTGGCGTATCTCCAGCCCGTGCTCGACCCGCCCGCGGCGAAATCCCGGTCGCCGCGCCAAAAACGGTGACGCCACCTCGTTGCCCCCGGCCCCGGGATCGGTGACTTTTCGGCATGGCCCACATTGTGCATATCGGTGTCATTCAGGACACCGCGACGGACGATCTCGCCGGCAACGTCACCCACGCCATCGCCCGCGTACGCGAAGCGGCGGCGCGCGGCGCGCAGATCATCTGCCTGCAGGAACTCTTTAACGCGCCGTACTTCTGCAAGAGCGTCAAGCCCGAACGGTTTGACATCGCCGAGCCGGCCGACGGCCCCACGGTGCAGACGTTTCAGGCGCTCGCGCATGAACTCGATGTGGTCATCGTGGTGCCGTTCTACGAACGCGAGGCCGCGGGGCTGTACCGCAACTCGGCCACCGTGATCGATGCCGACGGCCGTGTGCTCGGGACATATCGCAAGATGCACATCCCGCACGATCCGCTCTTCGAGGAGAAGTATTACTTCGCCCCCGGTGACGTCACGGGCGACCAGCGCCACGACACCCATCCGGGCATCAACGGGTTCCGCGTGTGGCGCACGAAGTACGCCGACATCGGGGTGTTGATCTGCTGGGATCAGTGGTACCCGGAGGCCGCGCGCATCACGGCCCTGCTGGGCGCGCAGATTCTGTTCTACCCCACGGCGATCGCGTGGCACCCCGCCGAGAAGGCCACCTTCGGCGACGCACAGGTCGATGCGTGGCGCACCGCGCAGCGCGCGCATGCGATTGCCAACGGCGTGTTTGTGGCCTCGCCCAACCGCGTGGGTTTCGAGGCGGAGCCGGGCACCGACGGGCTGGAGTTCTTCGGGCAGTCGTTCATCGCCGATCCGTTCGGACGCTATCTCGCCCAGGCCGGCACGACGCCGGAGATTCTGGTGGCCGCGTGTGACCTTGGCCTGATCGAGGAGACCCGCCGTAACTGGCCGTTCCTGCGCGATCGTCGCATCGATGCGTACGGGCCGATCACGCAGCGCTGGCTGGGACGTTGAGCGGATTGATCGCGCCCACGGCGCTCGGTCCGGTGCGGATGCCCGCCGAGTGGGAGCGCCACGATGCCACGTGGATCGGCTGGCCCACGCACGAACCCGATTGGCCCGGCAAGTTCGCCCCGATCCCGTGGGTGTACGCCGAGATCGTGCGGGCCCTCGCGCCGCACGAACGGGTTGAGATTCTGTGTCAGGACGACGCCGTGTGCGACAGTGCGCGCGCTGCGTTGACCATGCACGATGTCGATCCCGCGCGGTACCGCCTGCATGTGCAGCCCACCGATCGTGTCTGGCTGCGCGACTCAGGGCCCACCGCGGTGCACCGCGCCGACGGCCGCGTGGCGCTGGTGCACTGGGGATTCGACGCGTGGAGCAAGTACGACAACTACGCGCTCGACGTACATGTGCCCGAGGCAGTCTCCCGCGTGACGGCGCTGCCGCGCGTGGAAGCGGTGCGCCACGACAATGGCCAGCGGCTCATCCTCGAGGGCGGCGGCATCGAGACCGACGGCCAGGGCACGCTGCTGGTGACCGAGGAATGGCTGCTCTCGGACGTGCAGGTGCGCAATCCCGGCTTCACGCGCGCCGACTACGAGCGCGCCTTCCAGCAGTACCTCGGCATCACGCGCACCATCTGGCTGGGCGAGGGGTGTGTGGGCGATGACACCCACGGGCACGTGGACGACATCGCGCGGTTCGTGGCGCCCGGCATGATCGTGCTGGCGCACGAGGAGGATCCGGCCGACGAGAACCACGCACGCTCGCTCGACAATCTGCACCGCCTGCGCCACGCCACCGATGCGCGCGGTGAACCGCTGGAAGTCGTCACGCTGCCGTATCCGCGTGCGGTGATCATGGACGGAACGCGCCTGCCGGCCAGCTACGCGAACTTCTACATCGCCAACGGAGTGTGCCTGGTGCCCACGTTCAATGATCCGAACGACCGTGTCGCCCTGAACACCATGGCGGCGCTGCTGCCGGAGCACCGCATCGTGGGAATCCACGCGGTCGATCTGGTGTGGGGGCTGGGCACTTTGCACTGCCTCAGCCAACAGCAGCCGGCGGCGGCCTCATGACCCTCCCCCCGATGCCACCGGGCGCCGACGACGAGCGTCCGTCTGAACCGCGACCCGAGCCCGCGCCGGGCTTGCCCGCGCCGGGCTTGCCAGGCTGGGCGCGTCAGCGACCGAACGCGGATGTGCCCAGCGAGGCGGTGATGGCGGAGTACATCGGCCCCAAGTGGGACCGGGTGTATCGCCGGAAGCTGTCGCCCTTCCTCGAGGACCCGTCGTTCGTCCCCACGTGGAACTGGAGCGCCGCGCTGGCGTTTCCGCCGGCCTGGTTTCTGTACCGCAAGCTGTACCTGCCGTTCGCGATCTTTTTTCTGCTGCCCGGGCTCGCCTTCCGCGTGCTGACGGGGACGGACAAGACGCTCACGGTGCAGGCGCTGCAGCAGCCGGAAAACGAGTTCCTGCTGGTGATGAACGCCGCCATTTTCGTGTCCACCGTGATCGCCTCCGGGGGCACGGCCAACTGGTTCCTGTTCCGCCGGGCGCGGGCCGCCAACCGGCTCATTGTCCAGCAGCAGCTGCCGGCCGCCGAGGCCGAACGGTTCCTGCGCCGGGTGGGCGGCACGAACCGGATGGCCACGGCGCTGTTCGTGGCATTTTCGCTGATGCTGGCCGTGGCGACCATCGGGGGATGAGCCTCTCTCTCATCCGTGCCCGGCGCGGGCCCCACGGGGCCGGTGACGCGCCGCATGGCTGGAGTGTTGTACCACGATGACCGACGCGGAGCTGGTCGTGCGGACCCGCTCAGGTGACCCCGACGCCTTCGGAACACTGGTGTCGCGGTACTACGACGCCTGCTGGCGGTTCGCGTACCATATGCTGGGTGAACGGGCCGATGCCGAGGACGTGGTGCAGGAGGCGTTCCTGCGCGCCTATCTCGCCATCGGCCGGTACGACGAGCGCGACCAGTTCCGTGGCTGGCTGTTCCGCATTCTGACCAACCAGTGCCGCAACGCCCTGACGTCCCGCGGGCGTCGCACCCGACGATTTATCCAGGACGAGATGGCGCTCGAGACCGCGCCGGCCCCGCCGGCCAGCCTGCCCGCCGGCGTGGATGACGCGGTGCTCGTGCGCGCCCTCGGGCAGCTCGATCCGTTGCAACGTGAGGCGCTGTTGCTCAAGTACGCCGAAGGGCTCGAGTACAGTGACATGTCGGCCTTGACCGGTGCCGGTGAGTCCGCGCTGAAAATGCGCGTCAAGCGCGGCAGTGAACGCCTGCGCGCGCTGATCGGGAGGTCGCTTGACGGACCCGCGTGAGGAGCCGGGATACGGGGTGGACGACGAGGCGCTCGCCGCGCAGGTGCGCGCGTCGTACGCGGCGCTGCCCGCGCCCGATGCCGCCCAGATCGCCCGCTGCACCACGGCGGTGCTGGCCGCGGCTATGCATGCGCCGCGTCATCCCTGGGGCGGGGCGGTGCGCCCGCGCTGGTGGTGGGGGGCGGCGGCCGCGGCGGCGCTGCTCGTGACGGTGAGCGTGCGCCCCTGGCGCCCTGTCGCCACGCAGCCCGTGGGGGCCACCATCGAGAGCACCGGCGCCGTGCGCTTCGACCTGCAATTGCCGGAGCGTGCCCACGCGGTGGCCCTCGTGGGTGACTTCAACGGCTGGGACGAACAGGCCACCCCGATGGTCCGGCGGCGGCAGGACGGGGCCTGGTCGGCGCGCGTGCCCCTGCCTCCCGGACGCCACGTGTATGCCTTTGTAATCGACGGGCGCCGATGGCTGGTGGACCCGCTGGCCCCGCAGGTTCCCGACGCCGGCTACGGCCCCGCCAACGCCGTTATCGTGGACGGTCAGCCGTGATGGCGCCACGCCCCACCCTGGGTCGCGGCGCGCGATGGGTACTGGCCGCCTTGCTCGGCGCGCCGGCGTTCTCGCCACTGGCCGCCTCCCGAGCAGCAGCGGACCCCGCCATTGTGTCGGCGGCGTCGGCCACCGCCCTCCCGATCGGGATCGACACCCTCCTGTATCGCGACGGGCAGGGGCAGTTCGACGCGGCCCGTTTCGACACGCTCACGGCCAGCGCGTTACGCGCGCTGCTCGACGATGCGGCTGCGCGGGGGCTGCCGACCGCGCCGCTCATCAACCGGGCGCTTGAAGGGGCCGCGCGACGGGTGGGGGGCGCACGCATCCTCATGGTCGTGCGCGCACACGCCGCCGCCTTGGCCGACGCCAAAGTCGCGCTCGGTGAGCGGAGTTCCGTGGCCGAGCTCGACGCGGGTGCCACGGCGATCCGCGCCGGTGTCGACGCGCCGCTGCTCGCCGCGGTGCGCCGCGCCCGTCCACTGGGCGCGGCCGTCACGCCGCTGGTCGTACTAACCGATGTGGTCCGGCGTGGCGTGCCGGCCGAGCTCGCGCGCGACGCGGTGACCGCGATCGCCGGCCTGCCGCGCGCCGACGAGGTTCTGCTCGGGCTGCAATCCACCGTCGCCAAAAATGCGCAGCGCGGTCCCGGCATGGCCGTCGATGCCCTGCATCGCTATGTTCGCGCATCGGTTGCCGGGGTCGTGTCGCCGTCCACTCCCGCGACGGGCGACCGCAAACCGGTCCGTCCTCCAGACCCGTGACGCCAGCCCGCCGCCTCTCCCGCGTGGCACACCCTCGCGCTCGCACGAGCCTGGCAGGGCCAGCCCCACGGTGTCGCCTCCTCGTCGGTCTGCGCGCGTGGGCCGCGCTGCCCGGCGTCGTTGGTGTGCTGGTCTGGGCCCCGGGGCTCGCCGCGCAGGCTCGTG
>JARIEV010000035.1 GCA_031127225.1 Gemmatimonadota bacterium | reverse complement strand
GGCGCCGACAATCAGCGACTTGCCGGCGCCGGTTTCGCCGGTGAGCACGTTCAACCCAGTCGCGAGCGGCAGCGCAACGGTGTCGATCACGGCCACATTGCGAATGCGAAGCTCGACCAGCATGCCCTACCTCCTCAGATGGTCTCGCCGTCGCGCTCGGAGAGGCCGCCCCAGCCAAGCTTTCGGCGCAAGCGCGAAAAGAACGTGGTGCCCGGGAAACGCACAATCTGCACCGAGTTGCGCGCCCGACGGACCACCAATGTCTCGCCACCGGTGAAGGTAGTGCCCACCTGCCCATCGATTGTTACCAGAAGTTGCTCAGGCCCATCATCCGCACGCACCTTCACCTCGACGTGGGGCGGCAACACCAGCGGACGCATCGCGAGCGTGTGCGGCGAGACGGGTGTCAGCACGATACTCTCGACGGTCGGCACGACGATCGGACCGCCGGCGGACAGCGAGTAGCCCGTGGAGCCCGTGGGAGTCGAGGTCACAAGACCATCGGCGGAGTACGAGCCGATCGCCTCGTCGTCCACGAACACGGTGAACTTCACCACGCGGGCAAATCCACCTTTGTGCAGCACCACATCATTGAGCGCCATCCATCGGCACCGCTCCACGCCGTCGCGGTCGAGCGCGCACGATTCCAGCGCCATTCGCGGCTCGGAGACGAAATCGCCGGCGGCAAACCGACGGACACCCTCTTCGAACTCCTCCGCGCCGCAGCTGGTCAGGAAGCCCAGGTGCCCCAGATTGATGCCCAGAATCGGCACCGTGCGGCCGTTGAGAAACCGCGCCCCGCGCAGCAGGGTGCCGTCACCGCCCAGCGTGAACATGGCGTCGATCTGCTCGGGCGACTCGAGTCTCCCGCCCTGCGCGGCGATCTCCCAGAGATCATCCTCGAACAACAGCGTCAGCCCAAGCGAGGGCGCAAGCTCCAGCAGGGTCGCCAGAATCGCGGGAAGGCCGACGTAGCCCTTGTGGCCAATGACGCCGACGCGCATCAGCCGGCGAGGGCTTCAGAATCGCGCAACGCCCGCACATGATCCGCGATCCCTGCGGGATGGAGTCCGCACGACGCCAGTTGCTTCGCACGCGGCGCCGCATACACGATACGGTCAGGAACGCCGTGCACAGACGTGCGCACCGTCGGCGCCAGCCGGTGAATCACCGAGCTGATGAACGCCCCGAATCCGTTCACCACGGTCCCTTCCTCGACCGTCAACACATGCGTGTGACCAGCCAGAATCGCATTCAGCGTGACTTCGTCGTACGGCTTCATGTACCGGCAGTTGACCACCGTCACGTCGATGCCGTCCGCCGCGAGCAACTCCGCCGCCTTCAGTGACTGGTTCACCATCGTGCCGACGGCGAGAATCGCGACCTCGCGGCCACGGCGCACCACTTCCCACGTGGCGTAGGGCGTCGCGGGGATTTGTGCCATCGCGCCCGGCACGTCCGGCGAGGCATCGCGCGGATACCGGAAACAGAACGGACCATCCGTGTGCTCCACGCCCGCGCGCAACAGGCCGAGCATTTCGGCGCCGTCCTTGGGAGCCGTGACGGTCATTCCCGGCACACTGAGCATGTAGGCGATGTCGTACAGCCCCATGTGTGTTTCGCCGTCCTCACCGACCAGCCCCGCGCGGTCCATCGCAAATACGACAGGCAGCTTCTGCAGCGCCGCATCGTGGATGATGTTGTCGTACCCGCGCTGCAGGAACGTGGAGTAAATGGTCACGACCGGTCGGACGCCACGTGTGGCAAGCCCAGAGGCAAAGGTCACACCATGCCCCTCGGCGATGCCGACATCGAAGAACCGGTCGGGAAACGCCTTCGCGAACGGCGCCGTCCCCGTCCCACCGGGCCTCGCCGCGGTGATCACCGCCATGTCCTTCCGCTCAGCCCCGAGTTCGGCGAGCCCTTTGGCGTAGACGGCGGTGTACGCGGGGTTCGCCGTCGACACCGACAACTGCTTGCCCGTGGCCGGATCGTGCCCGGGGGGCAGTGCGTGCCACTTCTCGCCGTGATCACCCGCCGGGAATCCCTTGCCCTTCTGCGTGATGACATGGACCAGTCGCGGTCCGTTCATCGCGCGCACGGCGGCAAACGTCTCGAGCAGCGCGTCGAGATCGTGCCCGTCGATCGGCCCGAAATAGCGAAAGCCGAGTTCCTCGAAGAGCACGCCGGGCGTGAGGAGCGACTTGACGCTTTCCTCCCACTTGCGCACCAGCGTGCTGACCCCGCTGAACGGCGCGGGGGCGTTGTCCACCAGATCGCCGATGCGCGAGCGCAACCGGTTGTACAGCGGATTGCGCTGAATGCTCGTGAGGTACTTGTGCATCGCGCCCACGTTTGGCGCAATCGACATCTCGTTGTCATTGAGGACGACGATGATGTCCCGATCCGAGTGCCCGGCGTTGTTGAGTCCCTCATAGGCGAGCCCCGATCCCATCGAGCCGTCACCAATGACCGCCGCCACCTTGAACGACTCGCCGAGCACGTCGCGCCCCGCCGCCATGCCGAGCGCTGCGGAAATTGCGGTGGCGGCATGTCCGGCACCGAACGTGTCGTACTCGCTTTCGGTCCGCTTCAGGAACCCGGACAGTCCGCCTTCCTGCCGCAGCGTCTCCATCTCGGCGTTGCGACCGGTGAGCAGCTTGTGCGGATACGCCTGATGCCCGACGTCCCAGACGAGTTGGTCGCGCGGCGTGTCGAACACAGTATGCAGCGCGATCGTCAACTCGACGACGCCCAGCCCTGCCCCGATGTGACCGCCCGTGCGCGAGCACACGTCAATGAGACGTTCGCGCATGTCCTGCGCCAGCGTACGGAGCTCGTCGCGCGACAGACCGCGCAGATCGGCGGGTGAGGTGATGCCTTCGAGAATGGACATGACGTATTCGGGTAGGGGCCGACGGGAGACGTCCGCGGCGGTCGGGTGCGTCAAGCAGGTAGCGCGGTAAGCGACGGTGTGATGCGGAGGGTCTTCACATGCGGCGTCACGAGCGGCGTTCGACGATGTAGCGCGCGACCCGATCCAGCGTGGGTGTCAGCAGACCTTCGTCGGACAGCGCCCGGCATCCATCGTCCACCAGGGCGACGGCGCGCTCAATGGCGCCGTCCACGCCGAGCAGCGCGGGATAGGTGCTTTTGTGCAGCGCGATGTCGCGTCCAGCGGTCTTTCCTAACTCGTCCGTGGTGGCCGTGATGTCGAGCACGTCGTCGGCAATCTGAAACGCCAGACCGATGGACGCGCCGTAGCGCTCGAGTGCGTGGCGACGCGACGCCGGAGCCAACGCCGCGCGCGCGCCCAGCGTGACCGACGCCATGATCAGCGCGCCGGTCTTCAGTCGATGCACCCGTTCCAGTGCCTCGAGGGTGAGGGGTACTCCCTCCGCCTCGAGATCCAGCAATTGGCCGCCGATCATGCCGCCGGCACCCGCCGCGTCCATCAGATCGCGGACGATGTCGCCCGCGATCGCGTCCGACAGCCCCATGGCCCGCGACGCATGCCACGCGCTGCGCGCCGCGAGCGGCACCATGGCCAGACCAGCGGCAGTGGCCACGGGTACGCCATACACGCGGTGGACCGTCGGACGGCCGCGACGCACGTCGTCATCGTCCATGCATGGCAGATCGTCATGGACCAGCGAGTAGGCGTGCACCACCTCAACGGCGGCCGCGAGATCGCGTGCGTCTCCAGTGCCCCCGCAGGCTCGGTAGGCCTCGAGCAGCAGGATCGCGCGCAGCCGCTTACCTTCGCCGAGCAGCGAGTACCGGATCGCTTCCGCCGTGAGCGGGGCGATGTCCCCCAGCCAGCGCGCGCAGAACGCATCGAGCGCCTGCTGCACCGCAGCGCGCTCGGCGACAAACGTCGGCCCCGTGGTATCGGTCCCGGTTGGCGTCATGTGCTCAACCGCCCAGATCGACGACGGAGAACGACCCGTCGGCCGCCTCGACCAGCTGCTGGACGCGCGCGTCGACGGTCTTGAGCGCCGCCCCCGCACTGCGCAAATGCACGATCCCTTCCTCGAACAGGCGCAGGGCCTTCTCGAGATCGATGTCGTTGCGCTCCAGGTCGCGTACGATCTCCTCGAGGCGGGTCAACGACTGTTCGAAACTCATCCACCCTCCTGAGGCGGGAACACCGGCGAAGGCTCGGGAAGTGGGCGCCCCGCACCGGCAACCGCCGATACGATGCCGTCGCGGAGCCACAGGTCGAAAGGGGCGCCCGGAACGAACTGATCCCGTCCGCTCAAAGTAGCGCCCTCGAGCGTTCGCGCCACCGCGAATCCGCGGGCGAGCGTCTGCAACGGCGAGAGCGCGTGTAACTGCCCCGCCAGCGCCTCGATCCGCGACCGCCGTCGCTCCACCACGCGCGTCGCCGCCAAGCCCAGACGACGCTGGACCTGCGACAGGGCCGCGACCGCACGCTCTTCCCGTCGCCGCGCCGCCCCGGCGAGTCGCGTGCCCAGCGAGGCCACGCGCGCGACCACCTCACGGCGCGACGGCACCGCGATCTCCGCCGCCGCCGACGGGGTGGCCGCACGCACATCCGCGACCAGATCACAGATCGTCACGTCGACCTCGTGGCCCACCGCTGACACGCTCGGGATCGGACACCCGGCCAGGGCGCGGGCCACCCGCTCGTCGTTGAAGGCCCAGAGATCCTCGCGGGCCCCGCCGCCGCGGCCGATGATCAACAGATCGGCATCGTGCCACCGGCTCACGCGCTCGATCGCCGCCACCAACGACTCCGGGGCGCCTTCCCCCTGCACCTTCGCCGGCACGATCACGAGTTCGACGTCGGCGCTTCGGCTGCGGGCGACGGTGATGATGTCGTGCATGGCCGCGCCGTCGGGGCTCGTGATGACCGCGATCCGGCGCGGGAACGCGGGCAGCGCCCGCTTGCGGGCGGGATCGAGCAACCCGTCCTTCTCGAGGCTCAGGCGCGTCCGCTCCAGTGCCTTGCGCCACAGACCGTCGCCGGCGGCTTCAAGCGCCCGCACGGAGAACTGCAGATCCCCACGCACCGGCCAGACCGTCATCTGGCCGTAGGCCAGCACCTGCATGCCGTCGTCCGGCGGGGCAGGTATCCGCTTCGCGGCCGAACTCCAGATCACGCATTTGACCTGCGCGTCGGCATCGCGCAGCGCGAAATACCAGTGCCCGTTCCGATGGGCCTTGAAGTCGCTCACCTCGCCCCGGACCCAGAGGGCCGGGAAAGCCCCTTCAATCAAGTCCTTGGCCGCGCTCGTCAACGTATGCACGGCAATGGCCGACTCCGGCGCGCTCCCCGGCGCCTCATCGGCAGCGGCCGGCGGGCCATAACCCGGAGACCCTTCACTCCGACGTCCGGCCACGCGCGTCAGCTCACGGTGCGTTCGGCCGCACGCACGGTGTTCCGCAACAGCATGGCAATGGTCATCGGCCCCACGCCACCCGGCACCGGTGTGATCCGCGACGCCACTTCGACCGCGCTGGCAAAGTGCACGTCGCCGCACAGCCGGCTCCCCTTCGCCCGCGTGGCATCGGGCACGCTGTTCATACCCACGTCGATGACCACCGCGCCGGGCTTGATCATGTCGCCGGTGATCATCTCCGCCCGTCCCGCTGCCACGATCAGGATGTCGGCCCGACGGGTATGAATGTGCAGATCCTTGGTACGGCTGTGGCACACGGTCACCGTCGCATCACCGCCTGGGCGCGCCTGCAGGAGCAGCGCGGCCATTGGCTTGCCCACGATGTTGCTGCGCCCCACGACCACGGCTTCTGCCCCCCGCGTCTCGACACCGCTGCGCACCAGCAACTCAATCACACCGGCCGGCGTACACGACACAAAGCCATCCGTGTGCCCGATGAGCAGCTTGCCCACATTCTCCGGATGAAAGCCATCCACATCCTTGTCGGGACGGATATGCCGGATCACGGTGTCGGGATCGATGTGGGCGGGCAGCGGCATCTGCACGAGAATCCCGTGGACGCTTGCGTCGCCATTCAGCTCCTCCACCAGCCGGAGCAGCTCCGCCTGTGTCGTCGCTGCGGGCAACCGCACGGTCCCGCCGGACATCCCGGCTTCGCGCGACGCCTTCTCCTTCGCACCCACGTAGGTCGCACTGGCCACGTCGTCGCCGACCAGTACGACGACCAGTCCCGGCACGACCCCCCGCTTGCTGAGCGCGGCGACATCGCGCGCCACATCGGCGCGGACGTCTGCCGCGATCGCTTTGCCGTCGATCAGTTCAGCGCGCAAAGTCCACCGCCCGGCTTTCGCGGATCACCACCACTTTGATCTGCCCCGGATACTGCAACTCCGACTCGATCCGGCGCGCAATTTCCTCGGACAACGCCGTCATCCGGTTGTCGTCGACCTGCTCTGGTGTCACGACCACACGCACCTCCCGACCAGCCTGAATGGCGAAGACCCGCTCCACGCCGCGATAACTGGACGCGATCTTTTCGAGGCCCTCGAGCCGTTTGACATAGGTCTCGAAAGCCTCCCGGCGCGCGCCCGGACGGGAGCCCGAAATACTGTCGCCGGCCTGCACCAGCACCGACACTTCACTTTCATGCGGCACGTCGTCATGGTGCGCCGCGATGCAGTTGACGACCAGCGGACTCTCACCGTACTTGGTGGCAACCTCCACCCCAAGCTGGACGTGCGTGCCTTCATGCTCATGCGTGAGCACTTTCCCGATGTCATGCAGTAACGCGCCGCGCTTGGCCAGCGCCACGTCGAGCCCGAGCTCGGCCGCCATCATGCCGGCCAGCCACGCCACTTCCTTGCTGTGCGCGAGAATGTTCTGGCCGTAGCTCGAGCGCCAGCGCATACGGCCGATGAGCTTGATCAATTCGGGGTGCAGTCCCGCCACACCCACATCGTACGCCGCCTGTTCGCCGGTCTCGATGATCGCGATCTCGACTTCCTTACGAGCCTTCGCCACGACTTCTTCGATGCGCCCGGGATGAATCCGGCCGTCACTCACCAGCTTCTCAAGCGCCAGCCGCGCGGTTTCCCGGCGGACGGGGTCGAAGCACGACACCACGACCGTATCGGGGGTGTCGTCGATAATGACATCCACACCGGTGGCGAGCTCGAACGCCCGGATGTTGCGCCCCTCGCGCCCGATGATGCGCCCTTTCATTTCGTCGTTCGGCAGGGATACCGCGGACACGGTCGTCTCCGCCGTGGTCTCCGCCGCCACGCGCTGCACCGCGAGCGCCACGATCTTCTTGGCCTCCCGCTCCGCGTTCCGCTTGGCCGACTCACGGATCTCACGCAACCGGCTCGCCGCATCGGCCAGCGCCTCATCCTCGAGCCGGCGGACGAGCTCCGTTTTGGCCTGATCCGCGCTGACGCCGGCGAGCTGCTCGAGCTTGCGGCGCTCCTCCGCGATCAGCCGGTCCAGCTCCTGCTCCTTGGAGGTGGCCACGGTTTCGCGTCGGCCAAGCTCCGCCCCACGACGCTGCACTTCCTGCTCGCGGCCCTCCAGCGACTCCCGCGCGCGATCGAGCTGCGACTCTCGATCAATGACACGCTTCTCCTCGCGCTCCAGCTCCACGCGACGCTGCCGGACCTCTTGCTCGTGGCCCTCGCGCAGCTTCAGCACATCCTCCTTACCGGCGACGACCGCGCCACGCCGCAGCGTCTCCGCCTCGCGCCGTGCTTCGTCGAGCACGCGGACCGCCGATTCCTCGGCGGTCACCAGCGCACGCTGCTGCTCGGTGGTTTCCACCTTCCGCCACGACTGTCGTCCCAGCACGAACGCGACGACCGCCGCGATCAACCCAAGGGCGCCAATCAGCGCCGCTGCGGGAATCTCGCCCATGAGGATCTATGCTCCACCGCGGCTACGCGCGGGTTCTTGATCGTGGTTCAGTGCATCTATCGTTCGAACGGTGCGGGCGACGAACACGATGCGCCGCCAAACCGACGGGAGGGAACTCCGTCGATGCGACCCAAGGGAACGCACGTACCGTTGACCTTCAGAACGTACGGACGCTTTCAAGGGGCCGCAACGTCCCAGCGCCGCGAGAGCCGCCCAGTGGGCGCACGGGGCGCTGCCGCTCACCGGCCGCGACTCAGGCCGGGACGCCGTCGTCCCCACGCTTCGCCGGTGGCAGCAGCGGACGGATGTCCGAGGCCAGCTGCCGGATGTCGGCCGTGATGGCCTCGCTGGCGACGCGCTCGCGAAACAGTTCATCCGTGATCTGCAGCGCCGCCAGAATGGCCGCCTTATGCGTCTCCATCGTGGACCCCGCCCCCATGATCGCGCGGATGGTCCGATCCACATGCTCCGCGACCGATTTGGTGTGCTCCGGCGACGCCTCGGTGCGCAGCGTGTACTCCTCGCCCATGATGCGGACCCGCACCACCAGCTTATTGTCGATCATCGCTCCGCCCCATGACCGATCTGCTGCCGTAGAAACCGGACGCGTTCACCAAGCTGTGCGGCTTTCTCGCGCGCCTCACCCAGCCGGCCGCGCAGCTGGTCGTTCTCGCGCGACAACTCATGCTCGACGGCCTGAGGGGTGACGGCCTCAGCCGCCGCGGCGAACGCGGCCTGCACGCGCAGCAGCTCCACCTTTGCCAACTCCGCCTTGGCCTCAAGCTCACGCACCCGCGCCTCCAGAATGGCGCGGGCCTGAGTGGAGCGCTGTACATCGGCCCGGATCTCGATCAGCGTGCCGTCCCGCTCCGCCACCGCCTGCTCCAGCTCGCGCGAACGCGCCTCGGCGGCCAGCGCCCGCCGCCGGTAGCCGGCGAGCTGGTCGCTGAGGTTGCGGACCAGTGCGTCGAGTTCACGGAACGCCGCGGTATCAGGTCGCACGAGGTCGAATACCCAGTTCCTTGTCCAGAATGTCGAGCAGGCGGGCCCGCCGACCCTCGATTTCCTTATCCCGCAGGGTGCGCTCCGGATGCCGGAACGTCAAGCGCCAGCCAAGGCTACGCTGCCCCTCGGGGACGCCGGCGCCGCGGAATTCATCAAACAGCGCCACGCGCTCGAGCAGATCGCCACCGGCGCTGCGCAGCAGCTGTTCGACACGCGCGGCCTCGATGCCATCGGGCACCAGCAACGCCACGTCGATCTCGGCGGCGGGCGTCGTCGGCAGCGGCGTGAAGCGAATGCCGGACGACGCCGACGCCTCCCGCACCGCGGCGCCGCCGGCATGCGCGTTCTGGCGCGGCGCGGACACATCGGCCGACGACATCACGCCGAGGCGGATCTTGATGCCGAAGGCGGCGCCCGCCCAGACCGGACGATCGAGCGCCACGTTCCCTACCGTACCCACCTTTCCTTCTCCCTCGACCGTGAGCACCCAGACGGTCGGTGCCACGCCGGGCGACAGGGTCGCCGCCCGACCCGGAAACGCCACCGCCAGCATCCGCTCCGCCATCGCCTTGGCGTCCCAGATGTCGAACGCCGGTGGCTGTGGCTCGGTGAAATGCGCCGGACGACGAGCCCCCATTAGGAGCGCCCCGACGTGCACCTCTTCCTGCGGCAAGCTCCCGCCCGACGGCAGAAACACGTTGCCGATTTCAAAGAGTCGCAGATCACCCTGCATTCGAGAGAGATTGTACTCTGCGCGGCGCGCGAGTGTGTCCAGAACGGACGCGCGCAGAAACGGCTCGTCGTCCGCAAGCGGATTGCGTACCCGCGGCGTGTGCTCGTCGCCGGTGGCGGTGAACGGCATCGGCCGGGTTTCGGCCAGGCCCATCCCCACCAATAGATCGCGGACGCGTCGTCCGGCCAGATGCAGCGGGTGATCCGGTGCCGTTCCCGGACGGAACGGACGGAGCTCGTCCGGCAGGGCATCGAAACCCACCAGGCGCGCCACCTCCTCAATCAGGTCCACCTCCAGCAGCAGGTCGTGGCGCCACGACGGCGGCGTAACCAACAGGCCATGCGCGTCCTCGGTCACGGCGCATCCCAACGACTCCAAGCGGTCGCGCAACTCGGCGGGGGGCACGGCAACGCCCAGCACGCGCGCCAACCGGGACGGGCGCAGCGTCACGGACGCACGCGGGGCGACTGACTCGCCGACATCGAGCAACGCGACCACATCACCACCTGCAACCTGCACGATCAGCGCCGCCGCCGTCCGGGCCACGTCAAGCGTGTCACCGGCGTCGACCCCACGCTCAAACCGATACGACGCATCGGTCGAGAGATTCACCGCACGGCGCACGCGGCGTACAAAGCGCGGCTCGAAGACCGCCACTTCTAACAGAACGTCCGTCGTGGCGTCCGTCACTTCCGTGTCGAGGCCACCCATCACCCCGGCGAGAGCCACGGGTCGCACACCATCGCAGATCACCGTGGTGCCCGCCGTCAGGCTCCGCGCGACGCCGTCGAGGGTGACCAGCGACTCCCCGTATCCGGTGGGCCGCACTACGATCCCGCCGCCGGCAAGGGTGGCCAGATCAAAGGCATGCACCGGCTGCCCGAGCCCGTGCAGCACGTAGTTCGTGGCATCGACCACGTTGCTGATGCTGCGCTGCCCAATGCTCTCGAGCCGTCCGCGCAGCCAGTCGGGGCTGGGGCCGACGCGCACGCCGCGGATGACCGCCGCGACATAGCGCGGGCACGCGAGTGCGTCGTCGATGCGCACCGACACGCCGGCGCCGCTGACCTGTGCCGTCCCCGTATGCACCGGCACCTCGTGCGGCACAGCCGCAATGTCCGCCGGGCGCGCGTGCATCGGCACACCGAGGATGGCCGAGACCTCGCGGGCGACCCCGAGATGCGACAGCAGGTCGGGCCGGTTCGGCAGCACATCGAGGTCGATGCGCGCATCCGCGCTGGGCAGCACCTCGAGCAGCGGCGTGCCGGGGGCAACATCGGTGTCGAGCGTGAGGATGCCGTCGTGCTCCTGTCCGAGTCCGAGTTCACGGGACGAGCAGAGCATCCCATTGCTGGTCTCTCCGCGGATCTTGCGCTTCTCGATCTTGAGCCCGCCGGGCATGATCGTGCCGCTGCGCGCGAACGGGTACTTGGCGCCTGCCACCACGTTGGGCGCGCCGCACACGACGTCGAGGAGCGTGCCGCTGCCGTCGTCCACCTTGGTCACCCACAGATGGTCGGAGTTGGGATGCCGACCGGCCTCGACAACCTGCGCGACCACGAACGACGCGAGATCCGCGCCCAGTCGCGCAATGTTGTCCAGCGTCACGCAGTGACGGCTCAACGCATCGCCGACATCCTGAGCGGAGCGGTCATGCGGAACGAACTGCTTGATCCATTCATGAGAAACGATCATCGCGCGAACTGCTCCAGGAAGCGGACATCGGAATCGTAGAGCACGCGGATGTCGCTGATGTCGTAGCGGGACATCGCAATGCGCGCGGGGCCCATGCCGAAGGCCCAGCCAGTGAACTTCTCGCTATCGAGGCCGGCATCCTCAAGCACGTGTGGATGCACCATGCCGCAGCCGAGAATCTCGACCCAGCGCAGTCCCTTGCCATCGTTGAGGTCGACCTCGACATCCATCTGCGCCCCGGGCTCGACGAACGGGAAGTACGACGGCCCGAAGCGCACCCGTCGCGAGGCGCCGTAAAAACGGCGGGCAAACTCGGCCAGTGTGGCCTTGAGATCGACGAACGAGATGCCCTCGTCGACCGCGAGCCCCTCAAGCTGCATGAACGCGGGCGCGTGCGTCGCATCGAAAAAATCCCGCCGATAGACCTGGCCCGGCGCGAGCACACGTACGGGCGGCTTGTACCGCTGCAGGGTGCGCACCTGAACAGGCGACGTGTGCGTCCGTAGCACGGTGTCGTCACCGAGGTACAACGTGTCGTGCAGCTCCATGGCCGGATGATCAGGCGGGAAGTTGAGCGCACCGAAGTTGTACCACTCCGTTTCCGCCTCGGGGCCGAGGGCAATCGTAAATCCGAGCTCGCGGAAGATGTCGCAGATCTCGTCGATGACGATGGTGACGGGATGCAACGAGCCGCGCCACACGCCGCGCGCCGGCATGGTGGCATCGAATGCCACGACGCCGAGCGCCGCCGCCTGCCGCGTGGCAAAGGTGTCGAGTCGCTCTTGAATCGCCTGCTTGAGCGTGTTGAACGCGGTCCCCGCCGCACGCCGGTCATCGGGCGGCAGCGCGCGGAGCGCACCCTGGAGCGCGGCCAGCCGCGCGTCCTTGAGGGCATTGAGCTGCCCCTTGGCGTCGTCGAGGCGGGTGGCGGGCTCGAGCCCGTCGAGTAGCGCGCGCGCGTCCTGCGCGAGGGCATCAGCCTGAGCGAGATACTCGGAAAGTTGCACGAGTCGAGATCGGAAATCGGGGAATCGCATCGCACCGGGAAACCGATCCGGTTCGCATGCACGAAGGGCCGGCATCACCTCGATACCGGCCCCACAACTTAATCACGAACGGCACCGCCGCTCATGTCACGTGCCGGTCCGAATCAGGCGGCGGCGGTCTTCGCGTCGACAGCCTTGCGCACCTGCTCGGCGATCGCGGCGAACGCATCCGGCTCACGCACCGCGAGGTCGGCCAGCACCTTGCGGTCGATCTCAATACCAGCGGCGTGGAGGCCGTTGATAAAGACGCTGTACGACATGTCGTGCATGCGGGCGGCGGCGTTGATACGCACGATCCAGAGGCGACGGAAATCGCGCTTCTTGTTCTTGCGGTCGCGGTACGCATAGCGCCAGCCACGCTCCACGGTTTCCTTCGCGGCCTTCCAGAGCTTGGACCGGCCACCAAAGGCACCCTTGGCGTGCTTGAGGATTTGCTTCTTCCGCTTGAGGCGGACGACGTTGGATTTTACGCGGGGCATAGTAGGTCCTCAGGCCAGGATAAGACGCTTGATACGCTTCACTTCGCCGTTGGTCTCGACGATGGTCGGACGACGGAGATTGCGCTTACGCTTCGACGTCTTCTTGGTCAGGATGTGGCTCTTGTACGCCTTCAGACGCCGCACCTTCCCCGATCCCGTCACGGAGAAGCGCTTCTTGGCGCCACTGTGGGTCTTCATCTTCGGCATGATCTGCTCACGGCTGCGGTCAACCGCTCCGATGCGGAAGCGGCCCTGCTGGTGATCCGGCGCCGACTACTTCGGCGCGAGAATCATCGTCATCGATTTCCCTTCCATGGACGGCGCGCTCTCAATCTTCGCGAGATCCATCAGCTCCTGCGCGACACGGTCAACCACCAGTCTCCCGAGTTCGGGATGGGCGATCTGCCGGCCACGGAACATCAGTGTCACCTTCACCTTGTTGCCTTCTTCGAGGAAGCGCCGCGCATGGCGGGTTTTCGTCTCGAAGTCGTGATCGTCGATCCCGGGGCGGTACTTGACCTCCTTGAGATGGATCACGTGCTGCTTCTTCTTCGCGATTCGCGCCTGCTTGGCCTGTTCGAATTTGAACTTCCCGAAGTCCATGATGCGGACGACGGGCGGCCGCGCGGCAGCCGCCACTTCGACGAGGTCCAGTCCCTGCTCGACTGCCTGGGACAGCGCCACGTCGACTTCCATGATACCGAGCTGACTTCCGTCGGCGCCGATCACGCGAACGGGGCTGATCCGGATCTGCCGGTTCACCCGTGGCGGTCGCTTCGTCGAATCCTGAATAGGCCGTACTCCAGTAGAAGAAACAGAAAACGCGGACCCCTGAGGAGTCCGCGTCGAATACCGTGCTGCTCCGCCTGCGATGCCCTGACGGGCGCGCACGGAGACACGATGCCGATCGACTCCAGCAGCACACCTCCGCAGGACGTTGCCTGGCGAGAGGGCCGAAGGGTGGGACCGGCGTCGCTGCCGGCCCGCTTCTCAGTTGTGTGGGGATGCTGACGCGCCCCCGGACCTACGATCCAACTATGCTAACCTCGGGAAGTTAGGCACCTGCACCGCAAGGTCAAGGGGCGCCATCAGTTCCGCGCCCCGCCCTACTCCGCCAGCCGATACCCCTTCCCGTCGAGCGCCACGCGCCCGAACCCCACCGCGGCGTCATGCTCGAAAATCAGTAGCCAGTCTTCCCGCAGCGCGTCCGCCAGCAACGCCCGTTTCGATTCCAGCGTGACCAACGGCTCGACATCGTAGCCCATAATCCACGGCAGCGGCAGATGATGGGAAGTCGGAACCACGTCTCCTAAAAAGCACGCCGTCTCCCCACCGGAGCGTAGCACCACACTCTGGTGGTACGGGGTGTGCCCGGGGGTGAGCCGCACCGAAATCCCGGGCACCACCTCACTCGGCCCCTCCAGAAACTCATACCGCCCGGCGCTCATGATCGGTGCCCAGTTCGCCGGAAAATAGCTCGCCGCCGTCCGCTCATTGGCGCGCTCGGCGTAGGCCCGCTCGCCAGCCTGCACGAGGAAACGGGCGTTCGGGAACGCCGAGAGCACCTCGCCGCCCGGATTCCGCCACGTATTGCCGCCCGCATGGTCGAAGTGAAGATGGGTGTTGATCACCAGCGACACATCCGCCGGCGAAAATCCCGCCGCCTGCAGGCCGTCTTCCAGTGCCGTCCGCCCCTCCCCGCCAGCGTTGTCGACCCCGTAAATGTCGTGAAACTTGGCGGTTTCCTTGTTCCCGAGCCCGGTATCGAGCAGGATCAACCCGTCGTCGTGCTCGATCAGCAGGCACCGCATCCCGAGCGGGATCCGGTTCTTGTCGTCCGCCGCGAGACGACGCTCCCACAGGGTCTTCGGAACGACGCCGAACATGGCGCCGCCGTCGAGCTGCTGCCCGCCCGCCTGAATGGCATGGATGCGCCATCGTCCGAGCGTGCGGGTCTCAAGCAGGGGGTGCGGTGCGGTCAAGCGATCGCTCATGCGATGTGGTCCTCAGAAGCGGGAAGCGGAAAAGCCCGGCGCCGACGATCACTCGCCGTCGGCCGCGGGCGGCCTGCCGGCGACGAGAGCAACCGTTCGAGCGCGGGCCACGAGGTGACGCCTTCATCCTCCGCAATCGCCAGCATGCGCAGCAACGCGTGGGCCGTGGCGACGGCGTCCCCCTCGGCCCGGTGACGCGCGGCGATCTCGATCCCAAAGTAGCGCGTGACGTGATCGAGAGACTTGCGCGCCAGTGACGGCAGCAGGACGCGGGCCATCCGTACGGTGCACAACCGCGGTCCGGCCAGACGCTGCCCGTCACTCCGGAACAACTCTTCGCCGACGAACCGCCAATCGAAGGCCGCGTTGTGGGCGGTAAAAACATGGCCAGCAAGACGATCCGCCACCTGCGGCGCGACATCCCGGAACGTGGGCTGATCCTTCACCATGTTCCACGAAATCTGCGTCAACTGCGTGATGTACGGCGGGATCGGCCGCTGCGGATTGACCAGTTGCGCATAGACGTCCACGATCTCCCCACCGCGCACGCGGGCGATGGCGATTTCCGTGATCCGATCCCCCTCCGTCGCCCGTGTTCCGGTGGTTTCCACGTCCGTCACCGCAAACGCGACATCGCGCAACGACACCGGCGGCACCGCGGCCGCCCCGACGTCGGCGACAGCGTCGACGGACACGCCGGCGCCCGCCCCGCGCGGGAGCGCGACCGCGGCGGCCAGTCCGGGCTGCAACGTCCAGTGACCGCTGGGCAGCCGCACGAACTCCGGGTGGCTTGAGAGGAGCGCGATCGCCATCCGCTCCGCCGCATCGGGCTGCAACCGCTCCACGCGGCAGACGTCGCGCATGAGCGAAACCGGATCGAGCGGACCGTCAGCGAGTCGCTGCGCGGCGCGGGCCGAGAGCGTAGTGGGGCGGGACATGCGCGGAAGATAGTGACGGGACGCCGCGCGCTGGCAAAAGACCGGAGGGGTACGTACCTTTGTGAAGAATTTCACAAGCAACCGACTCCGCCGTGAAACGCATCGCCGAATCCACCGTCCGACGTCTCTCGATGTACCTGCGGTACCTCGAAGATCTTGATACCCGCGGTCAGCAGACCGCCTCGAGCGATGAGCTGGCCCATCTGTGCGGGACCACGCCCGCTCAGGTCCGGAAAGACCTCTCGTTCTTCGGCTCGTTCGGAAAGCGTGGCCTCGGCTACCCGGTGCACGAGCTCACCGCCCACCTGCGCGAAATCCTTGGCCTCGAGAGGGAATGGAAGGTCGTGATCGTCGGCGCCGGCAAGATCGGCGCTGCGCTGGCGAATTATCGCGGGTTCCGCCAGCGGGGGTTCCGCATCGTCGGCGTCTACGATCACGATCCGGCCAAGATCGGCAAGCCATGGGGCGAGGCGATCGTGCACGATATGGCCGCGCTCTCAACCGACATCGTCCAAGAGGAGGCGCAGATTGCCGTGCTGGCGATCCCGTCGGACGACGCTCAGGATGTGGTTGACCAGCTCGTGGGTGCGGGCATCCGCGCCATCCTGAATTTTGCGCCGGCTCAAATCACCGTGCCGGCCCACGTGTCCCTCAAGTCCGTCAACATGGCGATGGAACTCGAGGGCCTGTCGTTCGCCCTTACGAATTCACTGTCGGCTCAGGGCGCCGCCTGAGCACACGGACCAGGCGGGCGAAGTCCGCCGGGGTGAGCACCTCCGGGCGCACGTCGTGCGGCAAACCGGCATCGGCGAGAACGGCCGCCGCCTGAGCGGCGTCGAGCGACGCCACCGTGCGGACCACCCGGATGAGCTGCTTGCGACGCAGGCCGAAGGCCGCGAGCACGAAGCGGCGGAACGGGATCTCCAGCTCCGCCTCCACCCACGGCGTGTCGCGCGGCGTGACGCGGACGACGGCGGAATCGACGGTCGGCGGCGGATTGAAGGCAGAGGGTGGCACACGCCGCACCGGCGTGACATCCACCACCGACTGCAAGTTCACGCTCAACGCACCATAGGTCTTGTCCCCCGGCGGCGCCGCCATCCGATCGGCCACCTCGCGCTGCACGAGGTACACGGCCACGTCCGGCCGCGGCTGTTCCAGCGCGTGAAAGATGATCGGTGTGGTGATGTAGTACGGCACGTTACCAACCAGCAGATACGGACCACCGGCCAGTGCCGCCAACGAGACGGTGAGGACATCCGCCTCCACGATCTCCACGTGCGGCAGGTCCGCGTACCGCGTGCGCAGATGCTGCACGAGATCACGATCGAGTTCGACGGCGACGACGCGCCCCGCCCGCTCAACCAATCGGTCAGTGAGCGCGCCGCGTCCGGGACCGATTTCGACCACAGTACGTCCGTCCAGCGGTCCGAGCGCGTCGACGATGCTGTCAAGCACGCGCGAGTCCTTGAGGAAGTGCTGCCCAAACCGCTTGCGGGCCGCCGGCAGTTCCCCCTCGCGACGCGGCGGTCGGCCGCCGCGGGCACCGAATCCATGCTGCTGACTCATACGGTGCCCGGCACGGGACGATCCACGATCACCGCCGCCAGATCATCGCGCAGCGGCGTCCGCCCGGTGTGCATATTCACCTGGTCAAAGAGCGCCGCGAGGATCTCCTCGGGTGGTTCGCCGTGCGTCATGCCGGACAACCGGCTGAGCACGGCCTGCTCGCCCAGCCGCCCATCGGACGCACTGCGGGCGTCGGTGAGCCCATCGGTGAAGAGGACCAGTCGATCGCCCGGCCGCCACGACATGACGCACTCCTCGAATGGGGCATGACTGAAACCGATCGGTGGGACAACGGCCGCGAGGCGCTCACAGTGGCCGTCCGCCCCGAGGCGGAACGCGTGGGGGTGACCGGCGTTGGCAAAGCGAACCTCGCCGGCCCGGCTGTCGATAACGGCGTAGCACATGGTGATCGACATCTCTGTAGAGGTTAACTCGTCATCGAGCGAGCGACGGACGGCATCGAGTGCGATCGACGGATCGAAGGCAGCCTGCACATGGATCGCCGCCGCGCTCAGCGCGAGCGCCATCACGAGGGCCGACTGATACCCGTGTCCCGACACATCTCCGATCAGGACGCCGGTACGATCGTGGTCGAGCCGAGCGAGAAGGAAAAAGTCGCCGCCGACACTTTCCGCCGGCACAAGCCGCGCCGCCGCCCGCGCCTCGGGACCGACCACCGACGGCTTGGGGAGCAGCTTGAGCTGCAGGTCATGCGCGAGACGCATCTCCCGCACGAGCTGTTGCCGCTCCACCGCGGCCCGCACCAGCGACGCATTGTGCATCGCGATGCCGATCTGCGTACTCACCGCGACGGCCAGCTTGCGATCACCCGCGGTGAACGGCTGCCCCACCGCGCGTCCGCCGAGCACCAGCACCCCCAACGGCACCGGCGCCCGGGACTCGACGACATCGCCGACGCGCACGGCCACCGGATGCGTTCCCGTGATCCCCGCGCCGGTGCTCGGGCGTGTGATCGCGACCGCGAGCAGCGCGCCACCATGGACCGCCAGCACCGGGTCTGCCTCGCGGGCTCCGTCGCCCTCCTCGGCGCTCGCCCCGCCGCCGTGATACGCGCGGACCGCGATGTGGCCCTGCCGCTCCAGCGCGACCGCCGGATAGGACGCCTCGCCCAGCCCGAGCGTCGCGATGGGTGTCAACAGGCCGGCGCCGCGGTCATTCAACAAAAAGACTGCGCGCGTCGCGCCGATCGTCACCGCCAATTCGCGCAGGAGCGTGTCGGCGACGTTCTCCACCGACGTGCTGCCGCCGAGCAGTTCACCGATCGCGTAGAGCAGGCTGATCTCTTCGTAGCGCTCCACGAGTTCACGCATGGCGCCATCCCGTTCGTGTGCCAGCCGCCGCACCAGCGGCACCAGGCGCGCCAGCAGTCGATCGGCGTCGAAGCTGTCGCCGGCCTGAACGAAGAGCCAGCCGACGCTCTCGCCGGTCGTGACGAGCTGGGCGTGGAGGGCGTTCGCGCGCGCCCACGCGACGACGTCCCAAGCGCCGACGCCTGGCTCCGTTCGGGTGGCGAACCGATCCGACGAGGCACCGAGCAGCAACGGGCCGCCGCCAGCGCGTCGCTCCCAGATGGCCGACTCGCGACCGGTGGCCTCGAGAAACGCGGCCAGGAGCGCCGACACCTCGATCATGTGCGGCGCAGCGTCAGTCGCACGCAGTGACCGGCACCGGCCGCGGGCGGAAGGCTGTCAACGTGGTCCATCAACTGCCGCATCAGAAACACGCCGCGACCGTCCTCGCGTTCGAGCCAGTCCGCTTGGTCCGGGCCCTGCTCCACCGACGCGAGATCGAACCCGCAACCCTCGTCGATGACCTCGACTGTGAGTCGCTCGCGATCGACGGTGGCGCGCACCTGCACGAACAGGGTACGGTCGCTCCCATTCGCGCACACAATGGCATTGGCCAGCGCCTCGGTGACCGCCACGGGGACGTTCAGTTGGCAGTGGCGCGCGGAGAAACCGGCCTCCCGGCACAGCAGCACGATGGCCTCGACGATGGACTGTATCAGCACCACGTCCGAGGCAATGCGCCATTCCCGGACCGGTGACGCCGTCGGCGCGTCGACGGGAGGCTGCGGGGGGACAGAGCCGGTCATCGGATCAGCCGCCGCCCGGACGACGGGCCGCGACCTGAGTCGAGTGGCCACGCCGTCAGCGCACCCCGAGCGCGTCGGCCCGGGTCGCGAACAGCGGGAAGAGCGCGTCGAGACGCGTGAGTTCGAACAGCGTCCGGAGGTCGTCGTTAAGGCCGGCCAGTCGCAGGTCGCCACCCGCATCGCGGACGCGCTTGCTGATGGACACGAGTGCGCCCAGTCCCGAGCTGTCGATATAGCCGGCCTTCGAAAAATCGACGATGACCGTGCGTGCGCCCTGCTCGAGCGCGTCGAGGATCGCCTGCTTGAACTCTTGCCGGTTGGTTACCACCAGCTGCCCGTCGACATCGACGAACAGCACATCCTCACGGCGATCCAGGGTGAAGCTCATAGCAGGCTCAGGAATCGGAGAAAGCAGGCACGGCGGATCCCGCCTGCAGCGCGGTGATCGCGGCCACGTGAACAATGTCATCGGACGTCGCGCCGCGCGACAAGTCGCTGCAGGGACGCGCCAGCCCCTGCAGGATCGGCCCGATCGCCGTAGCATGCGCGAGGCGCTGCACCAGCTTGTACGCGATATTGCCGGCATCGAGCGACGGGAACACGAGAATGTTGGCCCGGCCGGCAGCGGTCTCGCCGGGCGCCTTGCGGCGCGCAATCTCCGGCAGCAGCGCCGTGTCGGCCTGCACCTCACCCGATACGCGCAGGCCCGGCGCTTCCGATCGCACGAGCGCGACTGCCTCTCGGACTTTACTGACCGAGGGCCCGTCGGCGCTGCCCATGCTGCTGTACGACAGAAAGGCTACGCACGGTTCGTCACCGACGATCCGGCGGCGATCGGCCGCCGCCGCGATCGCGATATCGGCCAGTTGGCGGGCGCTCGGATCCGGAATTACCGCACAGTCCGTGAACGTGAGCACTTCCGCGTCGCTGCCCCGGAATGCGGGCACGATGAGATAGAACGAAGAGGAAACGGTGCGCACACCCGTTGCGGCGCCGACCGTCCAGATCGCGGCGCGCAACACATCGGCGGTGGTGTGTACCGCGCCGGCCACACACCCGTCCGCCTCGCCAAGCGCGACCAGTGCGTCCGCGAAGTACAACGGATCCCGCGCCAGCCGCTCGGCGTCCTCGCGACTCAGCCCCTTCGCCGCACGGCGCGCCAGCAGATGCGCGACCACCTGCGGCGTCCTTGCATCGGTGAGCGGATCGAGCATCGCGATGGCGCGTGCCGGGACGACCCCAGTCGGTGCATCACTGCGGCGCACGAGCACCGGTGTGACCGAGCCCAACCGGTCCAGCGCGATCACGGCCTCGACCGTGCGCACATCGGTGGCTTCGGGAAAGAGGATGGTGCGCCGCACGGCGCCGGCGCGCTGGTGCACCGACCGCAGGAACGCGCCGGCCCCGTCAGAGGCAGACGGCTCGGCGATCATTGCGTCCCGGCGAATCGCGCGCCCAGCGCAGCGGCCACAAGGGGATGCACCAGCTCACTCACATCACCGCCGAAGCGCGCGACTTCCCGCACCATGCTCGAGCTGATGTACGTGGTATCCAGCGACGGGGTCATGAACACCGTCTCCATGTCCGGATACAGATGTCGGTTCATGAGCGCCATCTGGAACTCGTACTCGAAGTCACTGACCGCACGCAGGCCGCGCACGTTGACCTGCGCGCCGACATCGCGGGCGAAATCCACCAGCAGGCCACTGAACGCGCGAACCTCAACGCGCCGGTCATGGCCCATGATGTCGGTGATCAACTGGACGCGCTCGTCGACCGAAAAGAGCGGCTGCTTGCTCACGTTGTTCGCCACCGCCACAATCACGCGATCGGCAAACGTGAGCGTCCGTCGGATGAGGTCCTCATGCCCGTGCGTGACGGGATCAAAGGAGCCGGCATACAGCGCGACGCGCTCGGCGGAGACTGCTGAAGACGACGTCACGAGGGGGCGCGGAAGAAGGTCAGTGCCGTGCTGCCGTAGCGGCGGGTTTCGCCGATCGCGGGGAGAACCACCGAAGACGAATGTTCAATGCCGAACACATCGGCGAAAGGGACCGCCATCCACCGCTCGACCAACTGACGCACGGTGTCAGACGCGTAGGGCGGATCGGCGAACGCCACATCGTAGGCGCCTGGGGCAAGCCGCTCCACAAAGCGCAGCGCGTCCTCGCGATGCATGTGGGCGTGCGGATGCCCACCGAGCTGCTGAAGGTTGGCCGAGATGGTGGCCAGCGACGCGGGTGACTGCTCCACGAAGTCGCAGCGCGCCGCACCGCGCGAGAGGGCCTCGAGGCCGAGCGCGCCGCTGCCGGCGCACAAGTCCAGCACGCGCGCATCGGGGAGTAGCTGGTGCACGATACTCATCCAAGACTCCCGGACGCGATCGCCCGTGGGTCGCACGGCCCCACCCTCCGGCGCACTGATGCGCCGCCCCCGCCACTTTCCCGAAATGATCCGCATCGTCTACTCCGCAGAGGGCCGCACGCCGGCGACCCGAAGTTGCAGGCGTGACACGCCACGATACTCGTCGCGTTCAAGCCGATACGCCAGATCGACCGGACGCGAGACATCGAGCGACGGCGCCAAGGCCGCCATCCCCCACCCGATCGCCTCCAGCACCCCGTCGGAGCCATCGACGGCCAGCTTGAGCCCGTCCGTCCCGACGCGCCGTGGCGGCGCCACGAGGCGGACACCAGTGGTGCGCAACATGGGCGACGGATTGCCCATGCCGAACGGCTCGAAGTGCCGGATCATCTTTTCAAGCGACTCGCCTACGCTGTCGATCGGGACATCGAGATCGACCCGCAACTCCGGGACGAGGTCCTGTGCCGTCAACCGATCGCGAGCCACCTCGTCAAAGCGCTCCACGAACGCCGGCAGCTGTCGGGCGTCCATCGTCAGGCCAGCGGCCGCGCGATGCCCACCGAATCGCTGAAAGAGCGAGGAGCATTCGCCCAGCGCGCCATGCAGATCGAAGGCGCCGATCGACCGGCCCGATCCCTTGCCGATTCCGTCCTGAACGGCGACCAGCACGGCAGGACGCGCCGTCTGCTCGACGATCCGGGACGCGACGATGCCGATGACTCCGGCATGCCACCCATCGCGCGACAGCACGTAGGCATACCGGTCCTGCGCCGCGGCGGCGTCGACCTGCCGCAGCGCATCGTCCAACACCGTGCGATCAAGCGCCTGACGGGCCTGATTGAGCTCTTCGAGCTCGCGCGCGATGACGTTGGCCTCGTCGTCCCGTTCGGCGAGCAGCAACTGCAGCCCGAGCTTTGCGTCAGCGATCCGACCAGCGGCATTCAGGCGTGGGGCGAGCACGAAGCCCACCCGCCCCGCCGTGAGCGCCTTGCCCTCGAGGCCGGAGGAACGGATCAGGGCGCGCAAGCCGGCGTGCGTGGTCTCAGCCAGCAGCTTGAGCCCATAGCGCACCAATACGCGATTCTCGCCGCGCAGCGGGGCCACATCCGCGATCGTCGCCAGCGCGACGAGATCCAGCTGACGATGGGCCAGTGCGGGCGAGACGCCGAACGCGTCGCACAGCGCGAGTGCAAGCTTGTACGCCACGCCGACCGCCGCGAGATCCTTGTCAGGCGACGGGCATGCGGGGTGTCGCGGATTGCAGATCGCGTACGAGGCCGGCAGCGCGTGCCCGGGGAGGTGGTGATCCGTGATGATCACATCGATCCGCGCAGCGTTCAGGGCATCCACTGCTTCCCGGGCGCTGGTCCCGCAGTCACAGGTCACCACCAGCGTCGCACCGGCGCGCTGCGCCGCCTCGACGCCGGCACTCCCCAGATCGTACCCGTCGGTGAGCCGATTCGGTACGAAGGGCACCACGTGCTGCGCCCCGAGCCCGCGCAACACGCGGACCAGGAGCGCCGTGGAGCTCATCCCGTCAACATCGTAGTCGCCGTGCACGAAGATCGTTTCCTGCGCCCGGACCGCGTCCGCGATGCGGGCGACGGCGCGCAGGAGATCTCGCAAGGTCTCCGGTGCGCTCACCTGCTCGAGCCGCGGCCGGAGGAATCGCTTGGCTGCCTCGACGTCCCGATAGCCGCGGGCCATCAGCAGACGACACACTGGTTCAGGGAGCAGAAGCGCGGACGCCAACGCCTCAACGTCGCCGACGGCGGCAGGCGAGGAGGCAACCCAGCGGGCGTCAGGGCGCTGACGCGCGGCCGGGCGGGCGGCACGAGCCGTCGCGCCGTCGAGGCGGCGAGTCCGTGGAGAACGGGTGGTGTCGGTCACTCGTGCAATGTACCGGCCGCGCACCGGAGGGTGCACCCGAAAGTCCGCATGCGTACCCACCGCAACGGGCGCCGACCCGCGAAGGCCGGCACCCATCCCGAGGGGCGTCAGCCCTGTGCCGCCGCCGGCGGAGTCGGGATGAAGTACAGCAGGCATCCGCACCCTTCGCACGGCTCGATCAGCGTGCCCGTCGACATCGGCAGGCGACGCTGCAGCGGAATCGCCGTATCGCAGCTGCCGCACGAGAAATCCTCATGCAGCTGAAACACCACCGTGGTGCGGCGGCGGGTCTGCACGCGATCGTACTTGCTGAGCAAAGACCGACCCACACCAACGGACGACTGGTCGCGCTTCGCCCGCGCCACCGCGATCTCCGCGTCGATGACCGCCAGCTCCCCCGCGAGGGCGCCGCGTGCCGCCTGCTGCTCCCCCGTGGTCCGTTCCAGCACGTCCCGATGCGCCGCGACGGCCGTACGCAGATCCACGATCCGGCGCGACACGCCCTGTGACTCACTCTCTTCGTCAGCAAGCAGCTTCCGGGCGGCCTCGACCTGCGCCGATGCGGCAGTGACCTCCTTCACCTTCTGCGCGTTGTTCAACACCTCGATGTTCTTCTCGAGACGCAGGCGGTGCTCGACGATGCGCGCCTCAAGCGCGCGATGTTTCGTTAGCTCACGCTCGAGCGCCGCCTCGTTCCGGGTGACCTCATCGGCGGCACGCTGACGCGCCTTGTCGAGGACCGCGAGGCGGGGAGACAGCGCGTCGCGCCGGGTTTCGATCGCGCGAATGACTTCATCGTCCTGCTGGACGATCAACAGTGCTTGGAGCTCGGAATTCACTACACCTCCAGGAGGGAGATCAGGTCGATGGTCGACCGTCACCCCTTCGGTTTAGCCCGCGGACTACGAATAGGCAAGAGCCGACGTAATTCGGCCTCGAGCTCGAGCCGCTCCCGCATCAAGATATCCTGCTCGTCGCGCGTCGCTGTCCGCATGGCGCTGCGAATCTCGTCGACCCGTTCGTCGAGCCGCCTGGCGTCCAGCTTGCTGAGGCTCAGACCGATGTCGGACGACTCGACCGTGATCGCCACCGCCCCGTCGGTCAGCTCCTGCAGAACCGCCAGCGCACCGGCGGGCAGACGTTCGGCGATCTGCTCCAGATCGTCGGTCAGCGCCGCCTCGAGCAACGCCCCGAAGAGGGCCCCGTAACTCGCATGGCGAAAGCTGGCCGGCGGATGACGTTCCGCCACCCGTTCGGCGACCGCACGATCGGCCAGCATCGCGCGCACGAGCGTCCGCTCCACTGGCTCGTCCCGCCGAGCCCGCGGCGGCACATTGGTGCTTTTCCACTCCGGCGCGTTGCCCTTGTTGCGCCGGCCCTTCCACACGGGCTTGTCCCCCGACGGCGGCGGCAAGGGAGCTGGCTCGGCCTGGGCCGAGGAGCCCTCGAACTCCGGCAACGGCTCGTCCGCCGCGCGGTCCGGTGGCCCGCTCTGGGTGCCCGGGGCACGCCGTCGTCCATTCTCCGCCACCGCGTCTGCTTCGGTCGCCAGCGTGAGCTTGTCGAGGTGTGAGACATCGGCGAGCCGCGCCAGATACAGATCACGCGTGAGCGGGTCCCGCGCCGCACGGATCGTGGGGAGCAGCTTGTCGATCGCGATGCGACGGCGACGCAGGTCGGAAAACCAGCCCAGCCGTTCCAGAATCTGCACCTGCCGGTCGAACAGATCGATCGCTAATCCGAGCTGCACATCCATCGCCGCACGACCGTGGTCGCGCACGAACGTGTCAGGATCCTCGTTCTCCGGCAGCGTCACCACGCGTACCGACGCCTTGTGCCCGAGCAGCTCCAGCCCCGAGCGGAACGTGGCCTTCTGTCCGGCCTCATCGCTGTCGTACAGCAAAAAGACTTCGCTGGCATAGCGCACCAGCAACTGCGCCTGCTCGTCCGTCAGGGCGGTACCAAGCGGCGCCACGACTTCGTCGATCCCCGCCAGCGTCAACCGGATCGCATCGAGATACCCCTCTACAACGATCGCGCGTCCGGCCCGCCGCATTCCCTGCTTCGCGGTGTGCAGGTTGTACAGCGTGCGCCGTTTCTGGAAAACAGGCGACTCGGGACTGTTCAGGTACTTCGGGGCGTCGTCACCAAGGGCGCGCCCGCCGAACCCGACGTGACGCCCCAGCTCGTCGAGAATCGGAAACATGACGCGGCCACGGAAACGCGGCCGCGGGTCGGTCTCCCCCTCACGCACCACGAACAGGCCGGCCTCAAGCAGGCGCGCGTCATCCGCACCGAGCGAGTGCAGGTAGCGGCGCAGCGCCTGCGGGTCGCGCGGCGCAAACCCCAAACCGAACCGCTCGCACGCCGCGTCATCCAGCTGACGTTGCTGGAGATACGCGCGCGCCTCACGACCGGTGTCGTCCGCGAGCTGTCGCTGGAACCAGTCGGCGGCGGCTGCCAGCACCTCATGATTCGGCGCGTTCGGATCGGGAGCCTGCGCCCGCATGGGGACATCGATCACTTCGATGCCAACCCGTTCGCCGATCATCTTCACCGCGGCCGGCCAGTCCAGCCCGAGTCGCTTCCGCACAAAGCTGAACACATCACCGCTTTCGTGGCACACGAAGCAGTGATAGCTCCCGCGCTTCGGAGATACCGAGAAATTCGGATTCGTACCGCCGTGAAACGGGCACGGTCCGCGATAGTCACCGCCGGCACGTTTGAGCGGGACGAACTCGCCAATGATCTGGACGACGTCGGCCGCCGTGCGGACCCGCTCGATGATCTCGTCGGAGATCACGCCAACTCCGCCACGGTTACCCCCGCGCCTCCTTCGTTCCACGCACCAAGCCGGAATCCGGCCACGCGGGTGTCCTTTTTCAGCATCTCGCTCACGCGGGCGCGCAACGCGCCGGTCCCCTTCCCGTGAATGATCCGCAATTCCCGGAGATCCGCGCGGATCGCCGAATCCAGCGCGTGCAGCACATGATCATCCAGCTCGTCGACGCGCATCCCACGCACGTCGACCTCCCGGACCGGCTCGTCCTCGGGCACCGTGCCCGCGTACGTCACTTTCACCGCGGGCGGCGGTGGGGCCGCCGTGCGCGTAAGCGACGCGAGCGGCACGGTGACGGTGAGCGAGCCCACCACCACGCGCGCATCGCCACCGCGTACGGACACCACGTGCCCGCTCTTGTTGTCGAGGGTGGCCACCAGCACCCGATCGCCCTCGACGATCGGCTTCTGCGCCGTGGCGGGGCGCACGGGAGAAACGGCGGCCTGCACCTGCGCGCGCACCTTAGCCCTCTCGCGCGCGGCCCGCTGCTGCACGGCGTCCACCGCGGCACCCTGCTCCGCCGCCGCGTCCTCGACGGCGCGACGCGCCGCACGCGCAGCCTCCTCGAGCGCCTCGGCCTGCTCACCCGCCTTGATCCGGATATCGGCAATCGCGCGCTCGACCTGCCCACGTGCCTCCAGCAGATACTTGCGCGCCTCTTGCCGCGCGACCTTTTCCGACTCGCGCTCACGCTCGCGCACCTTGAGCTCACGATCGGCCACGGTGCCGAGCCGCGCGCGCAGCTTTTCCTGCTCGCGATCCATGAGCCGTTCGCGCTCCCCCAGCGCACCCTCGCGCGCTTCCACATCGGACAGCAACACCGCCAGATCACGCTCGCCCTGCGGCAGTCTCGCCTCGGCCCGCGCAATGACCTCTTCCGGCAGCGCCAGCCGGCGCGCGATACTCAGACCGTAGCTACGACCGGGTACTCCTTTCAGCAGGCGGTAGGTGGGGGCCAGCTGCACCGCATCGA